>NZ_BAAARW010000007.1:0-1832 GCF_039532545.1 Actinomadura vinacea | reverse complement strand
ACCGGAGTAACGGGCCAGCATGACCAGATAGGCGGCGAGCAAGGTCATGTACATCGACGCGTCGCTCACCCGGGACACCGCACGCAGCCGGTCGGCGGTCTCCTCGGGCACGCGGAACCGGATCGCCGCTCCGTCCGGCAGGCGCACCGGCGGCCGGGACCGGTCGGCCGGCAGGTCCAGCACGGGTACTCCGGCCAGCCGCTCCCGCCAGTACTCCAGCTGCCCGTCGAGGACGTCTCCGGTCAGCCACTGCCGCTGCCACACGGCGAAATCGGCGTACTGCACCGGCAACGGCGGCAACGGGTCCGGCAGGCCCGCCCGGAACGCGTCGTAAAGCGCCGTCAGATCACGGCGAAGCACCCGTCCCGACCACTCGTCGCCGATGACGTGATGCATGGTCAGCGCCAGCAGGTGGTCGCCGGCGCCCAGCCGGACCAGCGACCCGCGGATCAGCGGGCCGGCGGACAGATCGAACGGCGCCCCGGCGTCCGCCGCCACCAGCGCCTCGACAGCGGCCGGTGGGTCCTCGGCACCGGAGACGTCCAGCACCGGAAGCGGGAACGGCGACGGCGGATCGATCACCTGCCGCGCCACGCCGCCGGCGTCCGCCACCAACCGGGTCCGGAGCACCTCATGGCGCGCCACCAGTGCACCCAAGGCCGCCTCAAGCACCCCGACGTTCACCTCGCCGGACCAACGCACCGGCGACGGCACGTTGTATTCGGTCGAGCCGGGCTCCAGCTGGTCGATGAACCACAGCCGCTGCTGCGCGAACGACAGCGGCAGGTCCTGGTCCCGGCCGGTCGGCGTGATGGGCGGCGCCGTGTCATCCTGCCCCAGGGCATCGATCACCAAGGCCAGCCCGCGTACGGTCGGCTCGTCGAACAGCGCCGTCATGGGCACCTCGGCCCCGAACACCCGCCGGATCCGGGCCGCCACCTGAGTGGCCAGCAGTGAATTCCCGCCCAGCTCGAAGAAGTTGTCCTCGGCACCGACGCGTTCGACGTCGAGCACCTGCGCCCAGACTCCGGCCAGCGCCTCCTCGGTCGCGCCCGACGCCGCCACGAACCCGCCGAGTTCCGGCCGGGCGCCGTCGGGGGCGGGCAGCGCGGCCCGGTCGACCTTGCCGTTCGGTGTCAGCGGCAGCCCGGCCAGTTCGACGAACGCGCCGGGGAGCATGTAGGAAGGCAGCCGTTCTCCCGCACGGGCCCGCAGCCCTGCGACGTCGGGGATGCCCTCGGCCTGGTCGGCCGGTACGAGGTAGGCCACGAGCCGCTGGTCGGCCCCCTCTCCGACGGCGGCGACGACGGCCGCCCGCACGCCCGGGTGACTGGCGAGCACGGACTCGATCTCGCCGAGTTCGACACGGAATCCGCGCACCTTGACCTGGTCGTCCGTGCGTCCCAGGAAGTCCAGCTCGCCGCTCGCGCGCCACCGCACCCGGTCACCCGACCGGTACATCCGCGACCCGTCACCAGCGAACGGATCAGCCACGAACCGCTCACCCGTCAACGCCGCCCGATTCCCATAGCCTCGGCCCACACCCGCACCGGCGATGAACAGCTCACCAGCCACTCCCACCGGCACCGGCTGAAGCCGCTCATCCAGCACGTACACACGAGTGTTGGCGATCGGCCGTCCGATCGGAGGCGCCTCCGCCGACGCCGGATCGGCCACACCGACGGACGAGATCACAGTGACCTCCGTCGGCCCGTACCCGACGCGCACCCGCCGCCCAGGACCCCAGTCGGCCGCGACCTGCGCGCTGACCCGCTCCGACCCCACCAGCATGGCGCCCACACCCGGCACCTTGGCCGGGTCGAGCATCCCCA
>NZ_BAAARW010000006.1:0-475737 GCF_039532545.1 Actinomadura vinacea | reverse complement strand
AAAAACGCCGAGGCCGCCTTCAAGATCTCGTTCGCCCGCCGCAGCTCACGATTCTCCCGCTCCAACCCCGCAATCCTCTGCGCGTCACTGGTCGTGGTCCCTGGACGTTTTCCGCCATCGACCTCGGCTTGGCGGATCCAGGTCCGCAACGCCTCCCGATGCACCCCCAGCTGGTCGGCCACACGGGCGATCGTGCCGGTCTTCTCACCGGTCTGCTCACGCAGTTCAAAGACCATCCGCACCGCGCGTTCACGCAGCTCAGCGGAGTACTTCCTCGGGGGTGCCATAACCCCTCACCCTTCCAGGTATCAGGGCCTCCGCCCAACCCGGGGCGCTCCACTCCCACCTGGCGGCGGTGTCGCACAGGCGTGTAGTCCCATAGCCGGGGCCGCCTGTGGTGACCACGACGAAGTAGGAGCCATCGGGGGAGAAATCCATGTCCCGCATGTAGGTGGGATAGTCCGGATGGCATTCACCTGAGTAGTCGTCGGTGGCCCAACTCGACAGTGTCGGGGCGGGGGCCAGATCGATCATAGCGATCTACGGCCGTGACTCACCGTTGACCTTGGTGAAGGTGCCGTTGATCAGTAGATTGGTGTGCGCTTGATCGACGGCCATGTTCCGCACATTGAACTGCGCCGCTTGGGCTCGCTTCTCTGACGCGATGATGTTGAAAGCCGGGTCTACCGCCCCGGTATTGGGGTTCAAGCGCGCGAGATTGGACCGGCGCTCGTTCGTGACGGTGTCGGTGATCGTTCCGAACTCACCGCTGGCATAGAGGAAGCCTCCGCGCGAGACGAGAGAGGTGATGACACCAAAGTCGATGGTCGACCGGTTGAATCTGGTGTCGGCTGCTCCAGTGGACACGTTAAGCCGTGCGAGCCTCTTGGCGGTCGTTCTGTTGATGGTCTCGAATCTTCCGCCGATGAAGACGGTGTTGTCCGGCCCCGGTGCGACGGCGTAGATGATGGGGGCAGTCTCGGGCTTGAAAACGATCTGGGGTTTGAAGTTCTCTTCGATCAGGCCTGTGGTCTTGTCGTAGGCGAATAGATGGTTCTGCTCGATTACCGGCGATCCTGTCACAGCGTTCTGGATTACTAAAGTCGCCTCCGACGATGACCTTGTTGCCGACGACGGCAACTCCTCGCACCGTTCCATCGAGGACGTGCGGAGTGTTGTCCACAGGATTTTCGCTGACGACGCGGCTGTGCTGAATGTCTGCCCTCGCGGCCGGGGCGGCGCCGATTCCCTGTGCGAACAATGCTAACGCCGTGAATGCGGTAGCAGCAACCTTCCCCTTTAGTGATGACATCGGTATACTTCCTCGGAGCACCGTTCAGGGGCGCTTGAACATAACGGGTCATCGAACCTAAGCGGGGATGGCTCGGTCACGGCTGGCGCGGGTAATTGAACAGCGTGATGGGAGTCGCGAATTCGGTTAGCCTGGCCAGTTCTGGCAGCGGCCCGTAATGCGCTCCAATCCTGGTCAGCCAAGACCTCACGTTCAGGCTGGAGTACTCAGGCGCACTGAGCGAAACGATGGCTGATGTTCATTCAACAAAAGCCCCCCGCATACAGATGCCAGCCTACGAATCATTGCGAGGTTCGGGTAGGATCCACTGCGCACCGTACCTGTCATTCTGTTTGTAGATTATTTGTGGTTTCGCCGGCGCTGGCCATACCTGTATCAGGTAGTCCTCGACCGGATCATCCACCGCAGAATCAATCGCGGTGTCCCTGCCTCGAGCGTGGACTCGTGCGCGGTAGTGGCCCGGGCCAGCAGGCGTGAGAACCGGAAACGGCGGTGCCCAATCCATCATTGCGGCAACCTCCATTTCACCTTCGGTGGCTTCGAGTGTGACTTCTACAGCCTCGTCCCACTCGTCCACGCTCACGGGCGGTGCCCGGTGGTGGATTTCGACGACCAGCCGCACATACCCCGAGAAGATACCGGTTTTGACTGCCGCAAAACCCGGCGCGACCGCGATCAGTCGGTTGGTGAAGTCCGGAATATTGGGGCGCTCCTCCAGTTCGGCGAGGAAGAACAGGTGATGGTCCACCCTCAGGTTGCGCTGTGCCCTATCCGTGTATGAAGCCATATTGAGCGCAGTTCCACCATTGGAATTTTGGTCCCCATTGATCATGCACGCACTAGTGCCATTAGGATCCGGGGGATTGCTGGAGTTCCAGAATGGCCACGTCGCACCGGGCTGTGCGCAGACTGGGGCGTCGAACGACCGCATAGTCCACGGGTGGGTCGGCGCAGCAGAAGTCTCGGTAACGGTAAGCGGCCTGCGGCGAAGCGGCGTGACCACTCCAGCTCATCGGCAGGGAGGGCTGGTGCCCAAACGCGCGGGCAGGGTCGCGGGCTGCCTGGACGACATGATCATCAGCCTGTACGCGCACGGCATGAGCGTGCGCGACATCCTGCACCACCTCAAACAGGTGTATGGCACCGACCTGTCGCACGAGCCGCCAGAACTCATTCATGGCATGTGAGCTGGGCTTCTGTTTGCGCCACAGCACCAATGGTGGCTTGACTCCATAGGGGCATCAGTCCCGGTTCAGAAGGCGGGCAGGTGTCCGCTCGGTGATCTGTTCGATGTCGGTCTCCCGGATGCCGCGTACCCGCATCAGCGGTTTTACGCGTCGAAGGATGTGCTCGTATCCTTCCCCTCCGTACGGTTTGAGCTGGGTCTTGCGACACACGTCCTCGGAGATGGCCACCTGACTGCCGTAGCCTCGGTCGACGAGCTCACGGATGTAGTGGACGCGGTGCCCGTCATTGGGGAGGTCGACATCTGGGTTCTGCGGGTAGTAGCTCGTTTCGCTTCCGAACAGATCGAACTCGAGGACGCATCCGGTGTCGGCCACGGCGAGCATGGCGTCGAGGTCGAACAGCGTCCGATCGATGTGGCTCATCACCACCCGCTCGATGTCGCCGCCCGCGGCGGCGACCGTGCCCAGATGTTGCAGCGGGGCCTCGGGCGATCGTCCCGGATGTATCAACAATGCCGCACCGGTGAGGCGTTGAGCCCGGGCGGCGGCCCGGAGCACTTTCTCCTCGTCGGGATGGGTCGGCGAGGACATGCCGATCTCGCCGATGATGCCCGCCCGAACCGTGGTCCCGCCGACATCGACACCATCGACGAGATCGGCAACGATGCCGTTGGTGATGTCTTCCTCGGTGTCATGGTGAACAGAACCGGGGTGGAACGGCTGGGTGTAGTAACCGCATCCCATGATGATGTTGACGCGGGATCGCCGCGCGATTCGCAGGAGGGTCTCCGGGCTGCGGCCCAGGCCGCGCGGGGTGGCGTCGACGATGGATCCGCCACCGGCCCGGTGGTAGTCCTCGAGCGCGTCCGCGACAGCCTCCACATCGTCGAGGACCATGTCTTCGGCATTGTCGCGGTCGACTCGGCTCCGGTAGTAGTTCGCCAGGCCGATCGGGTGCCCCTGTCGGTGTTCTGGACGGAGGTAACCCCGCAGATCGCAGAACAGGTGTTCGTGCGGCTGGGTGTGGCCGAGCCGGGTGGTGTCGATGCTGCCGAGGACGGTAGTGACAGGCATGTGTGCTGGTGTACCCCTCGTGTTCGGATGTTCGGCTCGTTGACCGCTACGGTCTGGCTGCCTGAGGGTAGTGAGCCGGCTCGGGTGGGCGCCGGGTGACCCACTGGGTCTGCTGCTCGTAGAGGTGGCCGGTAGCCAGGACGGACAGGTCCTGGCGGAGTGGGCCGATCAGCTGGATCCCCGCTGGTAGGCCGCGGTCGTCGAAGCCCGCCGGCAGCGCGAGCACGGGGCAGCCCGTGAGCGACCACGGAGCCACGGTCTCCATCCAGCGGTGGTAGGTGTCCATGGTTCGTCCCCCGACCTCCCGGGGCCAGTGCTGCGCGGCGTCGAAGGGGAACACCTGCGTTGCCGGCGCGGCGACGAAATCGTGGCGTTCGAACAGCTGCGCCACTGCCTGGTACCAGCGGGTGCGGACCTCGGCGGCCCGACTGATCTCGCGAGCGCTCAACCTCAGGCCGTTCTCGATCTCCCACAGGGCTTCCGGCTTGAGTTGTGCACGGGTCTTCGGGTCGTCGTACAGTTCGGCGAAGTCGACCGAATGCCACCATCTCCACACGAGGAAGGCGTCCCAGAGTTCGTCGAAGTCGAAGTCCGGGACGACGTGTTCCACGGTGGCTCCGAGATCTTCGAACGCCCGGAGTGAGGATTCGCACAGCTCAAGGAGACCTCCCTCGAACGCGAGGTGCCCGCCCAGGTCGCCCATCCACGCCAACCGTGTGCCTGTCAGGTCATCTGCCGGTTCGGACCACCGGTCCGACCGGCCGCCCCCGCACCCGAGTGGCAGGGTTCGCCATCACCTCGTCGAAGAGGCGCGCGGCATCGGTGACGGTGCGGCCCATCGGTCCTATGGTGGACAACTGGGCGACGTAGCCTGGCTTCGGAATGCGGCCGAGGCTCGGGCGGAACCCGACGGTGTTGGTGAAGGCCGCGGGGTTTCTCAGCGATCCCATGTAATCGCTGCCGTCAGCGACCGGCACCATACGGGCTGCCAGGGCGGCAGCGGCGCCTCCGCTGCTGCCGCCGGCAGTTCGTGTGGTGTCATACGGATTGACAGTGGTGCCCCAGACCGGGTTGTAGGTCTGCGAACCGAGACCCAGCTCGGGTGTGTTGGTTTTGCCGATGATCGTCGCTCCGGCATTCCTCAGACGCCGTACGAACGCGTCGTCTATGCGCCCGATCCGTTCCCGGTGGATCGGAGAGCCTGCGGTGAAGGGGATCCCCGCGACCTCGGTGAGGTCCTTGACCGCGTGGGGGAATCCGTGCATCCACGACCGCCGGCGCCCCGCGCCCAGTTCCCGGTCACGCTCGTCCGCCTGGCGCAACAGGTCCTCACGAGGTTGCACGGCGACGAGGGCGTTGATCGTCGGGTTGACGGCCTCGATGTGATCGAGGTGCGCCGTCATGACCTCACGGCACGAGACGTGGCGCTGCGCGATCCCCTCACTGAGTTCCGAGGCTTCCAAGCACACGATGTCCTGCATGAGATCAGGGCCGCTCGCTCGCCAGGTCGGTCTTGTTGGTCTCTTTGACGATCACGACGGCGAGAACAGTGAGCGCGAGCATCGCGGACATGAAGAGGGAAAGGTACAGGGTGTGCGGCGGGCCGCCGGCCGCTTCCAGCAGGGCACCACCGATCATCGGGCCGAACCCACCCGCGATGGAGGCGACCTGGTATCCGATCGATGCGCCGGTGTAGCGGGTGCGTGGACCGAACAGTTCTGCCATGAAGGCCCCCATCGGGCCGTACATCATGGCGTGGACTCCCATCGAGATCGCGAAGCCCAGGATCAGCAGTCCCGAGGACTGAGCATTGACCATGGTGAAGAGCAGGAATGAGTTGGCCGCGAGGAGTAGGGCGCCCGCCAGGTACACCGGTCGCCGGCCGATGCGGTCCGAGAGGGCGGCGAAGAGCGGCAGGCAGACCATCGAGGCGAGGGACCCGACCATCAGGCCATGCAGGGTGACCGACTTGTCGTATCCGATGTCGACGCTGTACGAAACGATGAAGTGGATCAGGATCGAGTTCGCGAAGAAGGGACCGAAACCGATCAGGGAGGCGAGGACGACCTGTCGCGGGTTTCGCCGCAGGAGGCCGACGAGCGGCAGCTTCGGTTCGGCGGCCCCCGGCTTCGCGGCCGCCGCGGCCTGAGCCCGTTGGAATACGGGGCTTTCCTCGACACCGAGTCGCATCCAGAGGCCCAGTCCGATCATGACGACAGTGACCAGGAACGGAACACGCCAACCCCACGACAGGAACTGTTCTTCGGGAAGCGCAGCGAAAAGCGAGAACACGAGGGTCGACAGCAGCAGGCCGGAAGGAGTACCCATCTGCGCGACGCTGCTCCACAGCCCGCGCCGGTTCTTTTTGGCGTGTTCGAGTGTCATCAGGACCGCTCCGCCCCACTCGCCGCCGACCGCCACACCCTGGACGAGCCGCAGGAGGACCAGCAGGATGGGCGCCCAGATGCCGATCTGCTCGTAGGTGGGAAGGGCGCCGATGAGTACGGTCGCGAAGCCCATCATGAGGATACTGGTGACCAGCATCTTCTTCCGGCCGAGCCGATCCCCGAAATGCCCGAAGACTATGCCACCGAGCGGTCGGGCGAGATATCCGACAGCCATGGTGCCGAACGAAGCGATCGTGCCCGCCGCCGGATCCAGGTCGGTGAAGAACAGCCGGTTGAAGACCAGTGCTGCGGCCGTTCCGTACAGCATGAAGTCGTACCACTCGACAACAGACCCGATGTAGCTCGATATCAGCACGCGTCGCGCGCCGCCGGCCGGTCTCTGGTCGCTCACGCCAGGAGTGGGTGAGCTGGCAACTTCTGACATCAGGGGGACACTCACTCTCTTTGAGACTGCACGCCGGGATCGAACCCCGCACGCACCGCAATCGTGTGGTTGGTTGCGGAGCAGCCCAGCCGAGCGCTGGTAGCGCCCGGGAACTGCTCGCCCCGGGCAGCGACGATGCGGGCGATCCGCGCCCCGATCGGCCGGTCGTCCTCCGGGGGGAGACCTGACGTCGTTCCTGTGGACTACAGGAACCGCCTCAGCAGTCGGGTCGTCGCTGGCCCGGTGTTCCGTGGGTCACATCGGGATCCTCCGAATGTACACAGAACAAGAGCACTTGTACAGAGGTCAATGCAGTCGGGTTGACGTCGGGTTCCGCGGTCGCACTACGAGTTGGCCTGGACTGTCAGCCCGTCTCCCCGAGGTGGAGTAGCCCTCCGGGAAGTTCCCCGCCGCCGCCGGCGCGACCCGAACGCCGCACCTGCCCCGCAGAGAGGAAACGCCCGACCAGCAGGCCAGTTCTGCTGGTCGGGCACCGCGGGCACACTCCCGCCGCACGGCGGACGATCGGGTCAGGTGGACTGCTTCAGCTCACTCCAGATCGCGGCCGCGACGCGCGACTCTCTGTCCATGGCGGCCTCGACCGCATCGGGCACGGGGCGAAGCAGGCTCAGCATTAAGCCGTTCGCGCCGGGGCTGCTCCATCTCCGTGCACGTTCGACCGCCTCGTCGACCAGGTCACCGGGTTCGTGCACGTCGTCGAGAAGTCCAAGTGCGAGTGCGCGGGAGGCATCCGTACGAGGCGACTCCAGCAGCAATCGGTTCGCCTGCGCGGGTCCGACCAATCGCGGGAGAAGCAGACTCGAGGCATTGGAGATGGGGAGCCCCAACATGTTCTCGGGGAAGTAGAACTCGGCCGTCGGCGCGCCCACGCGCGCATCGAAGCACAGTGTGAACTCGGCCGCTCCGCCCACAGCGATACCGTTGATCGCCGCGATCGTCGGGACCTTCGTGGCCAGGATCGCGCGCGTCATGTCGTTGAAATCGTCGAGCGAGTCCTGGAAGCTCCCTTCGAATCCTTCCGACAGGTCTTTACCTGCGGAGAAGGCACGTCCCGCGCCCGTGACGACGATCCCCTTCGCCCGCGTCCCGTCCCCGTACGCGCGCACCGCTGAGGTGAGGGCGAGGCGCATGCCACGGGTGAGGGCGTTGAGCTTGGTCGGACGATCGATACGGATGACCGCGACGTCGTCGCGTTCGATGACAACGATGCGATCGTCAGTCGCTGTCGGCGAGGTCGCGTTCACGATGTCACCCTGCGGCCGGCCGTCCGTTTCGCCTCCACCAGCGCGTCGAAACCGTGGTCACCGTCGTCGGGGAACCGACGACGAAGCTCGTGCTTGGCCACCCGCTCGGACGGCGTCATGGGAAAACTGTCCACGAACTGCACGTACCGGGGGACCTTGAACCTCGCCAGGCGTTCCCGGGCGAACTCGAGGATCTGCACCGGCGTCGGCGCCGATCCGGGCCGAGGCTGGACGAACACCTTCACTTCCTCACCGAACAGTTCGTCACTCACACCGACGACGGCACAGGACTGCACATCGGGATGCTCGACGACCACTGCCTCCACCTCGGCACACGACACGTTCTCGCCCCCGCGCCGCACCATGTCCTTGAGGCGCCCAGTGAGATAGAACCAGCCGTCGTCGTCGCGATGCCCAAGATCGCCGGTATGAAACCAGCCGTCCCGGAACACCTCGGCCGTGAGATCCGGCTGATTCCAGTAGCCGGTCATGGAGGGCGGTCCGGAGACGACGATCTCGCCGGTCGTCCCGTGGGGCACGTACTCACCGTCCCGGTCCACGATCCGGACGTCCTTTCGCCCCAGTGGCTTACCGACGGTGCCGGTTCCCGTGCGGTCCGCCGCGCCGAGGGGAACGCCGAGATCACCACCGGTCTCGGTGAGCCCGTACACCTCGCGCCACGGTGCCCCCCACCGACTTTCGAAGGCATGGTGCATGTTCGGGAGAATCCCGGAACACAGCACGACGCGCATGTCGTTCGCGAGGTCGAGCTCGGAAGGAGGCTGCTTGAACAGGAGCATCGGCATGGTGCCGAGCAGGTAGACCACCGAGGCGCGGGCCTCGCGGGCGGATGCCCAGAACCCGGACGCCGAGAACCGGGGCAGGACAACGAGCGGCGTACCCGCCATAAGGCACATGACCACGTTCCACTGGGGATCCATGTAGGAGAACGGTTGTGCCGTGATGACGACATCGGAGCTCGAAAGCTCCGCGAGCTCCCGCATCTGATCCGCAGCCCGAAGCCAGTAGTCGTGGGTCAGCATGCAGGCCTTCGGGAATCCGGTCGATCCCGAGGTGTACTGCAGGTTGGCGAGTGCCCCCGGCTCGACGTCCCCTTGGGCACCGTCACCCTGCCCGGACAGCTCCGCGGCGAGCGCGTCGAGCTCTCCGACCGTTCGAATCGCTGGAACCGTCGAACAGCGCTGAGCCACCTCGGCGACCAGTTCGACCAGCACGTCATCGGTCACGACCAAGGAGGCACCAGAGTCGTGCAACACGAATTCGAGGTCGGCCGACCGGTACTGCTTGTTGATCGGCACGACGACCGCGCCGGCACGGATCGCCGACAACCAGATGGCCGGCCAGGCGATGCCGTTGGGCAGCATGATCGCGATGCGATCACCGGGATCGATCCCCATCCCCTGGAACACCTGCGCAAGGCGTGCGGTGTGCTGATCGAGTTCCGAGAAGCTGATCGTCTCACCCTCGAACCGCAAGGCATCGGCAGGACCGTATGCCGCTGCCGCCCAGGTGATCAGCTCGCCCACGCTGCGCCATTCGCCCACCGACGACCGTGTTTGTTCGTCAGACATGACAGTATTGTACAGCGAACAATAGCTTTGCCCAAGGGGCAAGGGGGCTTCCGGCCTGCCTGCCCAAGGATCCGCGGTTACGCGGGCACCGTCGCGAGCGGCGGGTGGACCGCTCGGCAACGGATTCGAATGGGGCGCACTGAGACGCACCATCTCCGACCGTCTCATCGACACCGACGAGGAGTCCACGCCGCGGCCAGCCGGTCAACGCTTCGGAACGGAAGCCCGAAGTCCGGAGATCAACACCGTCAGCGCCGCATCGAACGCGCCTGCCATGGGTTGCTGTCGTCCGGAGTCCCAACGGGTCAGGAATGCGGCGTTCCGCATCCGAGGCATCGCGGAAGTCAAGGCGGGGAACGTGTTCGGGTCCAACTGGTCGAGATCTTCCTCGAACTCGTCTTTCCAGCCACGATCGGCATTCTCGGGTTCCCGTGACAGTTCCACCGTGAGCCAGCCGAGGACGAAACCGACGAACGCGTTGTACGCATCGACGAGACTTTCGTCCTCGAAACCCGCATCCAACAGGACGGACAGAATGCGTTCCACGATCGGCATGGCGCCGGTAGTGGTGACGAGGTGCGTACCGGCAACCATTGCGATGTTCGGATGCTGGTGCATCGCGTCACGCCACTGCCGCGCAACGACCTCCAGCCACTCGTCCCATGTGTGCTTTCGCGGGTCGGGCAAAGTGATCTCGTCGAAGAGGCGAGAAGCGACCGCGCCCACCAAGTTGGTCCTCGACCCGACGTGCCAGTGGACAGCGTTCGGATAGACCCCGAGTTCGCGGGCGATGGCGCGAATCGTCAGAGCATCGAGTCCGGCTTCATCGACGATCTTCAAGGCGGTGTCGAGCACCGCCTTTCTCGTCAGGGGAAGGCGAGCCTTTGCGTCCGGCTTCGCCGCCTTGGTCATGATGCTCCTTGCTCTGCGGTACACGTGCCCGACCCGGAACGAGCGGATTTCGACGCACAGTACTTGGGTGCGCACCCGACTGAGCGGAGACAACAACGCCGACCCGAGTCCGAACGCTACGGGCGACGAGGGTGCCCCGGGCGGTCGTTGGCCAGTGTACATCGCTACGATGTCCCCTGTACATTACGCCTGACCTTCTACAGCGGCCAGCGCTCCGCTGCGGCGGTTAGGCCTCACGTTCCTGGGCGCCCCCCTTGGTGACTGTCGGCCCGAACTGCCGAACTTGCGGGATCGTGGTGACCATGTGCGCCAGCACGCGGTCGCTGAGGCAGACGTGCCGGTGGGTGACATCACCGGGGAAACGCACGAAGTCGCCGGCGGACAGATCCACCGGTTCGTTCAGCGGCCCCGTGCGCAGCCTGCCGCTGACGACATAGAGGTGGTGCAGGGCACCGAGCGTGTGCGGCTCGATAACGTCGGCCTCTTCGCCCCGCTCAAGGCGCAGCAGCAAGGTGCGCACGTAGCCCGATCCGTAGGTCTCGTCGAGGATCCGCTCCGACCACTGTCCGGCATCCGCCCAGTCCGCATCGTCGCGGCGCTGGACGTAGACCGGCGTGCCCCACTCGGTCAGCAGACGCCGAGCCGGGACGTCCAGCGCGGCACCGAGCAGCGAGAGGGTTTCGACCGTCGGGTTGCCGGCTCCCTGCTCGATCTTCGACAGCGTCTGTTTGGACAAGCCCGAACGGCGCGCGAGTTCACCGAGGGACATGGCGCGCTCCTGCCGGTACCGGCGGAGGTTCCGCGCGACCAGCTCGTTCTCACCGGGGCGGCCGTCACTTTTAATGTACATACCGTCAATATTGACGAACACTGAGCGGTTTTGCATCATTGTCTCTTAGAAGTGCCAGAACGGTTACTGAAGTTGACGCTCCCGTCCTCGAAGCAGAGGTGATCCACCATGACCACGTCCGCCGCCGAAGCTCTCCGCGACGGCGTTCTCCGTGACGACCGGGCGGCTGTCGACAAGGCCATCAGTCTGCTGGTGGCTTTCGGTGACCAGGCGAGCACCGGTATCGGGGTGAGTGAGCTCGCGCGGCGGGCGCAGCTGAGCAAGTCGACCGCGCACCGCGTGCTCGGCATGCTCGAACGCAACGGGGTGGTCGAGCGTGCCGGCACCGGCTACCGGCTGGGCGCCCGTCTCCACGAGCTCGGTCAGGCGGTGTACCCGCGGCGCCACGAGGCGCTCCGGGATCGACTCCTGCCGCACCTGACGGACTTGTACGAGCTCACCAGGCAGACGGTCCACCTGGCCATGCTGCACGGCCCGGACGTGGTGTTCCCGGCGAAGTTGTACGGCCACCACTCGGTGCTCGCTCCGTCGCGGATCGGCGGGCGCCTGCCGGCGCATTGCACCGGGGTGGGCAAGGTGCTGCTCGCCTACGACGCGGAAGCCGCCGCGCAGGCGGTGGCCGTTCCGCTCCGGCAGTTGACCGGCAGCACGATCACCACCTCCGACGACCTGCTCGCGGAGCTGGCCCGGATCCGCGAGGTCGGAGTCTCCTTCGACCACGGGGAGAGCTGGTCGGGGCTGAGCTGTGTCGCCGCGCCCGTCTTCGGGCCGGGCAGGCGCGTGGTGGCCGCCCTGTCCGTCGCCGGCCAGACCGGTCGGATCGACCTCGACCGCGCGAACGTGGAAGTGCGGCGCGTCAGCGCGGCGGCCTCGCAGGTGCTGGCGAAGGCCGCTGCCTGAGTCACGTGCCCGGCACCCGGTCGAGGTCCATGTCGACCGCCGTGACCCACGCGGGCTCGGCCACGAGGAGGCTGAGCTCCGCGCCCGGGAGGTCGACGTCCACCACGTACCGGAACCCGGCGGACTCGGCGGCCGCCAGCGTGGCGAGATCGTCGACCGGGACGGCGAAGACGACGCGCCGGCAGTGAGGCTCCTGCTCGAACACGCCCCGGCTCGCCTGACCCAGAACCCTGGTGACCTCGTCGGCGGGCAATGGTTCGGTCAGTCGCACCTCCACGTCGTGGCTGTTCACCGGGTAGGCGTCGCGCAGGCGCCCGGTCGCGCAGCGTGCCAGGGCCACAGGCTCGGAGGGCATCTCAGGTCTCCTGAAAGGGCTCGTCGACGAACGTCAGAGGTGGTCGCCGCCCGCGGCACGGGCGAAACCGCGGACCCCGATTCCGCCGTCCACCCGGATGGCCTCCCCGGTGATAGGACCGCTCTGCTCACGGGAAGCGAGCATCACGTACGGGGCGGTGAAATCGCGCGGGTCGGTACTGGAGTCGTACAGCGGGATCGGCGGCGGGGCCGCGTCGGCCGGCTTCTTGGCGAACGAGTCGGCCAGCGAACGGTCTTTCATGGACAGTGCCTCCGGGCCGCGAAGGTCGGTGTTCATGCCGCCACAGGCCACGCCGTTCACCCGGACCTTCGGCGCGAGCTCGTAGGCCAGCTCCCGCATCAGACCGAGGCACGCGTGTTTGCTGGCGGTGTACACGGGACCACCGCCGTTGACGTAGAAGGAGGCGTTGGACAGGGTCATCACGATGCTGCCGCGCGTCTTGACCAGCTCCCGCCACGCCGCCTCCGCGGCGAGGAAGTAGCCCTTGAGGTTGATGGAGAACAGCTCGTCATAGGTCGCTTCCAGCTCCTCGGCACTCAGCCGGGTCAGCTGGCGCTGGTAGTCCCAGATACCGGCGTTGGCGACCAGCGTGTCCAGCTTGCCGAACCGCTCGACGGTCTCGGCGACCGCCTGGTGCAGTTGCTCCGAGCTGCGCACGTCGGCCTCGACGGCATGCATCCGCGACGGGGCCGGGGAGGATTTCACCACCTCGGTGAGCCGGGTGAGGTCGCGCCCGAGGACGGTGACCGAGGCGCCTTCGGTGACGAACCGTTCGGCGACGGCGCGGCCGATCCCGGATCCTCCGCCGGTGACGAGTGCGCTGTAGCCGTCCAGCCAGCCGGTCATGCCCGCTCCCTCAGAAAGTCGGTGACGAGACGTTCGAACTCGTGCCGCCGCTCGAGCTGGACCCAGTGACCGCAGTTGCCGAACACGTGCAGCTGGACGTCCCGGATCTGCTTGAGCATGATCTGCGCGCCCTCGAAGGTGATCGTGCGGTCGTCGCGTCCCCACAGCAGCAGCGTCGGCGCCTTGATCTTGTGCAGGTCCCGCCACAACGGGTCCATGCCGTGCCGCTTGGCAAAAGCGGCGTTGTAGCGGTGGTAGAACTCGATGTGGCTCTCGTCCAGCGAGTTCTCGTAGCGTGCCTTGACGACGTCGGCACCGAACTGCTTGTGGTCGAACACCATCGTGCGGATGAAGTTCGCCATCTTCTTCTCGGTCGGCCCGCCACCGTTGTAATAACGGAACATCTCCTTCTGTCCCTCGGTCGGTGTCGGACCGAACGGCAGCCATCCGCCGCCGGGCGCCATGAGCACCAGGCCGGTGACCCGCTCGGGCCTGGCCTGCGCCATCGCGATCGCCGCGGCACCGCCGAGGCTGTTGCCGAGCAAGTGGAACCGCTCGATACCGAGGGCGTCGAGGGTTTGGAAGAGGGCGTCGACGGTGATCTCGGTGATGGAGCGGGCGTCGAGGTCCGCTTCGGTGGGCCGGTAGCTCCCGCCGAACCCGGGCTGGTCGGGCATCACGACGCGGAACCGCTGCGCGAGCGCGGGCAGGTTCTGGTGGTAGTTGCTCACGCCGGACGCGCCGGGGCCGCCGCCGTGGAGCATCACCAGGACCGGGCCTTCACCGGCCTCGGCGACGGCGATCTCCCCGAGCGAGGTCGTCACCTGGTGGTGTTTCAGTGAAACGTCGGTCACTTTCACAGCCCCTGTCAGAAGAAGGTGGAGATGTTCTTGGCCAGCAGGATGTTCTGGTCGAGCAGGATCTTTCGGCGCGCGACGAGGAACCGGTCCTCGTGCCGGCGAAGGACATCCGTGCGGCGCCCGGCGAAGACGTTCTCCTCGCGCTCCAGCCGGTTGCGGTAGACCAGAAACGACGACCGCACGAGCAGGTCGTCCTCGGCGAAGTCCGGATGTTCGGCGGGGTCGACATGGTGGGCAACCACGTTCGCCACCAGATGGCGCGTGCGCGACGGAGGATCCTCCGCCCAGGCCATGCCCGAGTCGAACCGCCGGATCCGCCACGCCAGGCTCTCCTTGGTCTCGTCGTAGAACGCGGCCTCCCCCCGGGCGGCCACCGACAGGGCCTGCTGGCGGCGCAACCGGTTGGTCCGGGTCGGCATCCAGTAATCCAGATCGTCGGCGAGCAGATCCAGCCAGTCGGTGAACCGGCCGTCGTCGAGCAGCTCGGCCTCCTCGTAGTAGAGCTGCTCGACCTCGAAGTGCAGGTCGCGACTGGCGCGTCGGCCCGCCTTCGCCGTTGTGTCGGTGGTGATGCTCACGGTGTCCTTCCCTCTCACCCGCGCAGCAGTTCGCGAAGGTCGGTCGCCGGGTCGGCGAGGCGCTCCGCGTCGACGGTGATGCGGCGGTCGATCATTCGGCGCGCGGCGCGCACCGCCGTGGAGTCGTTGACGGCGACCGCCGCGACCACGTGGCCGTCGGCGAGCCCGAACGTGGAGAACGCCGCTTCGCCCATATGTCCACGAAGGACGGTCCGGGCCGCGCGATCCATCTCCCCCACCGCCTCAACGTGCAGTCCGTGCCGGTCGGTCCAGAACCACGGGGCGCGCTCGCCTGGGGCATCGTGGCCGAGAATGGTCGCCGCGGCTCGCCGCCCATCGTCTTGTGCCGCTTCCCAGTGCCCCGCACGGGACACACCGCGGACTCTTGCCGGATCGCCGACGGCGAGGACAGCCGGATTCGACGTCACCTGCCGTGTATCGACGACGATCCCGCGGTCGACCTCCAGCCCGGCGGCCTCGGCGAGCGAAGTCTCCGGCGTCATGCCGACGCCCAGCACCACCACGTCGACCACCCGCGAGCCGCCGTCGGCGAACCGGGCCTCGACACCGTCGACGCGGTCCACGAACGACCGGACACCCTGCTCCAGAACGGTCACGCCCCGGCGCACGTGAACGCCATGCAGCCAGTCCGCGATCTCCGCCCCCAGCACAGCCGCCAGCGGCGGTGACACCGGGTCGGCCAACAGCACTTCGCACCCCAGTCCGAGAGCGGTAGAGGCGACCTCGGCGCCGATCAGGCCCGCGCCGACGACGAGGACCCGCGCCCCGGGCACCAGCTCCGCCCGCAGCCGGGCGGCGTCGTCGGCGACACGGACAACGTGCACGCGCGGTCCGTCGGCTCCCGGGAGCGGCGGTCGCGCGGCCCGTCCACCCGTCGCCAGGACGACCCGGTCGGCGGGCAGGCCCGTGCCGTCCGACAGCTCGACCGCGCCCGCGTCCGGACGCAGCAGCGCGACCGATGTGCGCGGGATCAGCCGGATCGACTGGTCGTCGTACCACTGCTCAGGCTGCAGCGCGATCGCCTTGATGTCCTTGTCCCCCTTGAGGAACTCCTTCGACAACGGCGGCCGGTCGTGGGGGAATTCGCCCGAGTCAACGAGCGTGACCTCACCGTCGAAGCCGCCGGCCCGCAACGCCGACGCCGTGCTCATCCCGGCGATGCCGCCACCGGCGATCACCACCCGGCCGGCCATCAGGGAGCCTCGTTCGGGAACAGGTAGACCTCGCCGCCCCGGACCTCGACGCGATGCGGGCAGGCGTTGCGCGTGGCGGGCAGCCCGTCCACCTCACCGTTCTTGAGGCAGAACTTGCTGGAGTGCAACGGGCACTCGACGAAACCGCCTTCGACCCAGCCGTCGGCGAGCGAGGCCTCCTCGTGCGTGCACGTGTCGTCCAGGGCCCAGACACTGCCGTCGTCGTCGCGCAGCAACGCGATGTCGTCCGCGGTTCCGGTGACGGACTTGTCGATGGCGATGCCTTCGCCCGCGGGGATGTCGTCCAGGGCGGCGACCCGGATGCCGTCACTCATGAGGTCTCTCCTGTTCATGCCAGGCCGGGGTGTTCATCAGCTCACGCCACCGGCCATAGAAGGAGCGGCCGGCGGCGTCGCTGTAGAGCTCGCTCGTCCGACCGGGGTGGCGGCCGTCCTCGCGCTCGGAGCCCAGGCCCATCTGGTAGTTGAGCGGGACGCTGTTGGTGACGAAGCCGTGCGAGACCGCCTGGACCTCGCTCCAGTTCTCGCCGTCGTCCTGCTCGAAGATCCCGCTCGGGCCGAACGTGCGGAGGTTGTAGAGCCGTTGCGCCTCGCGGACCTCGTCGGGCATCGATTTGTCGACAATGGCCCAGGACCAGACCTCCATGCGGTCCGGTCCCTTCGGATGCCACACCCGGATCGAGCCGTTGACCGGCAGGTAGGAGAAGTTCGGAAAGACCGTGGCATGCCCGTTGGTGAGCGGCCCGTCCACCCGCGCGTCGCCGAGCCGCTCGCGCAGCGCGTCGTAGTCGGTCCACTGGTGCACCGTCTTCGCGTCGAACCGGTTGCGCGGGTGCACCGGGAACCCGGCGCCGTGCCCGTTCGGGTCGACGTACTGACGGCCCTGCCGGTGCACGATCTCTTCCTTGGGCTTCTTGCCCGCCGGCGACAGCAGCATGAGCGCCGACGCGTGGCTCATGTTGACGTGGTACCAATCGGTGGCGAACTGCTCCGCGGCGAGCTTCCAGTTGCCTTCCAGCACCCACTTGTGCACGCCACCGACGACCACGGTGCCTTCCGGATCGTGGTCGAGCATCGCGTCCATATACCACACCATGTCGCCCAGGTACGCCCGCAGCGGCTGCGGGTCCGGATTCCAGGTGCCGAAGATCAACCCGTGGTAGGTCTCCAGGTGCGGTACCTCGACCAGGCCCCAGTCCGCCGTCTGGAACGAGTCCGGGTAGCCGTCCTTGTTGGGCACGCTGATGAGCTTGCCCTCAAGGTCGTAGGCCCAGCCGTGGTAGGTGCAGGTGAAGTTGCGGGTGGCCCCGGAGTCGGCTCGGCACACCCGGGCCCCGCGATGACGGCACGAGTTGAGGTACGCGCGGATCCGGCGGTTACGGTCCAGCGTGACGATGACCGGGTCTTCGCCCATGTAGGTGGTGAAGAAGTCACCGGGCTTGTGGAACTGGTCGGTATGCGCGAGGAACAGCCAGCTGGGTGCGAACACCCGGCGTAGCTCCTGCCGGTAGAGCCGAAGGTCGGTGAAGATGGCGCGGTCGAGCAGACCACTCTCGACATCGACCAGCCCCGCGACATCGACGTTCGCGGTCAGCTCCGCAGGGCGTCGCAGGGCACCACGCGGTGTCGCGGCCGGGGATCCGGCTCCGGCGCCGGGTTCGATGGTGGACGTCATGCGTTCATGAAATGCCGGGTCACGACGGGGTTCCAGCCGTTGTTCCGCACAACGGCACACGGGCTGGGGTTCGCCACCGGTACCGGTTCTCCTGGTCGGATGCTCGCAGCAACAGCCATTTCCCAGAACCCCGACGATCCACTCGCAGGCCTGGTCTTGGGGGACGTCGGCAAACCCACGCCCCGGCCGGGCTGGTCGGTGGTGCGCGTGGTCGCGTCCTCACTGAACATGCACGACCTGTGGACCCTGCGCGGGGTGGGGCATCCCGCCGATCTCCTGCCTATCGTCCTGGGGTGCGACGCCGCCGGTTACGACGAGGACGGCACCGAGGTCATCGTCCACCCGGTAATCGGCGATCCCGACGCGGGCCGCGGCGACGAGACACTCGACCCGAACCGGGCCTTGCTCTCCGAACGGCACGACGGCGCCTTCGCCGAGTACCTGACCGTGCCGAGCAGGAACCTGGTGCCCAAGCCCGCCTGGCTGTCGTTCCAGGAGGCGGCCTGCCTGCCCGTCGCGTGGACGACGGCCTACCGCATGCTGTTCACCCAAGCCCGCGTCAGTGCCGGGGATCGGGTCCTCGTGCAGGGAGCGGGCGGCGGCGTCGCCTCCGCCGCGATCAAGCTCGCCGTCGCGGCCGGGGCGGTCGTCTACGCCACCAGCCGCAGCGCGGACAAGCGCGCCGAAGCACTCTCCTGGGGCGTCCGCGCCGCGGTGCCGTCGGGCGAGCGACTCCCGGACAAGGTCGACGTGGTGATCGAGACCGTGGGCGAGGCGACGTGGTCGCACTCGCTCAGATCGCTTCGTCCCGGGGGCACCGTGGTGATCGCGGGCGCCACCAGCGGGATGAACCCGCCCGCCGACCTGGGCCGCGTTTTCTACCTGCAGCAACGAATCCTGGGCTCGACCGGGTGCACGCGCAGTGAACTCGTGGGCCTGCTGCGCGTGCTGGAGGCCACCGGCGTCCGGCCGGTGATCGACCGCGTCCTGCCGCTCACGGAGATCCACAAAGGATTCCAGCTGATGATCGACGGAGCCCTCACCGGCAAGCTCGTGCTGGACCACATGGAGGAGAACCGATGACCGTCGCCGCTGTCGGGCTGTCCCATTCGCCGCTGATCGGCAAGAACGACCCGGAACCCGAGGTACTGGCCCGGGTCGACGCGGCCGTCGAGAATGCACGCGCCTTCGTCCGTGAGTTCGACCCCGAACTGGTCGTGCTCTACGCCCCAGACCACTACAACGGCTTCTTCTACAAGGAGATGCCACCGTTCTGCCTGGCCACCGAGTCGCGCTCGGTCGGCGACTTCGACTCCGCCGCCGGGCCGCTGTCCGTGGACACCGAGGCCGCCACAGCACTGGCGCAGGGCGTGCTCGACCGCGGTGTCGACTTGACGATTTCCGCGCGCATGACCGTCGACCACGGGTTCGCGCAGCCACTGGAAGTCCTCTTCGGCGGCATCGACCGGGTGCCGGTCGTGCCGGTGTTCGTCAACGGCGTCGCGCCCCCCCTGGGCCCGGTGTCGCGAGTCCGCGCGCTCGGCACAGCAATGGGGGAGGCCGCCGCGCAGCTGGACAAGCGCGTACTCTTCCTGGCCTCGGGCGGTCTCTCGCACGACCCACCCGTACCGGTTCTCGACGGCGCGCCGCCCCGGATCGCCGAAGCCCTCATCGAGGGCCACGCGCCCACACCCGAACAGCGCGCCAAAAGCGAGCAGCGGGTCGTGAAAGCCGGACAGGACTACGCCGCGGGCGCCACGATGATGCTTCCGATCAACCCGTCGTGGGACAACCAGCTGCTGGACCTCGTCGAGCAGGGCCGGATCGCCGAGTTCGACACCTGGACCCCGGACGGCATGGCCGCCGAGGGCGGCGGATCCGCGCACGAGGTCCGCACGTGGATCGCCGCCTACGCCTCCCTCGCCGCGACCGGCGCCTACGAGCTGAAGTCCCGCTTCTACGAGGCGATCCCCGCGTGGATCGCCGGTTTCGCCGTGACCACGGCATTGGGGCGGTGACGCGCTTGGCTTCCACTGCCGTCGACGCGGTGGCCGAGGCCGCGCCCGGCTCCAGAGCGCCGAACGAGCTGGTCTCATGCGCCAGCCCGGCCTGCTGGGCACCTACCGGCGCCGGAGACGGCGCAGTGGGTTTCCGCCGTGGGCGCTGTTGGTGACCGGGAGTGGGGCGAGCCTGGCGGCGAATGTCGCGGTGGCCGGGCCCTCGCTGGTGGGGAGGCTGATCGCGGCGTGGCCCTCGGCCGCGTTGATCGGCTCATATGAACTGTTTGATGGGCCAAGTCCGACACAGCGCGGCGCCGAACACCGAGTCCGACACCGTCGCCTCAGACAAGCCCCACGCTGACTCCGAGGTGGCTCGTAAGGCCGCTGAGAAGCCACAAAGAGCGCCCCGCGTTACGACGGCGCGCTCTGTCCGGGGCTTTGGGCTTGGGGCTCTCAGCGGGACGGACCGTAGGTTAGGCGCCGCAGCGCCACCTCGGCCGGCCCGTGCGCGCCCCGGCGGCGCATCAGGTCCGCGAGGACCACGGTGGCCAGCCACACGGCCACCGCGACGCCGGCGGCGATGGCCGGGGACGTCACCTTGAGGTGGAGAGCGTAGGAGGCGAACAGGGCCGCCCACACCACTGACTGGGTGAGGTAGAAGGTCATGGACCGTTGTCCCAGGGCGGCGAGTGCGTTGGTGACCGGGCCCTGCCGCTCGGTGAGGCGGGCGGCGACCAAGGCGATGAGGGCGGCGTAGCCGAGCCCGCACGCGTAGCCGCTCACCTGGTGGAGTCCAGCGGCGATCATTGCGTCCAGCGGGGAGTAGTCAGCCCACACCTTGGCCTTGGCCAGTGCCAGGGGCAGGCCGCCCGCCAGCCCGAGTGGGATGCCGACGAACGCGGTCGCGCGGAGGAGTCGCACGTGCCGGTGCGGTTCCTCCAGAAGGCGGTGCCGCGCCGCCAGGATCCCGATGAGGAAGGGGGCGATCGTGCTGACCACCATCACCAGGCCCGTGATCGGGAAAACGAACAGGCGGAAGAGGAGTTCGTCCAGGAACCCTTCCGGCATCGGCGGATACTGGCTCTCGCCGGTCATGGCCTCTTCGGCGGCGAACACGGCCAGGATGATCGCCCCGACCGGCAGGAAGGCCATCGCCAGAAGCGCCAGGGTCCGGTCGCGGAACCGCAGCACCCCCACGAAGACCAGCGCCACCAGGCCGTAGACGGTCAGGATGTCGCCGAAGAAGAGCAGCGCCACATGCACCAGGCCGAACGCGATCAGCCACCGAGCGCGGCGACGCAGGAGGGCGCGGATCCAGGGCCACTCGTGCCCCTGTTCGGTCCGGCGCCGGTGGATCTGTGCGAGGCCGTAGCCGAACAGAGCCGCGAACATGGGGTAGCCGCGGAACTCGACGAACATGATCGTGCCAGCCGTGGCGACCCGGTCGGCGGCGGAAAGGACGACTCCCTCACCGCCGATGATCTTGGTGAAGATGTACGTGTGGGCGAGGGCGATGATCAGGAGCATGACGCCCCGGGCCAGGTCCGGTGCCAGGACACGCTGGGCGGTCGGGACCGGGCTCGCCGAGGTGTCCGTGACGCGGGCGGACCCGGGCATGGACGTGTGGGAAGCATCGGGGCGGGATCTGCCGACCTCTTCTCATGGGGTCAATGGCACGACAGTCAACCAAAGTGACTCCACGGAGGGCGGGGCACATCAGAGCCTCCATTCGCCCCGGGGCGCTTCACTCACATGGCCGTGCTCAGCAGTGTCTGCGCGAGATTTCGGGAGGTTTCGAGGGGCTTCAGGCTTCTGAGGAGGCCGGCTTCGACGGTGGCGCCTTCCAGTAGGTAGAACAGGTGGGTGACGGTGGATTCGCGTGTGGACGTGGTTGCGGTGTCGTAGCGGCTGGGCAGGAGCGCGTCGAGCTGGTGGCGCACCTGTGTCTTGTGGTCTCGGATGACGTTCATTGCGCGGTGGGTGGCGGGGAGGTCTGCGGCCGCGTTGATGAATCCGCAGCCGTGGACCTCGGGCTCGCGGCGTAGGTGGTCGAGGTAGGAGTCGAAGACCGTCAAGGGTGAGGCTTCGTCGGTTGCCAGCCGGGTTTCGAGTGCGTGTCGCCAGTCCTGGTGGCGTTGGATCAGGTAGGCGACGACTAGGCCGTCCTTGGATCCGAAGCAGTCGTAGAGGGTCTTCTTCGTCACTTTCGCCTGTTCGGCGATCGTGGCGACGCCGACGGCGTTGATTCCGTGGGAGTAGAACAGTCCGGCCGCGGTTGCCAGGAGTCTCCGTCCCGCCGGCGTCGGCGCCATGCCTTGTGACATGCCTTGAGTATACCCACCGGTGGGTTGACAGCGACCTGCGGACTTGACACTCTCGGGCTTATACCGATCGGTCTACACCGGGTGATCGACCGAGTGATTCACTGAGGGAGTCGGCGTGCGTGCAGTGCTGTTGACGAGGTTCGGGGGCCCGCAGGCCCTGGAGTTGCGTGATGATGTGCCCGATCCTGAGCCCGCTCCCGGGGAGGTGCGGGTGCGTGTCGGGGCGGCGGCACTGAACAACACCGATGTGTGGACGCGTGAGGGTGCATACGGGTCCAATGTCGATGAGGGGGTTCAGACCGGGTGGCGCCGCGAGCCGTTCGCGTTCCCCAGGATTCAGGGCGCCGATGTCGTCGGGCGTATCGACAAGGTCGGTGAGGGCGTGGCGGCCTCCCGCATCGGCGAGCGGGTCGTGGCGGACCCGATGATCTACACCGGTGGCGAACCGGAGCTGGTGAACACCGACTATCTGGGCAGTGAGCGCGATGGCGGGTTCGCCGAGCTTGTCACGGTTCCTGCCACGAACGCACACGTCGTGGACAGTGCTCTCAGCGATGCGGAGCTGGCGACGTTCCCGACGGCGTATGCGACGGCGATGCGCATGCTCAACCGTGTCCGGCTGGTCGCGGGCGAGGAAGTTCTCGTCACGGGTGCCTCCGGCGGCGTGGGCTCGGCCCTGGTCCAGTTGGCCGGAGTTCGTGGCGCCACGGTGTTCGCGGTCGCGGGCGAGGCCAAGGCCGAGCGGGTCCAGGCCCTGGGGGCGCGGGCGGTCATCGGCCGTGATGTCACCGACATCGCTGAGGCGCTCGGACGGCAGGTCGACGTCGTGGCCGATGTGGTCGGGGGCCCGGCTTTCGGCCGGCTGCTCTCGGCGTTGCGGCCCCTCGGCCGGTATGTGGTCGCCGGTGCCATCGCCGGCCCTCAGGTCGATGCGGATTTGCGCACGGTCTATCTCAACCAGTTGGAGGTGATCGGGTCATCGTTCGGCTCCCATGACGACTTCGCCGCGGTGATCGAACTCGTGGAGCGCGGTGCGATCAAGCCTCTGCTCAGTGCGGTCTACCCACTGTCCGAGCTCGGCGCAGCGCAGGCCGAGTTCACGGCCAAGGGCTTCTTCGGCAAGATCGTGGTGACGCCATGACGCCGCGGCAGGCACCGGCCGGGTTCGCGACCCTCGTCGAGGACGACATCATCGTCGACGGTGTGCGCCTGGCGTTCTCGGTGCAGGGCGAGGGCGATCCTGTCGTCTTCGTCCACGGCACCCCCTCGCACTCCTTCCTGTGGCGCAACATCGCGCCGCGAGTGCGGGATGCCGGCTTCCAGACCGTGGTCTACGACTTGCTGGGCTTCGGCCGATCCGAGCGTCCGCTGGGGCGCGACACGTCCGTGGCGGCCCAGGCCGACCTGCTCCCCGCCTTGCTGGACGCGCTGGGCATCGAATCGGCCAACATCATCGCGCACGACATCGGCGGAGCGGTCGGTCAGATCCTGGCTGTCCGCCGGCCCCGGCGGATACGCAAGCTGATGATGATCGACACGGTGACCTACGATTCCTGGCCGTCACAGACGTGGCGCCGGATCATCCGCGACAGCGGAGACCTTCGCTATGTCAACGATGAGGACGAGTTCTCTTCGATGCTCAGCCGGCAACTGCGAATGACGGTCTCCGACCCTGAGTCGATGAATGACGCGATCCTGCGCAACTACCTGCTGCCGCATGACGGAGTCACCGGCCGGGCCTCGTTCTTCACCCATCAGGTCAAGCACTACGACTCGCGTTACACGCAGGAGATCTCGTCACAACTGCCGGCACTGACGATGCCAGTGCGGATCGTATGGGGCGAGGACGATCTGTGGCAGCCCGTCAGCTATGCCGAACGGCTCTGCCGCGACATTCCCGGCGCGCAGTTGTCGATCGTATCCAAGGCCGGCCACTTCCTCCCAGAGGACGCTCCCGACCAACTCACCCAGGAGATCCTCGACTTCCTCGGCAGCGCGTCATGAGGGAACCTTCCGCCGAGGGACGCGGCACGGCGGTCAGGATCGAGCGGGACCATCTGGGGACCGTGAAGGTTCCTGCCGAGGCGCTGTTCGGCATCCACACCGTGCGGGCGCTGCGCGTCCATCGTGTCCATAGGGTGCCGGACCATCCCCGCGTGCGCGGGAGCAGTTCCCCCCTCCGATCACGAGAAAGGAGCCCCCGGGACCATCCCCGCGTGCGCGGGGAGCAGACGTTCGTGGTGAGCGATGACGTGACGGCGCGGGGACCATCCCCGCGTGCGCGGGGAGCAGGGTCCGGTGGCGGTTTTAGTGGGTTGGACCGCGGGACCATCCCCGCGTGCGCGGGGAGCAGACTTGCTGACCTGGCCTTCTACCGACCAGTAACACCAATTTCAAGCACTTCTACAGGACTGGACATTTAGGACATTGCGATTCGAGGGGGGTGGTAGACCGACCATCATCACTTGGCGCCGCAGCAACGACGGAGGCCTTCGCCCATCCAGGCCAGAGGCCTCAAGCAGAACAAGATCGCTCGACAACCGGACAGCATGGCAATATCGCACGCGGAAATGATCCCACCTCCCTCCTCCGCCGACCCCTGGGGCCTCGCCTACACCCAGAACCGCCCCGACCGCGTCGCCGAACGAATGCCACGGTTTACCCCATCCGCCCATCCGAGGAGGCACGGTCCTCCCACCCCACAAGCGCGACCTGGCCGCCCTACCCAGCCAAATGGGCCACGGTCCGAGACGGTTTCCTCCCCGAGGAGGGCTCATCCCCAACATCGACCGGATCCGGCACATTCCCGCCTTGATCATTAACGGTTGCCATCACATAAAGACGTCGCCCGACCAGGCATGGGCCCCACACCGGACCCGGCACCTCCCGATCGACGCCACAGACCGCTTCAGTCCCTGAAGGCCAGCGGTCTGGGAAAGTCGGGTGCACCCCCGGCCTCGCGGGCACTACGGTCCAGCAGGCACGCCTGAACCCGCCAACAGCCCGTGGCATCACCGGTGGCTGGCTCCCGCGCGTGAAACCGACCTTATGTCGGCCTCCCTGTTGAGCCTGGCCCCAGAGCGCACACACGTGTACCGTTGAGAGCGGTCAAGCCTACCAATGGCCACCGCCATGTTGGCTCGTTGTTGGCTCGGCGGAATTGGTACGGGCTAGCACGTCCCGACATTGCGTGGCACCGAAATGGGGCTGGACGTGGATAGAATGGTATCGGGCGACACCAAAATAGCTGACCTGGCATAAGAGCTGCGGACTTTTAATCCGTAGGTTGTGGGTTCGAGCCCCACGCGACCCACTACGTCTGACCTGGGCAAACGCGAAAATGCCCCGCTTTGCCCACCGCCGGTTCCGTCCCGGTTCGTCCTCACGTTGGCTCCATGTCGGCTCGCGGGGCCGAACCGGGGACGATCATGGTCCCTGGGTGCCGCTCGTATCCATTCGAACCGGACATCTGGCTGGGCAGGCCGGCGGCTCGGGGCTCCGGCCGTCGTTGGGGTTCACTGGCCGGTGCTCACGGGTGGCGCCGGTTCGTGGGTTCGAGCCGAGTGGAGCCTCTTGCGCGGCACGCTCAGGTGACCGGTCCACCACAGCCAGCCGTGCATCACCTTTACTCCAACCGGCGAGCACGCCCGCCCATCCATCTGTTGACAACCAGCACGCGACTACATACTCACCGCAGTGGGTCATCCCTTAAAGGTGACGACCGGTTCGGGAGGCGACACGACGGGGGTACACCGTGCTCAACACCATGCACCGCACCGCTCACAGACCAAGCGGGTCAGCGGGAGAAGCAACCGATGCCGGTGCCATCCGTGCCCGGCCGTGCAGGCCCTGACTCGGATCGTGCACCGCTACGCACCGTCCCAGGCGCCCGTGTTCCGGCCCGATCACTGGGCCGGCCTACAACCCGACCCCTACGCCCTGCGCCACGTCCGACGTACTGGCCGAGCACGACGACCTCAACAGGGTGCCCACGCCGAGGCCGACCGGCGGTCGGGTGCACGGACCACGGCCTGTTCGCCTGCCGGTACGAGATCTCAACGACGAGGTCTCGCGGGATCGGATGTCACGGTCGGATCCAAGGGACTCGCGGCGCGGTCAGGACCTCCCAGGGCCAACTCCGCGGCGCGAGTGCCGCCCGATCCCCGCGTCGTTCTGCTGAGGTCGTGTCAGGCGAGGTCCGCGTCGTGGGCCAGGAGCGCGATCTGAGTGCGGTTGTCGAGGTCGAGCTTGCCGAGGATGCTCGAGACGTGCGCCTTGACCGTGGCCACGCTCATGGAGAGCTCCGCGGCGATCTCGGCGTTGGTATACCCCCGGGCAATAGCGAGGACCACGTCGTTCTCGCGCGCGGTCAGCATGGCCAGGGCGGTTCGGGCCCGCTGGTGCGCGTCGGCCTGGAGGACCGCTCGGTCCATGAGACGGCGCATGACGCGTGGGGACAGGATCGGGTCCCCGGCGGCCACCTGGCGGACCGCTCGGACGATCTGCGCGGGCGGGGTGTCCTTGAGCAGGAAGCCGCCGGCGCCCGCGCGCAGCGCGTGCAGGATGTTCTCGTCGGAGTCGAAGGTGGTCAGCACGATGACCTCGGGCGGTCGCCGCCGGCGCCGCAGCCTGCGGGTGGCGGTGATGCCGTTCACCCGCGCCATCCGCAGGTCCATGAGCACGACGTGCGGTGCGTGCGCGTCGGCGGCCGCGGGCACCTCGTCGCCGTCGGTGGCCTGGCCCACCACGGTGATGCCGTGGACGCCGTCCAGCATCATCGACAGCCCCGCACGGACCAGGGCGTCGTCGTCCACGATCAGGACGCGCAGCGGCGGGCTCACGACGTGTTTCCCCTAATCCGATCGATCTTCCGGCCATGGTAGCCAGGCGCGCAGGTGGAACTCGCCGGCGGCGGTCGCCTCGTGGTCGAGCCGCCCGCCGGCCAGGCGCGCCCGTTCGGTGAGGCCGACGAGCCCGGTTCCGGTGCCGGGAACCAGCGGACGGGCGGTTCCCCCGCCGGGCATCGGGTTCCGGACGTCGATCACGAGGCGGGTCCCGGGACGGCCCTCCAGCCGCACGTGGACCGGCTGCCCGGCAGCGTGCTTGCGGGCGTTGGTCAGCGCCTCCTGGACGACCCGGTAGGCGGTCCGGCCGAGCGCGGCCGGCAGGGCGGCCGGATCGACCACGTCGTCGCGCACCCGCACGTCCGCACCGGCGTCGCGGGACTCCTCGACGAGCCGGGGCACGTCGGTGAGCACGGGCTGGGGCCGTTCTGCAACGGCTTCCTCGTCGCCGTCGGGGCCGTTGTCGCGTAGCAGGTTGATCACGTCGCGGAGCTCGTCGAGCGCCTGGTGCACGCCCACGCGGACCACCCCGGCGGCGCGGGAGAGCTGCTCGGGCGGGGCGTCAGGGCGGTACTCCAGCGCACCGGCATAGGTGGCCAGCAGCGACAGCCGATGCGCCAGAACGTCGTGCATCTCGTGGGCGAGCCGGGTGCGCTCGGCCATCCGGGCCTCGGCCACCCGCCGTCCCTGCTCGGCCTCGGCTCGGCGGGCGCGTTCGCGCAGGGACACGACGAGCGCGTGGCGCGCCTGGGCCAGCGCACCCCAGCCGACCAGAGCGGCATAACTGATGGCGACCAGCAGCAGCCACCAGCCGAAGGAGATTCCCCCGTTAGGCTGCCACAGGCCCTGCGCGGTATGCGCCGCGATCCCAGCAGCGGCCACCGCGACGGCGACGGGAAACCGGCCCCGCCGGGCGACCTGCACCGCGCCGAAGGTCGCCGCCGGGGTGCCCACCGGCGACAGCGCCGCCACCGCGGTCAGCACCAGTGCGCCGGTGACCGGCCGCCACAGCACAACGGGCGACAGAACGCAGGCCAGCACCCCGACCGCGACGTCCTGCCCCACCGCGTGATCGCCGGAACGGGACCAGATCGTCAGCGCGACCAGGCCCCCCACGACGACGCTCACGGCAGCGGCTGCGAGGGGGCGCCAACGTCCGGGATCCGCCTGCCAATACCTCTCACCGTCCACCGGGCCAGGCTAGACGCGGCCGTCGCGGCACCGGCACCTACCAAAGTCGGAGCCCGGCCCCACCCCGGTCGGACCCGCCGCGGCCACACGCCCGATGCGCCGACCGCGCCCCGACGGCGAACCTGTGCGACATGACAACCTCGAAGAGCACAACCGGCCGACGGGCCGCTACCGTGGCCGGTGCGACGGCCGCCGCGCTCGCCCTCTGGGCGCTCGCCGACTCGATCATCGGCAGCGGCCTGACCGTCCGGCACGGCGAACAGATCGGCCCGGGCGCCGTCGCTGTGGCGAGCCTGTTCGCCGGGCTGTCGGGTTGGGCGCTGCTGGCGGTGCTGGAACGGGTCCTGTCCCGGCCGCGACGCGTCTGGACGTTCACCGCGCTGGTCGTGCTGGCGCTGTCGTTGCCCGGTGCGCTGGGCGCCGACGGCGCCGCGGGCACGGCGGCGCTGGTGGGCATGCATCTGATCGTCGCCGCGGTCCTCGTCCCCGGGATGGCGCGTTCGCCACGCGTTCCCATGACGAATCGAAACAACTGATGCCGCTCGGTTACCCGTCGAGTGTCACGCTGCTCGCGTGGCATGCCGCTCGATCTGCGGGGACGAGGTTTTCGGCAAGCGCGGCGTTCGCACGCCGTCCAGGAGAACCCGGGCGTGCTGAGCCTGCACTTCCTCGACGGCGGGCTGGTCGAAGATGGTGCGCACCAGCGTCGCCACCCATGGCTGCGCGGACTTGGGCACCCGGGTGAGCAGGTTGCGCAGGTAGTGGGTCCGGCACCGCTGCCAGCCCGCCCCGGGCAGTGTCGATCCGATCGCCTCCACCAGGCCGCGGTGGGCATCGGAGATGACCAGCTGGACCCCGGACAGGCCGCGGGCGACCAGTCCGCGCAGGAAGGCCAGCCAGCCGGCGCCGTCCTCGGCCGAGGTGACCTCGACACCGAGGATCATGCGGTGCTGGTCGGCGTTGACGCCGGTGGCGATCAGCACGTGGACGTTGACGGTGCGACCGCCCTCGCGGACCTTCTGGGTGAGGGCGTCCATCCATACGAACGCATACGGCCCGGCCTCCAAGGGCCGGTTCCGGAACGCCTGGACCTGCGTGTCCAGGATCTTACTCATCTCGCTGACCTGGCTGCGGGAGATGTTCTTGATGCCCATCTGCTCGACCAGCTTGTCCACCCGCCGGGTGCTCACGCCCAGGAGATAGGAGGTCGCCACCACACTGGCCAGGGCCTGCTCGGCCCGCCGGCGCCGTTCCAGCAGCCACTCGGGAAAGTACGATCCCGATCGCAGTTTGGGGATCGCCAGCTCGACCGTGCCGGCCCGGGTGTCCCAGTCCCGTTCTCGGTGACCGTTGCGGCTGTGCTGTCCGGACAGGTACCGGACGAGGGGACGCCCGACTGATGGTCCGGCATGTCGTTTCCGTCTTCCGAGAAGAAATGCCAGGAACAGCGCATGATAGACACTTCACCTGACCTTCGGTGCAGGGGCGCCGCACGATACAGGAGGCAACGGCTGTGAGTGGAACCGACGGAGCGGACGGCCTCCCGGCCGCGGCGGCGGTCGACATGGGTCTGGACCGTGCCCATGGAGCGCGCATCTATGACTACATCCTCGGCGGCAAGGACAACTACGACCTGGACCGTGCCGCGGGTGAGGCCACGCTGCAGGTGTGGCCGTCGCTGCGGATCCACATGCAGGCCAACAGATCCTTCATGCACCGCGTGGCCCGTTACCTGGCGGAGGAGAAGGGCATCCGTCAGTTCCTCGACATCGGCACCGGCATCCCCACCTCGCCCAACTTCCACGAGGTGGTCCAGGCGGTCGCGCCCGAGTCCCGGGTGGTGTACGTCGACAACGACCCGATCGTGCTCGCCCACGCCCGCGCGCTGCTGAAGGGCACTTCCGAGGGCAGGACCGCCTACCTCGAGGCGGACATGCGCGCGCCGGAGAAGATCATTTCCGCCCCGGAATTGATCGACACGCTCGATCTGGGCAAGCCCCTCGGGCTGACGCTGATCGCCATGGTGCACTTCATCGAGGACGACGACGAGGCCTACCGGGTGGTGAAGCGGATGGTGGACATGCTCCCCTCGGGCAGCTACTTCGCCGCCGCCGTCGCCACCGACGACTTCGACCCGGTGGTGCTGGCCCGCGTGCAAGAGGTGTACCACTCGCACGGGGAGAGCCTCAGGTGGCGCACCCTCGCCCAGGCCGAGAAGTTCTTCGAGGGCCTGGAGCTTGAGGAGCCGGGCGTGGTGCAGATCCACAAGTGGCACCCCGATCCGGTCGCCGTCGGCCGTATCAACGACAAGGACATCGCCATGTACGGCGGCATCGCCCGCAAACCCTGACCGGCACTAGCTCTCGCGCGAGCATCGCCAGCTCGGCCTCGCCGGCAATCGGGGGCTTGCTGTGGGCCGTGGGCCGCTTCGCCCTCGACGTCTCCGACCTGCCCGCCGCCGGCGCCCAGGAGCAGCGACCATGACGACGTACCACCAGGCCATCGAATCGCTGGCGGATCCGCCCGCCGCCTACCCGCCGTCGTCGCCGATGCGGCTCAGCTTCGACGTCGATGCGCTGCGCGCCGACCTCGACCTGCTGCGGCACCAGCGGTGGCGCGCCCAGCGCGCTTACAGCCAGACGGCGCCGCCACAGAGTCCGGCGTGGACTGGCGCATCCTGCCGCTGCGCAGCGTCGGCGGCGATCCGGTACGGACCGACCCGGGCGGCGCGGGCCTGACCGACTTCGCCGACACCCCGTGGCTGGCCGACGCCCCGGCCCTCGCACAGGTCATCGACGCCCTACCGGCGCCGGTCCGGGGCGTACGGCTGATCGCCCTGGGCGCGGGTGCGACCGTGCACGAGCACCGCGACTACAAGTACGGGTTCGAACGTGGGCTCCTGCGGCTGCATGTGCCGATCGACACAACCCGGACGCCGTCGTGGTCATCGACGGCGTGTCCGAGCACTGGACGGCGGGACGGTTGTGGTTCGGCGACTTCGGCCGAAGGCACTACGTGGCGAACGGCGGGGACCGCTCTCGGGTGCACATGGTGCTCGATTGCCTGGTCAGCCGGGAGGTCGTCGGGTTGTTGCCGGACGAGTTCCTGGAGCTGCTGCCGCTGAGCGAGGTGATGTTCGCCCGCGATCCGGTGCCGCTCACCGCGTCCGGACGCGACCGGCTGTGCTGCCGGTTCCGGCTGCCAGGCGACTTCGCGCAGTGGTCGGAGGAGGAGGTCGAGGCCAGGCCCGACAGCGACGCCGCGGTCCTCGTGCACGAGGACCGGCTCGTCCTCGCCATCGACGGCGAGCCCGCCTTCGGCCTGGTGCATCTCGGGCTGGGCGAGTTCCGCCTCACCGGCTGGAGCGAGGAACGCACCATCGCCATCGAGTCCACCGGCCAGGTGCGCATCAGGGAACGCGCCGGCCGCGCCCTCCGCGAGTGGACACGCCCGGCACAGCTCACCCATGGCGGTCGGACGACGCCGCCCACGCACGATCATCTGACGACGCGCCTCGTTCCGGCCAGACAGGCAGGTGACTCGCATGTCCTCCTCCGCCCGGGTCGCTCCGCTCGGCACCGACCCGTACGCCTTCCAGCCCGGCTACTACGATCTCTTCCGCGCCTCCCGTGGAGAGGGCGCCCTCCCCGACCCCCGGTTCTTCGCCGGCCGCGCACCCCAGGGTGGACACGCGCTGGAGATCGGCGCGGGTACCGGCCGGATCACGCTGGCCGTGGCCGAGCGAGCCGCCACCGTACTGTGCCTGGAGCGGTCCGCCACCATGCGCGCGGTGCTGCTGGCCAAGCTCGCCGAACGTCCGCACCTGCGCGACCGCGTCACCGTGCTCGACCGCGCGGCGCCCCACTTCGACCTGGCCCGCCGCTTCGACTTCGTGTACCTGGCGGGTGTGCTGGAGCACGTGCCGCACCCCGAACGGCCTGCGCTCTTCGAGGCGATCGCCGAACATCTGGCCGAGGACGGCGAGGTGGCGATGGACATGGTGCTGTCGGAACCCGTACCGGACTGGCCCGAGCACGTCGCCGACGAGGCCACCCTCGGCGACTGCCGGTACGAGATGTCATGCGAGGCGCGGCCCGACGGCGACGACCAGGCGCACCTGCGGTTCGTCTACCGCACGTACCTCCAAGGCGATCTGGTGGCGACCGAAGTGGTGGAACGCGCCCACTACCTGCACCGGCCGGACGCCGTCGTCGCCGACCTGGCGGCGGCCGGGCTGACCCCGACGGCTGGAACCGCCCTCCACCCCGTCGCCAACGGCGAAGACCCCGGCACTCTGGTCGCCCGCCGTACGACCTGACCGACCCAAACGTCATCGGCGTCGGTTTCCTCCGAACGGGTACGACTTCACTCGCGCTGGCACTCGACCGGCTCGGGTACGGCCCGTGCTACAACATGCGGGTCCTCAACGCCGAGCCGGAGCGGGCCGCCGACTGGGCCGGACGGTGGACTGAGGGAAGGTGTTCGCGGGCTACGGCTGCTCCGTCGGCTCGCCGGGCACCGCGTTCTGACGCGACATCGTCGACGCGTTCCCGGACGCCAAGGTGGTGCTCACCGTCCGCGATCCGCAACGCTGGTACGACAGCGCCGCGCAGACCATGTCCGCCGTGCTCGCCAGGCCGCCGCTCCTGGTGCGGGTGCTGAGCTGGCGAGGCCCACGCCGACCCGATCCCGAAAGCGGAGGTCCTCGACCGCGTACAGCGGACGACGTGGCAACGTGAGATCGGCGAGCGTGCGGAGATGGCCGAAAGATTCGAACGGCTGCTGGTGTTGGAGGTCAAGGACGGATGGGCGCCGTTGTGCGCCTTCCTCGGCCTACCGGTCCCCGACGAGCCGTTCCCCGGGAGAACGACGCGGCCACGTTCAAACGACGGCAGCGGCAGGCCCTGAAGAGAACGCTGGTCCCCCGGATCCTCGCCACCACCGCGATCGCGACCGGTGCCGCGATCACCTGGGCAGTACACCGCAAACGGCACCCAAGCCAACCCAACAGGTAACCCAAAGGCCACCCGAACCCCCAAAGCGCCGGGACGCCGGGACGCCAGGGGCGCCGCCTCGTCGCCGGTGATCGCCGCATCGTCCAGCAGCTCCACGAGCAGCCCGCGGGCGTCCGGCTCCAGCCGTTCCCAAGCCTCAGTGCCAGGGTTCCTCCCGGGCGCCGAGCAGATCCTCCACCCGTATGCGCAGCACCGTCCGCGAGGACGCGGGAGCCCGATCGGCGTCGCTAGCGGGCAGGCTGCCCCGGCCGCACCTCAGGTTCGTCATAGGAGAAGACGCGGGAGCGGGTTAGGGTGCGAACCGTGACTGATTATGTTGTACCGCCGGAAATCCGGGACCGCGCCATCGACCTTCTCAAAGAGCGCAAGAAGGTCAAGGCCCTGGCGTTCCTCAAGGAGGAGACCGAACTCGAGGGCAAGCCGCTCGTCGCGTACTTCAACGGCCTGCGATACGAGGTGCTGTCCCGCGGCGTGCCGCCCGAGGTCGAGAGCGCCGCGCTCGAACTGATCTCGAAGGGCAAGTCCCGCAAGGCGGTCAAGGAGGTCGCGAAAAGCACCGAGTTGGGCTACGAGAAGTCCGCCGACTACGTCAAGGTGCTGGAGGTCCTCGACGGACGGCGCATCGCATGACGGCGAAGGGCGATCCGCCCTTGTACTCGGTGCCGCCGCGGTCCCGCGCGTGCCCGGACCTAGGTTTCCAGTGACGATGTCACGTTCGGATGACTCTCCCGCCCGGTGGGCCCGCCTCAGCATGCCGTGGCATCCTGGCCTGCGTGCGGTCCTGGGAAGGCCACGCTGCCGCTGGCACGGAGGGGTTTCCGGATCACCGCGATAGAACTCGGCGGTGCCTTGGCCGCGGAGGCGCAGCACCGCCTCGCCGACTTCACCGGCGTCTCGGTGATCACGTCGTCCTTCGAGGACCGGACGCCTCCGACCGACGCCCTGTTCGATCTCGTCTACGCGGCCACCGCCTGGAAATGGGTGGCCCCTGACGTCAAGTACACCAGGGCTGCCGCCCTCCTCGCCCGGAGCTGCCACCTGGCCGTCTGGGACGCCGGGCATGCCTTCCCAACCGGCTTCGACCCGTTCTTCACCGAGATCCAACAGGTCTATGACGAGATCGGCGAAGGCGACGGCAGCTCCTGGCCACCACCACTGCCCGAGGACCAGCCAGACCCCACCGCCACCGAGTTCGAGGCGTCCGGCCACTTCGCGGTCGTCGCAACACGGCGCTACGTCTGGGCCCGGCACTACAGCGCAGACGAATACATCGCGCTGCCCGACACCTTCTCCGGCCACATCGCGATGGAGCCCGCCAAACGCGAACACCTCTACCGCGAGATACGCCGCCGCCTCGCCGTCCGCCAGGACGGACGACTGACCCGACACTGGTCCGCCGTCCTAACGATCGGCCGACGCCTCTGACGATGGGGAGTAGCCGCCCGACACACAAATGCGGCTGGACGCGGGCACTTCCTCAATGCCCCAAGAATGCCCGGCCCCATCGCATACGGGCGTAGGGGGATCGCGCCAGGGCGGGAGCGCCCTGCTGCCGGGGGCGGGCGGCAATCGGCACCGTGGCCGCCCGCCACCGCGAATGAATCCCGCTGCCCAGACGGCCGTCCGGTAGCGACCCAGGCGAATGCTGCACGTCTTCCGTGCCGTCCTCTAGCGGCTGTCGAGTGCGGACGGCGACGATGCGGCCGGGAGGTCGGAGATGGCGCGACGCAGGCAGGGGCGAGGTCTCCTCCGCACGCTGGTACGCCACTGGCTGGAGGGGCTGGTCATCGTCGGCATGAACACGTGGACCGTCTCTGAGATGCCCGCCGAGGACATCACCGACGCGCTCTTCGGCGGCACGCTCACCCCCTGGGAACGCGAGGAGTTCGAGCGACTGGCCCAGCGGGCCCGGTCCTGAGGGCGGGCCGTCCAGGCGCCGCGGCGATTAAATCGCCGCGGCCATGCAACCTCCGGGCGGTCCGACCCTGTCCTCTACACGTGAGCGAACCCAAACCCGATCTGTCCGTGGTGATCCCGGCCTACAACGAGGAGCTGCGGCTCGGCTCGACGCTCGACGCGGTCGGCCGGTATCTGCGCGCGTCGGCGATCCGCTGGGAACTCGTCGTCGTCGACGACGGTTCGACCGATGGAACGGCCGGCCTGGTGCGGGCGGCGGGCCGCGCCGACCGCCGGATCCACCTCGTCCGGTCGAGCGCCAACCGCGGCAAGGGCCACGCCGTCCGCACGGGAGTGCGCGCGTCACGCGGCCGGCAGGTGCTGTTCTCCGACGCCGACCTGGCCACCCCCATCGAGGAGCTGGGCCGGCTGCGGGCCGTCCTCGGCGCGGGCACCGACGCCGCGATCGGATCGCGCGCGCACCGGGCCTCCAGCATCCAGGTGGAGCAGGCCGCGGTCCGCAGGCTGCTCGGGCAGGCGGGCAACCGGCTCATCCGCGTGCTGGCGACACCGGGCATCGCCGACACCCAGTGCGGCTTCAAGCTCTTCGACGGCGCCAAGGCCCGGCACGCCTTCGGCCTCGCCACGATCGACGGCTGGGGCTTCGACGTCGAGATCCTCTACCTCTTCGCCCGGTTCGGCTGGACGGTCGAGGAGGTGCCGGTCCGCTGGGCGCACCAGCCCGGCTCCAAGCTGCGCCCCGGCGCCTATCCCCGGGTGGTCCGCGAGCTGCTGCAGCTCCGGCGCGAGCACGGCCACCGGGGTTCCGCACGGGCGATGACGTTGGCCCCGCCGTCCACACCGCTGCCGGCCGGGAGCGCGGTACAGATGCGGCGGGGCCGATGAGTGCGGCACGCATCTCCGAGACGGCCGGAGGCAAGGCCGAGGACGGCCCGGTGCGCGCCGAAGACCCCTCGGCGCCCGCGGGCCGGGGCGCGGTGCTCGGCGTCGTCCGCCGGTTCGCGACGGCTCCGAGCCGCGAATCCGTCGTCGACCTGGCGGTCGCCGGAGGCTTCCTGCTGGCGTCGGTCTTCGTGTACGCGCGGTTGTGGGCCTCCCCCGGCCGCCGCTATCTCATCAACGGCGGGCAGGACCAGCACCAGTGGGAGTGGTTCTTCGCCGTGACGGCGCGGGCCGTCACCCGGCTGGACAACCCGCTCTTCACCGACCTGCAGAACGCGCCGCTCGGCGTGAACCTCATGGGCAACACGGTGATGCTGGGCCTGTCGATCCCGCTCACCCCGATCACGCTGGCGTTCGGACCGAGCGCGACCTGGGCGATCGTCCTGACCGGAGGGCTGGCCTCGACCGGGTTCGCCTGGTACTGGCTGATCCACCGCCGGCTGGGCCGCTCCCGGGCGGCCGCCGGGATCGCCGGCGGGTTGTGCGCCTTCGCCCCGCCGATGATCTCGCACGCGAACGCGCACCCCAACTTCGTCGTGCTGTTCGTGCTGCCCCTGATCATCGACCGGCTCCTCGCGCTGTGGCGGGGAGAGCGCCCGATCCGCGACGGCGTGCTCCTCGGGCTGCTCGTCACCTACCAGATCTTCCTCGGTGAGGAGCCGCTGCTGCTGGCCGCGACCGGGCTGCTGGTGTTCGGGATCGCGTACGTGGTGGCCTCGCCCGACTCCGTCCGCACCGCGGCCCGGCCGCTGCTGACCGGGCTCGGCGTCGCCGCCGCGCTGTCACTGACGCTGACGATCTACCCGCTGGTCTGGCAGTTCACCGGGCCGCAGAGCTACCGGAGCCTGTTGCACGGCCCGTCCGGCAACGATCTGATGGCGATCCCCGCGCTGGCCGAACGGTCCCTGGGCGGCCCGAGCACGGTGGGCCCGGTCCCCGCGAACACCACCGAGCAGAACGCGTTCTTCGGCTGGCCGCTGGTCGTGCTCGTCACCGTGCTGGTGTTCTGGCTGCGCCGGCAGGCCGCGGCGCTGGCGCTCGGCGTCGTCATGCTGGTGTCGGTCGTGCTGTCACTCGGCCCGGAGATCATCGTGTCCGGGGCGGAGACCGGGATCAACGGCCCGTGGCTGCTGATGTCCAAGCTCCCCCTGTACGACTCGCTGCTCGAATCGCGGCTGACCATGATCTGCATACCCGCGATGGCGATCCTGATCGCCATCGCGACAGATCAGGTGACGGGGGTGGCGCGGGCCGCGCCGTGGCGGGCGGCGCCGTTGCGGATGGTCTGGGCGATCGTGCTCGTCCAGGCGCTGCTGCCCATCGCCCCGCGGCCGTTGCTCGCCGCCGACCGTCCCGTGACGCCGGCCTTCTTCACCGAGGGCCACTGGCGCGGGTACGTGGGCGCGGGCCGCTCGGTCCTCATGGTGCCCCCGCCGGACGCCGCGGACGCCGCCACGCTGCGCTGGCAGGTCGACGCGGGGCTCGGTTTCTCGATCGTGGAGGGCTACTTCGTCGGCCCGTACGGTCCCGACCGCACCGGCGTCTACGGTGCGGTGGCGCGGCCGACCGCGTCGCTGCTGCGCGAGGTGGCCGACTCGGGCCGGGTCCCCGCGCTCACCGGGACCGAGCGCGCCACCGCCCGCGAGGATCTGGAGTTCTGGCTGGCCGACGCGGTCGTGCTCGGACCGCACCCCAAATGGGAGGCGCTGCGCGCCACGGTCGACGGGCTGCTGGGGCCGGGCCGGGAGATCGGCGGTGTCACGGTGTGGAGGGTGCGGCACGACACAGGTCCGTCGTCTGGGCAGAACGGCACGGGGTGAAGAACAAATGGCGAAGTCAGGGAAATGCCCTGTGCAAATCGGCCCGCGTCCCGTAAAAGAGGTGCGGAGCACCTGGGAGGCGGTTGATGCGGGCAGCAGAGGAAGAGGATTTCGTCGCATACGTGACGGCGCATCTGCCTCGGTTACGGCGGATCGCACATTATCTCTGCAAGGATGCCCACCGGGCCGACGATTTGGTGCAAATAACCTTGACCCGCCTTTACACCCATTGGAGACGCGCACAGCAGGCGAACAATCTGGATCGCTACGTCGAGAGGATGCTCGTCCGGTGCTTCTTCAACGACCAGCAGCTCGGCTGGTGGTCCCGGGTGCGGCTGACGGGGGCGCCCAAGGAGACGCCCGCGATGGCGCCGGCGCCGCCGGGGCCGGACGTGGAGACGCGCACCGTGGTGCACGCCGCGCTCGCGCAGTTGCCGCCCAGGCAGCGGGCCGTCCTGGTGCTGCGGTTCCTGTGCGACCTGCCGGTCGCCGAGGTCGCCGAGATCCTCCAGTGCTCCACCGGCAACGTCAAGAGCCAGACCTCACGGGGCCTGGTCACGCTGCGAGGATTGCTGGGCGAGCAAATGCTGGTCATCCTGAGGGGAGAGTGAGCCTGTGGAACGCGACGAAGAGGACGCACGGCGGCTGCTCTCGCCCCTGCGCGGCGCCGAGCCGGGTCCCGCGACCCGCGTGGACGTGGCCGAGGCCGTGCGGGTCGGCCGCCGCCGGGCGCGCAACCGCCGCGCCGCGGGTATCACCTCCGTGGCGGGCGTGGTCGCCGTGGTCGCCATCGCCTCCGCCCTGCTGGGCAGGACGATGCCGCCCGACGACGTGCGACCGATCGCGTCGCCCGACCAGTTCGGCCTCACCCACCAGTACTTCCGGGTCGGGTCGGCCGGCGGGTTCACGCCCGACAGCTACGAGACGGGCCGCTACCGACAGCGCGCCCACCTGCGGCTTTCCGACCAGGACGGTCCGCGTCGCGCCGCCGGGCTGGTCACGATGTTCCCGCGGGACCGGCTGGTCGGCCGCGACGGCCGCCGCTGGGCCCCGTCCGGGACCAGGGCGCCGGACGTGAACGGGCGCCCGGCGTTCTGGCCGGACCGGCCCGTGCTGCACACGGGCTCGGTCGAGGTGGCGTGGGAGTGGGCGCCCGGCGCGTGGGCGTTCGCCTCGGTGAGCGGCGACGGCGCCGACCGCGCGGTGGCGCATCGCGTCGCGCAGAGCGTGCTGCCGGACGGGCGGACCGTGGTCCGGGCGCCGGTCACCGCGCCCGGCTCGATGCTGGGCGCGCCGAACCGGCTGATCGGCACCGTCGCCTCGGCGCCCACCCCCGGGACCCGTCCGAGCGTGGCGCTCCGTTACGGGACGCAGGATCCGCGGGCGCAGCTCGGCGCCCGCGAGCCCGGGTGGATCGCGATCGGGGTCGAGCAGCCGGAGCCGGGGCTGCGGACCGACACGACGGTGGGAGGCCGTCCCGCCGCCGTGGACGACACCAAAATCACCATTCCGGAGAACGCGGATTCGGCGTTCTTCGCCACGGCCGCCGACGCCGCCACGCTCGCCTCGTTCGGCGGGAACCGGAAGCTGCGCGATCTGGCCGCCGCCGTGACGATGGTGCCCGGGGCAACGTGGCCGCCGCCGGCGCCCGCGGGCTGCCCGGCCACCTCCGGGCCGAAATCCGGATGCCCGACGCGCACTCCGAACTGAACCGAAATATAACGGAAACCATTGCTCGGGTCGATTCGGTTGTTCGGCACGGCTCAAACCGTCAAAACCAACTGACCGACTGTGGTCAATATTTGCGTCAATATTGAATTGAGAAAGCCACTCTGAACGCACATAATTGATCAGGTGAGTGGGGATCGAGTAGGAAATCTCCGCGCACCATGCAGCCTTACTGGAGGGTACTGCTATGCACTTCAAGACGCTGGGCACCCTAGAGGCGTCGAGTGGGTACACGACGCTCACGCCGAGCGCCCCCAAACAGCGCAGTGTGCTTTGCCTGTTGCTCACCACCCCGAACGAGGTCGTCTCCACCGGTGCCCTGTTTGAAGAACTGTGGGATAACGATCCCCCCGCCAGCGCCCAGACGACACTGCAGACCTACATCTACCAACTGCGCAAACGATTCGGTGCGGGGGACGCGGTGTGGGCCGCCCGCAACATCCTGGTGACCAGGCACGGCGGCTACACCCTGGTGATCCCCGAGGACGGCATCGACGTCACAAGGTTCGAGACGCTGACCGCCGCCGGCCGGTCCGCACTCGACCAGGGCAGACTCGACCTGGCCTCACGCACCCTGCGCGCGGCGCTGACGCTGTGGCGCGGGCCCGCGCTCGCCGACGTGGCGACCGGGCCGCGGCTGGAGACGCACCGGATCCGGCTCGAAGAGGCCCGCATCAACGCCATCGAGATGAGGATCAAGGCCGAGATGGCGATGGGGCACCACCAGCGGCTGGTCGGCGAACTCAAGGAGCTGGTCGCCAGGCACAGCCTCAACGAGTGGTTCCACCATCAGCTGATGCTGGCCCTGTCGCGGACCGGACGCCGGCAGGAGGCCCTGGAGGTGTACCACAACCTGCGCCGGATCCTGGTCGAGGAGCTGGGCATCGAACCCAACCACGACATGCGCGATCTCCATCGGGGCATTCTCACCGCGGATGCGGTCTGATGCCTGGAACGAACCAACCGGACCGAGCGGACCGAGCGGACCGAGCCGAACCGGCACGGCCGACCCCACTCGCCGGACCGGCCTGATCGGCACAGCCGTTCCCACGCACGGTCTCCTCCGGGCACGGATCATTCACGGGGGGCGGCGAGAGCACGGCGCACGCCGCCCCCCGCAAGAATGATCGCCGCGCACGCACCGGCCGCCGCACCGCCCAGGACGAGGTAGTACACCCGGTCCGGCCAAACGTCGGCCAGATGGACGACCTGCGCGCCGAGCCCCGCGCCCAGCGCGCTGAACAGCCAGGACAGGCCGATCGTACGGCCCGTGAACGCGGCCGGGGCCACCTCCGCCGAGGTGCTGATCGCCACCGGGCCGATCACGATCTCCCCGCACGCCTGCAGGAAGAAGACCGCCACAAGCCAGAGCAGCGGCACCTTCGTGCCGTCCGCGGCGGCCCCGGCCACACCTCCCATCAGAAGGAAGCTCGCGCCCGCGAACGCCATTCCGAGCGCGAATTTGGCGGGCACCCCGAAACCCTTTCCGAGCCGTACCCACAGGGCGGCGAACACCGGCGCGGCCAGCAGCATGAAGAACGGAATGGCGGACTGGAACCAGCCCGCCGGCACGGTGAATCCCGCGACCGTGCGGTCGGTGGAATGCCGGGCGAACAGCGCCAGCATCGAACCCGACTGGCTCACCAGCATCCAGAACAGCGAATACGAGAGCAGCAGCCAGGTGAACGCCTTGAGGCGGCCGCGCTCGGCCGGCGCCCAGCCGCGGTCGCGCAGCAGCACCGCCACGTACCCGAACGGCACGATCAGCGTGACCAGGCCGAACACCGCGGCCAGGTGCATCGGGGAGAACGTCCCGGCCGCCACGTCCAGCACGACCGGCAGCGCCACCACCGGCACGGCGACGGCGACCCGCCGGATCACGGTCCGCCGCTCGGCCTCCGACAGCGGCTGCCGCGGCGACCGTCCCGCCGCCCCGAAATGCCGCCGGCCGACGACGAACTGCGCGACGCCCAGCACCATGCCCACCCCGGCCACGCCGAAGCCCAGATGCCAGCCGATCCGCTCCCCCACCAGGCCGGTGACCAGCGGCGCCACCAGCGCGCTCAACTGGATGCCGGTGTAGAAGATCGAGATGGCGGCCTCGCGCCGGGCCGCCTCGCCCTTCGGGTAGAACCCGCTGAGCAGGGCCAGCATGTTGGGTTTGAGCAGCCCGGTGCCGACGGCTATGAGCGCCAGGCCCGGGTAGGCGGCGTCCCGGACCGGCACCGCCATGGTGAAGTGGCCGAGCGCGATGGTCAGGCCGCCCCAGATGACGGCCCGGCGCTCACCGAGGACGCAGTCGCCGACCCAGCCGCCGGGCAGCGCCAGCACGAACACCGAGCCGACGTAGATCCCGAACAGCATCGCGGCCGTGCTCCTGGGCAGGCCCAGCCCGCCCTCCTCCACCGGGGCGGCGGCGTAGAGCACGAGGATGGCCTGCATGCCGTAGAAGCTGAACCGCTCCCAGATGTCGGTGAAGAACAGCGTCACGAACCAGCGCGGTCGCCGGAATCGCGGGCCGCCCCCGGACGGCCGGGCGACGGGGGACTCGGTGAGCGACAACCGGATCTCCTCCGGGCCTACGGTGTGAGCATGGACTCGACCAGGCCGGTCGTGTGCTTGGCCGCGCGGAAGAGCGGGTGCCCCAGCACCTCCCGCAGGAACCCGGCGGTGGTACGGACGCCGGGACCGGCGACCCGCAACTCCTCCAGCGCCCGGTCCATCCGGGCGATCGCCCCGTCCCGGTGCGCGTCCCAGACGACGACCTTGGCCAGCAGCGGGTCGTAGTCGGAGGGCACCCGCAGTCCCGGCACGGCGTGCGTGTCCACCCGCGTGAACGGGCCGCCCGGCGGCACGAACTCCGCGACGAGCCCGGGGGTGGGCAGGAAGCCCCGCTCGGGATCCTCGACGTTGATCCGGCACTCGATCGCCGCCCCGCGCGGGACGACGTCGTCCGGGCCGAGCCCCAGCCGGTGGCCGGCCGCGACCGCGAGCTGCTCCCGGACCAGGTCCACGCCGGTGACCATCTCGGTCACCGGGTGCTCCACCTGGATCCGCGAGTTGACCTCCATGAAGTAGAACTCGTGCTCGTCGCCGACCAGGAACTCGAACGTCCCCGCGCCCACGTATCCGGTGGCGCGGGCACCGCGGACGGCCGCCTCGCACATCCGCCCGACGAGATCGTCCGGAAGCCCGGGCGCCGGGCTCTCCTCGATGAGCTTCTGCCGCCGCCGCTGCGCCGAGCAGTCCCGCGCGCCGAGGTCGAGCACCTTCCCGTGCCCGTCGGCCAGCACCTGCACCTCGACGTGCCGCGCCGTCTCCAGGTACTTCTCGACGTAGACGCGGCCGTCACCGAACAGGGCGACCGCGTCGGCGCGCGCCTGCGCGTACGCGCGGGCCAGGTCCCGCGCATCGTGGACGACCGTCATGCCGCGGCCGCCGCCGCCCGCGACGGCCTTGATGATGACCGGGTAGCCGATCTCGTCGGCCGCGCGCCGGGCGTCGGCCCCGTCGCCCAGCGTCCGGATGCTGCCGGGCAGGACGGGCAGCCCCGCCTCCACGGCCGCCTCACGGGCCTGCGCCTTGTCGCCGAGCCGGGCGATGACCTCGGCGGGCGGGCCGATGAACGTGATGCCGTGCGCCCGGCAGGCGCGGGCGAAGTCGGGGTCCTCCGACAGGAAGCCGTAGCCCGGGTGGACGGCCTCGGCACCGGTCCGGCGGGCGGCTTCGAGGATCGCGGGGGCGTACCGGTAGCTGCGCGCGGCCGCGGGCGGCCCGATGTGCACCCGCTCGTCGGCCAGCCGCAGCGCCGGCGAGTCCCGGTCCGCGGTCGAGTACACCATGATCACCCGGATGCCCAGCTCGCGGCAGGTCCGGGCGACGCGCAGCGCGATCTCACCGCGATTGGCGATCAGCACCGACGAGAACATGAACCACCTTCCGTCGCGGCCGCGCTCACGCGGGGCCGTCGGGTTCGAGCAGCAGGATGGGCTGCCCGTATTCGACCGGTTCGCCGTCGGCCACCAGGAACTCGACGATGCGGCCGGCCTGATCGGCCTCCAGCGGGTTCATCAGCTTCATCGCCTCGACGATCCCGACCTGCCGGCCCTTGTCGACCACGTCCCCCTCCCGGACGAAGGGGTCGGCGCCGGGCTCCGGGCACCGGTAGAAGACGCCGACGAGCGGCGCGTCCAGCGTGTGCCGCGCATCCGCCTCCCCGCCGTCGACCGGCACTCCGGCCGGCCCGGAATCGGGTACGGCGCCCGGTGCCGCAGGCGGTGCCGGTGCCGGCGGGGCGGCCGGCGCGGCAGGGCCCGGCCAGTCGACCTCGACGCTCAGCTCGCCGGCCCGCAGCCGCACGCTGCTGGGCGGCACGCTCCCGGCGCCCGCCAGCCGCGCGACCTGCCCGACCAGCGCTTCCAGCAGCTCAGGCGACGCCGTGCCCGGCGCCGCGGCGGGTGTCTCCGTCATGAGGCCTCCCCGTCTCGTCTCCGTTGATCGGCTCCGCCGTCCCGTACCGCCGGAACCGGTCGCGGCGCGCCGCGACCAGGTCGGCGGCGGGACGGCCGGACAACTCGTCCAGCGCGGCGATGATCGCCGACCGGACCAGCTCGACCGCCCGCGGCGGATCGGTGTGGGCGCCCTCGCCGGGTTCGCCGACGACCCCGTCCACCACTCCGTGGACGAGCAGGTCATGGGCCTGCAGCCGGAGGGCGTCGGCGGCGCCGGCGACGGCGTCCGGCGCCTGGCTCTTCCAGAGGATCGCCGCGCAGCCCTCCGGGCTGATCACCGAATAGACCCCGTTGGCGAGGATCAGCACCCGGTCGGCGGCGCCCAGCGCCAGCGCGCCGCCGCTGCCGCCCTCCCCGGTCACCACCGCGACGGTCGGCACCGGCAGGCCGGACATCAGCCGGATGGCGTCGGCGATCGCCCAGGCCTGGCCGTTCTCCTCCGCCTCCAGGCCGGGATGGGCGCCGGGCGTGTCGATGAGCGTGACGACCGGGACGCCCAGCTTGGCCGCGAGCCGCATCAGCCGGACCGCCTTGCGGTAGCCCGCCGGCGACGGCATGCCGAAGCCGCGGCGGACCCGGTCGGCGGTGCCCCGGCCCTTGTCATGGCCGATCAGCACGACCGGCCGGCCGGCCAGCCGGCCGACTCCGCCGACGATCGCCGGGCAGTCGCCGCCGAGCCGGTCGCCGCGCAGTTCCTGGAACTCCTCCAGCATGGAGATCGCGTACTCGCGGGCCGTCGGCCGGTCGGCGTGCCGGGCGAGCCGCACGGCGGTGATGCCGTCCCGGACCGGCAGGTGCCCGGGGTCGCGCAGCACCGCCGGCCGTTCTTCGGCGGGAACGTCCCGGTCCTCGGGATCCGGTGGGGCGGCGGGGCGGTCCGGGGCGAGGCAGCGCAGCAGCCTGCCCAGCGTGGACCGCAACTCCGTGCGCGGCACCACCCCGTCAAGCAGCCCGCGTTCGAGCAGGAACCCGGCCGTCTGGAAGCCCTCGGGCAGCCGCTGCCGGATGGTCTGCTCGATCACCCGCGGACCGGCGAACCCGACCCGCGCACCGGGCTCGGCGAGGATGACGTCGGGCAGCGTCGCATAGGAGGCCGCCACGCCGCCGTAGGTCGGATCGGTGAGCAGCGCGAGGGTCGCGATGCCCGCCTCGTCCAGCATGCCGATGGCCTGGCTCGTCTTGACCATCTGCATCAGTGCCAGGGCGCCCTCCTGCATGCGGGCACCGCCGGACGCGGTCACGACCAGCAGCGGCAGCCGGGCCCGCAGCGCCTCCTCGGCCGCGGCCGTGACGCGCTCTCCGACACCGGCGCCCAGGCTGCCGCCCATGAACCGGAAATCCATGACCGCGGCGACGAGCGGCCGCCCCTCAACGGTGCCGCGCACGCACACGACCGCCTCGTCCAGGCCGGTGGCGGCGGCCGCCCCCCGGAGCCGTTCCGGGTAGGGCACCAGATCGGTGAACCCCAGCGGATCGGGCACGGTGGGCGGTGCCGCGACGGGCGTCACCGACCCCCGGTCCATGAGCTGTGCGATCCGTTCGGGCGCGGTGATCCTGGCGTGCCGGCCGCAGGCCCCGCAGACCTTGAGTGCCCGCTCGAACCGGGGCGCATAGATCGTCTCCCCGCAGCCGGCGCAGCGGACCCACTCGTCGTCGGCGGCGGGACGCACCGCCGCCAGCATTGCCATCTCTGTCATTTCCGGCATCTCCGTCATCGCCGTGTGGCCGGCACCGGGCGCCATCCCTCACCACCCCCGGGGGAACCGGCGGAGCTCGGCGCGGCGCGGCCTCCACCAGGCCTCGTTGTCGCGGTACCAGCGGACGGTGTCCGCCAGCCCGGCGTCGAAGTCGACCCGCGGCCGGTACCCGAGCAGGGTGCGGATCTTCGCGTCGTCCAGCGAGTACCGCCGGTCGTGGCCCTTGCGGTCGGCGACGTGCCGGATGCTCGCCGGGCCCGCGCCGCACAGCTCGACCAGCCGCTCGGTCAGCTCCCGGTTAGTGAGCTCGGTGCCGCCCCCGATGTTGTAGACCTCGCCGGGCGTCCCGCGCTCCAGTACCCGGTGCACGGCACGGCAGTGGTCGTCGACGTGCAGCCACTCCCGCGAGTGCAGGCCGTCGCCGAACAGCGGCACCGGGTCGCCCGAGAGGAGGTTGGTGATGAACAGTGGGATGACCTTCTCCGGGAACTGGTACGGCCCGTAGTTGTTGGAGCACCGGGTGACCATCACCGGCAGCCCGTGGGTGATGTGGTACGCCCGCGCGAACAGGTCGCCGCCCGCCTTGGCCGCCGCGTACGGGGAACGCGGCGCGATCGGCGCGTCCTCCGTCCACGAGCCCGCCGCGATCGAGCCGTGCACCTCGTCCGTCGAAACGTGCACCACGCGCTCGATCCCAGCCAGGACGCAGCAGTCCAGCACGCTCTGCGTGCCCAGCACGTTGCTCACCGCGAAGTCGCCCGCGCTGACCAGGGACCGGTCGACGTGCGATTCGGCCGCGAAGTGCACCACCGCGTCGTGGCCGGGCAGCAGCTCGCGCAGCAGCGCCACATCGCAGACGTCGCCCTTGACGAAGGTGAGGCGCGGATCGCCGATGGGCAGGTTGGCGGTGTTCCCCGCGTAGGTGAGCTTGTCGACGACCGTGACGGTGGCGTCCGCGGCGGACCGCTCCCCGTCCGGTTCGTCGGACAGCTCCCCGGCCAGCAGGGCGCGCACGTAGCGGGAGCCGATGAATCCGGCGCCGCCGGTGACCAGGATCCTCATCGTTCGATCACCACCTCGCTGCTGTCGCCGAGCAGGAGCCGGCGGGCGCCGCCCCCCGCCGCCAGCGCCCCGATCCGGGAGTGCCGCCCGACCACCGACCGCTCGATGGCGCGCACGTCGCGCACCGCGGCGCCGTCCAGGACGATCGAGTCGGCGATCTCGGCTCCGGAGATGAGGCAGCCGGCGCCGATCGAGCAGTGCGGGCCGATACGGCTCCCGGTGATGACGCTGTCCCGCCCGATCACCACCGGCCCCACCACCCGGGAGCCGGTCACCCGGGCGCCGGGCGCCACCGAGACCGGGCCGAGCAGGTCGCTCGCGGCGTCCACGGTGCCCAGGTTCACCGGCTCCAGCGTGGCCAGCAGCTCCCGGTTGCAGTCGAGCAGGTCGTCGACCCGCCCGGTGTCCTTCCAGTAGCCGGAGAACACCTGCGCCCGCACGTCGGCGCCGCGCCCGACCAGCCAGGCGACCGCGTCGGTGATCTCCAGCTCGCCGCGCCGGCTCGGCGCGATCGCGCGCACCGCCCGGTGGATCGCGGCGGAGAAGACGTAGACGCCGATCAGCGCCAGGTCGCCGGCGGGTTCGGCCGGCTTCTCCTCCAGGCCGAGCACCCGCCCGTCCGGGCCGACCTCGGCGATGCCGTACGCCTGCGGGTCGGCGACCGGCCCCACCATCAGCAGGGCGTCCGGGCGGACGGCGGTGAACTCCTTCACCAGATGGCCGATCCCGCCGCTGACGATGTTGTCGCCCAGGTACATCACGAAGTCGTCGGCGCCGAGGAACCCGGCCGCGATCATGACGCAGTGCGCCAGCCCGAGCGGCTCGTCCTGCTGTATCCAGGTGATCCGGAGGCCGAAGCGGGAGCCGTCGCCGACGGCGCGCCGCACGTCCTCACCGTGCCCGCCGACGACGACTCCGGTCTCTGTGATTCCGGCCGCGGCGACGGCCTCCAGGCAGTGGAACAGGACCGGCTTGTTCGCGACCGGGACCAGCTGCTTGGCAAGGGTGTGGGTGAACGGCCGCAGCCGGGTGCCCGAACCCCCCGCGAGGACGAGGGCCTTCATCCGGTGCCGCCCGGTTCGCCGGCGCGGGTCCCGCCCCAGGTCACGGGGATCTCCACGAAGCTCTCCAGCAGGTTGCCCTCGTGCCGCCGCAGCTCCTCGGCGGGGACCGCCAGCCGCAGGTCGGGAACCTCGCGCAGCAGCGTGGCGACCACGATCTCCAGTTCGAGCCGGGCCAGCGACGCGCCCGCGCAGAAGTGGGTGCCGTGGCTGAAGGTCAGGTGCGGGTTCTCGGTGCGGGTGACGTCGAAGACCTCGGGACGGTCGAACACCGACGCGTCCTGGTTGGCCGAGTCGGCCGCCGGGATGACGCTCGTGCCCGCCGGGATGGTGACCCCGCCGACCGTCACGTCCTCGGTGACGTAGCGCAGCATCGTCACCGACGACCCGACGATCTTCCAGCGCAGCACCTCCTCGATGGCGCCCTTCAGCAGCCCCGGATCGTCCCGGACCAGCCGGAGCTGGTCGGGACGGGACAGCAGCATGGCCACGCAGCCGCCGACCTGGACGGCGGTGGTCTCGTAGCCGACCAGCACCAGCAGCCGCGCCCACCAGTGCAGCTCGTACTCGCCGAGCCGGCCGTCCTCCTGGTCGCGGACCTGGATCATGGCGCTGATCAGGTCGTCGGCCGGTGCGGCGCGCTTGGCCTCGATCAGCTCGCGCATGTACTCGTCCAGCGCGGCCATGTTCCGCTCGCGTTCCTCGGTGGTGTAGCCGCCGAGGGACAGGAACGACGCCGTCAAGCCGCGGAAGCGGGCCTGGTCCTCGACCGGCACGCCGAGCAGCTCGCACACCACTCTGATCGGCAGCGGGTACGCCAGCGCCTCGACGAGGTCGACCGGCGGCTCCCGGCGCAGCATCCCGGCGACGATCTCGTCGGTGATCTGCTGCACCCGCGGGCGGAGCCGCTCCACCCGGGACGGCGTCAGCGCCTTCATCACCAGCCGCCGGATACGGGTGTGCTCGGGCGGGTCCGGGTCCATCTTCGGGTCCTGGAACAGCTTGCTCTTGGTGCTGATGCGCGCCGCGCCCGGCCGGTTGAGGTTCCGGCTGACGCGGTCGTCGGCGAGCAGCGCGCGCACGTCCTCGTGCCGCGTCACCATCCACGCGACGTCGCCGCTCGGGAGGGTGACCGGCACGACCGGCTCGTCGCGGAGCGTGCGCAGTTCCACGGGCTGTTCCAGGGCGGAGGGCCGCCGGAACGGATATGGCGGAGGCGTCGTTTCCATCGGCTCCTTCAGGCTCCTTCACTCGGGATCACGGCGGCGTGACACGGCGATGCTCGCCGGGGCCGCTAGAGAACCGCCTGAGAGGTGCTCAACTTCCACCCGGGCTCCGGTGCCGCTCTAGGGGCGGCTGCCAGCGTGCGGTGCGTTGCCACCTGCCCTCACCCGTGAAGGGAGCTTCAGGATGCGGCTCGGCGTGAACGTCACCCACCGCGACCCGTGGATCGCCCGCGAGGCGGAGCGACTGGGCTTCGAGGTCGCCCTCGTCCCCGAGGGGTTCCGTGCCGACGCGGTGAGCACGCTCGGCCATCTGACGGCGACCACCGAGCGGATCGGGATCTCGTGCATCGCGCAGATCCCGGCGCGGACGCCGTCGATGGCGGCGATGACGGCGGCGGCGCTGCACACGCTGTCCGGCGGGCGCTTCACGCTGGGGCTCGGCGTCTCGAACGCGTACGCGACCGAGGTCTGGCACGGCAGCCCGTTCGACCGTCCACTCGCCCGCACCCGCGAGTACCTCGCCGTGGTGCGGATGGCGCTGCGCGGGGACGAGGTGCGCCACCAGGGCGAGCACTTCACCGTGCCGTTGCCGGGACGGGACGGCGAGCCGCTCCGCATGGAGCCGGCCGGCGTCCCGATCCACCTGGCGGCGGTGGGGCCGCGCAACCTCGAACTCGCCGGCGAGGCGGCCGACGGCTGGATCGCGGTCTTCGCCACCCCCGGGCAGATCGAGGAGGCGGGGCCGCACATCGCCGCCGGGCGGGCGCGGGCCGGAGAGCGCGCCGGCGACGGCTTCGACGTGCTGCTCACCGCCCAGCTCGCCGTCGGGGACGACCCGGAGTCGCTCGCGGAACCGCTCCGGGCGCACCCGGCGCGCTTCATGAGCCTGGGCCACCGCGAGCAGAACTTCTACTACCGGCGGGCGGCCCGGATGGGCTTCGAACGCGAGGCGGCCGAAGTGCAGGACAGGTACGCCGGCGGGGACCGGGCGGGCGCCGCCGCGGCCGTGCCGTTCGGCTTCGTCGACGCCACGTCCCTCCTCGGGCCGGTGGACCGGATCGCCGCCCGGATGAAGGAGTACGCCGCCGCCGGGGTCACGACCCTCGTGCTCACCCCGGAGGCCCCCGACCGCGCCGGGCGGGTCGCCGCGCTGCGCACCGCCGTCGAGGCGCTGGACCACGCCGGAGCCGCTGACTGACCCGTCCGGCCGAACGTTCTGGAGAGGAGCCCGGACATGCTGGAAGAGACGCTGCCGCCGAAGGACCCGCGGGAGGCCGCCGCGGGGCGCGTCCCGTTCAACCGCCCGTACGCGACGGGCAAGGAGGCGGCCTACATGGCCGAGGCCGTCCGCTCCGGCGCCACCGGCGGGGACGGTCCCTTCACCCGGCGCGCCACCGCCCACGTCGCCGCGCTCGCGGGGGCGCCCCGGGCGTTGCTGACGACCTCCTGCACGCACGCCCTCGAGCTGACCGCGCTGCTGCTGGAGCTACGGGAGGGCGACGAGGTCGTCATGCCGTCCTTCACGTTCACCTCCACGGCCAACGCCTACGCGCTGCGCGGCGCCGTCCCGGTCTTCGTCGACATCCGCCCGGACACGCTCAACATCGACGAACGGCTGATCGAGGACGCCATCACCGAGCGGACCCGGGCGATCGTGGTGGTGCACTACGCGGGGGTCCCATGCGAGATGGACGCCGTACTGGCCGTCGCGGAACGGCACGGGATCCCGGTGGTCGAGGACAACGCGCACGGCCTGGGCGGCGCCTACCGAGGCCGCCCGCTCGGCTCGCTCGGCGCGATGGCCACCCAGAGCTTCCACACGACCAAGAACGTGCAGTGCGGCGAGGGCGGCGCGCTCGTCATCAACGACGAGCGCTTCGCCGATCGGGCGGAGATCCTGCGGGAGAAGGGAACCGACCGGAGCCGGTTCATCCGCCGGGAGGTCGACAAGTACCGGTGGCGGGACATCGGCTCCAGTTACCTGCTGTCGGACGTGCTGGCCGCGTTCCTGCTCGCGCAGCTGGAGGCGTTCCACGACATCCAGGCCCGGCGGGGCCGCGTCTGGGACGCCTACCACGACCGGCTGGCGGCATGGGCCGACGCGAACGGCGTGCGGCGCCCGACCGTCCCGGAGGGCACCGCGCACCCGGCCCACCTCTACTACCTGCTGCCGGAGACCCCGGCGGGCGGCGGCGCCCTCATCGAGCAGCTCGCGCGGCACGGCGTGCAGGCCACCAGCCACTACCAGCCGCTGCACGACGCGCCCGCCGGGATCCGGTACGGGCGGGTCGCCCCGGGCGGCTGCCCCGTCACCGAGCGGACGGCGGCGGCGGTGGTCCGGCTTCCGCTGTTCGCCGGGATGAGCGAACGGCAGCTCGACCGCGTCGTGGCCGCCGTCGCCCGCTCGGTCAGCGCTCCTTCCGGCCGATGACCAGGGTGTCGACGTCGGTGAGCCGTACCGCCCGGGTCCCGGCGAAGCCGGCGTCCCGCATCCAGGCCCGGCAGTCCGCCGCGGTGTACTCGCCGCCGCCCGGGCTGACCAGCATCATGTGCAGGCTCGTCAGCAGGCCGAAGTCGTTCTCCCGCCGCTCGTCGTCGATCATGACGTCGTAGACGAGCAGCTCACCGCCCGGCGGTAGCGCCGCGTACGCGCGCTCGACCAGCATCGCCCGCAACTCCGGGCTCCAGTCGTGCAGCACATGCCCCAGGATCAGCACCTCCGCCTCCGGGAGCGGGTCGGTGAAGAAGTCGCCGCCCTGGAAGCGCACCCGGCCGGACAGCCCGAGGCCGTCGATGTGCTCCTCGAACACCGGCCGCACCGCCGGCAGGTCCATCACGATCCCGTCCAGCCGCGGATGCGCCTTGACCAGCTCCGCGGCGAGGTTGCCGCGGGCGCCGCCCAGATCGGCGAACAGGCGCCGCCCGCCCCAGTCGTAGGTCTCGGCGAGCGCCGGCGCCGTGAACTGGTTGATGCCGTCCATGGCCGACATGAAGCGCCGCAGCCGCGCCGGGTCGGCGTGCATGTCGTCGTGCTGCTCCTTCTCCTCCTCGACGGGGTAGTCGATGCCGCCCTCCCGCAGGAGCCGGGTGAGCTCGCCCCACTTGGTGAACTGGCGGTCGAGCATGGTGAGGAACCCGCCGGAGTAGGTGGGCTTGCGCTCGTCCAGATAGGTGTCGGCGACGGGGGTGTTCTCGTACCGGCCGCGGTCGCGGCGCAACAGGCCGAGCGCCACCAGGGCGTCCAGGAAGTCCCGTGCGGCGCGGCCGTGCAGGCCCAGCCCCGCGCGCAGCTCGGCCTCCGTCGCGGGCTCCTGCGCCAACCGCGTGAACACTCCCAGCTCGACGGCGCTCAGCAGCACCTTCGACTGGAAGTAGGCGATGCCCATGCGCAGCACGTCGTGCGCGCCCTCAGGTTTCCCTGCCAACGTAACCCCTTCCCGAACGGTCCATTGCCGTCATCGTGGGCGCGCGGGCTCGCGGTCCGGTGGACACCCGCTTGAGAGAACCGTGCGGGACCTGCCCTACCAGGGGTCCTCAAGGCCACCTCTAGCCGCGTCTGTGAGCTTGCAGTCGATCGCAAAGGACGGTGCCCCGGATGTCGAACTTCCTGATCAGCACGATGCCCGAGAGCGGCCACGTGAACCCGGCGCTGCCCATCGCCGCGGCGCTCACCGCGCGCGGCCACCGGGTCCGGTGGCACACCGGACCCGAGTACGCCGAGACGGTCGAGGCGACCGGCGCCCGGTTCGTCCCGATGCGGCACGCGCCGCGGTTCCAGGACCTGCCGCCGCGCCGCCGCCCCGCCGACGGCTGGGACGCCGTCTCGGCGGTGCTGGAACGGCTGTTCGTCGCCCCCGCCGCCGGCCAGCTCCGCGACTTCCAGGAGATCCTGGAGGATTTCCCGGCGGACGTGGTGTTCAACGAGTCCACCTCCGCGCTCGGCGGCTACCTGCTGCACGAGCTGGGCGGCCCGCCGTGGGCGCGGCTCGGCGTGAGCATGCCGCCCAGCCTGCCGGACTCGGCGATCCCGCCGCTCTACTCGCCCCGGCTTTTCGCCGACACCCCCGAGGCGCTGAGCTACTCCGCGGAACCGGCCGCCAAGGCCCGGTACCGCGAGCTGAACCACGAGGTCGCGCACCTGCGCCTGCGCCCGTTCACCGACGCGCTCAGCGCCCTGCGGGTCCGGCTCGGGCTGCCGCCGATGCCCGCGGGCACGACCGCGCTGGACGCGACGATCTCGCCGTTCCTGCACGTCCAGACGGGCACGCCCGCCTTCGACTACCCGCGCGACGAGCTGCCCCCGCAGATCAGGCACGTCGGCCCGCTCCTGCCACCCGTCCCCGCCACGTTCGACCCGCCGCCGTGGTGGCCGGAGGTGATTTCGGGCGAACGTCCCGTCGTGCACGTGACGCAGGGCACCGTGGCGACCGACCCCGCCCGCCTGCTCGGCCCGACCCTCACCGCGCTGGCCGACGACGACGTCCTCGTCGTCGCGACCACGCCGGACGCCGCCGCGCTCGGCCCGGTGCCCGGCAACGTCCGGATCGCCCGCACGATCCCCTACCCGAACCTGCTGCCGGCGGTGAACGCGATGGTGACCAACGGCGGGATCGGCGGCGTGCTGTTCGCGCTCGCGCACGGGGTCCCGATGGTCGCCACCGGCCAGACCGAGGACAAGCCGGCGATCTGCGCCCGGATCGCGCACACCGGCGTGGGCATCGACTTGCGCAGCGCCACGTCCCCCGAGCCCGCCCGGATCCGGGACGCGGTGCGCGCCGTCCTCACCGATCCGGACTTCCGGCGCAACGCCGAACGGGTACAGGCCGACTTCGCCCGCCACGACCCGCCCGCCGAGGCCGCCGAACTGCTGGAACGACTCGCCACCACGGGACGTCCGGTGGTGGACTGACCGGCGCCTGGAACGGAGCGCCAGCGGAGTGGAAGGCGACGGTCAGTCGCCCTTGCCAGGGGGTCTGGGGGGTCGCCCCCTCAGAGAGAAACTGACCGGCGCCTGGAACGGAGCGCCAGCGGAGTGGAAGGCGACGGTCAGTCGCCCTTGCCAGGGGGTCTGGGGGGTCGCCCCCTCAGAGAGAAACTGACCGGCGCCTGGAACGGAGCGCCACAGACCGGCGCCGCCCGCGTCCTCAGAGGCCGAAGGTGCGGCGGCGGCGTCGGCCGGGGGCGGGCGGATCGCCTGCGAGCCAGCCTTCCAGCAGGTCGCAGGCGACCTGTACGCCGTTCTCGGCCCTGATGCGCTCGCCGATCCGGGCCGCCGCGGAACTCATGGAGCGGTCGGTGACCACGCGCTCGACGGCATCCTCCAGCGCGTCGGCGGTCAGGTCCTTGAACGGCACGGGCCGCGGCCCCGCGCCCAGCGAGTGCACGCGCGCGCCCCAGAACGGCTGGTCCGCGAAGAACGGGAAGATGACGTTCGGCACTCCGGCCCGCAGCCCGGCGGCGGTGGTCCCGGCACCGCCGTGGTGGACGACGGCCCGGGTGCGCGGGAACAGCCAGTCGTGCGGCGCGTGGTCGACGACGAGCAGATCGTCGGACGAGGGCACGACCGCGGGGTCGCCCAGCAGCACCCCGCGCGCGCCGACCCGGCGCAGCGCCGTCCGCACGGTCTGGGCGGTGGCGGCGGGGTCGGGCATGACCATGCTGCCGAATCCCACGTACACCGGGGGTGGTCCCGCCTCGACGAAGCGCGCCAGTTCGTCGCTCGGGCGCCGTTCCGGCACGCCGTCCAGGAACCAGTAGCCGGTGATCTGCGCGTATCTCGGCCAGTCCCGCGGGCGGGGGACGACCGCCGTGCTGTAACCGCACAGCCGCGGCAGCCGGTCGCGGGCCATCGAGCGGGCCTGGCCGGCGAGCCACGGCAGCGGTGCCAGGCCCAGGTCCGCGGTGCGCCACTCGTTGACGCCGGGACGCCTCATCCGCCACATCATCTGGTTGGCGACGGTGTGGCTGAGCCGGTTGCCGAGCCGGCCGAGCGAACGCCGTCCCGGAACCAGGTGGCTGGGGTAGTCGCCGGTGGGGAGGCGGGGCAGGACCTCGGCGGCGCAGGCGGGCACGCCGCGTTCCTCGGCGGCGTGGTAGGCGGCGGCGCCGGTGTGCGAGAACAGGACGGCGTCGGCGTCCGCGCAGGCTTCCCTGGTGGCCGCCATGAACCGCTCGGCCATCGGCGTGATGAACTTGCGGAAGCCGCGGACGGAGGCGATCGTCCCGCCGCCGGCCCCCAGCCAGCGCCGGCCCTCGGTGCCGCCGAACTGCTCGGGGATGTCGACGTCGAGGGGGAGGAAGTCGATCCGGGCGTCGTCGGCGAGGCCCGCGTAGGTCTTGCTCGCGACCAGGCGCACATCGTGGCCACGGCCGCGCAGGCCGGCGCCCAGCGCGGCGTAGGGTTCGGTGTCTCCCCGGCTGCCGTTGGTGACGAGTACGATTCGCATGCCCGCATGCAACCCCCCGGGCCTCGATTCCCGCTCGAAGGCCGTCTTCAAGGCGGGCTGTAGGACGGCTCGACCGGGATCTGTGACCTTCTCTCCCAAAGTGTCTTCGTTGCGGAGAGGAAACACGCCCATGGCACAAGCCGTCACCGCGCCCCCCGGCGCGGGCGTCCCGGGGAGGGCGGCGGCCCTGCGGGTCCGCGGGCTCGCCAAGACCTACCCGGGCGGCCACCGCGCCCTCGACGGGATCGACTTCGACGTCGCCGCGGGCGAGGTGTTCGCGCTGCTGGGACCGAACGGGGCGGGCAAGTCGACCACCATGAGGATCCTCACCACGCTGTCCCGACCGGACTCCGGCACCGCCGCCATCGGGGGCGTCGAGGTGGACCGCGACCCGCAGGCCGTGCGCCGCATGATCGGATGCGTGGCGCAGCAGTCGGGCGTCGACCCGGCCGGGACCGGGCGGGAGAACCTCACCCTCCAGGGCCGGCTGTACGGGCTGTCCGGGCGCGACCTGGCCGACCGCGTGGACGAGCTGCTGGAGATGACGGGCCTGGCGGGGTTCGCCGACCGCGGCGCCCGCGAATACTCCGGCGGCACCCGGCGGAAGCTGGACATCGCGATGGGCCTGGTGCACCGGCCGCGGGTGCTGTTCCTGGACGAGCCCACCACCGGCCTCGACCCGGAGATCCGGGCGGAGATCTGGCAGCACATCGCCGGGCTGTCCGCCGCCGGGGCGGTGACGATCCTGCTGACCACGCACTATCTGGAGGAGGCCGACCGGCTCGCGGACCGGGTCGCGATCCTGGATCAGGGCCGGCTGATCACACAGGGCACCCCGGCCGAGCTCAAGGGCGCGCTCGACGGCGACGCCATCCTGGTCGAGGTGGTCGATCCGGAGACGGCCGGCGCGGCCCGGCGGATCCTGGAACGGCTCGGCCGGGTCCGCGAGGTGAGCGTGGACGGCTGTACGGTGCGGGCCTGGGTCGACGACGCCGCCGCGGCCGTCCCGCACGTGCTCGCCGCGCTCGCGACGGACGGGGTCGCCGCGGCGTCGGTCGCGGTGACCCGGCCCAGCCTGGACGATGTCTACCTGCGCCACGCGAGTCGGAAGGGGAGCGGCCGATGACCGCGGTGGTGTCACAGTCCTGGTTCATGACGACGCGGCTGCTGCGCGGCACGCTGCGCGAGCCGCTGTTCCTGGTGATCGGCCTGGTGCAGCCGGCGATCTGGCTGCTCATCTTCGGCCAGCTGTTCTACCGGGTGACCGAGCTGCGCGGGTTCGGGGACGGCCGCCCCTACATCGACTACCTCACCCCGGGCGTGATCGTGATGATGGCGCTCACACGCGGCGCCTGGAGCGGCGGCAACGTGCTGGAGGAGCTGGGCTGGGGGGTGCTGGACAGGTTCCTGATCTCGCCGGTCTCCCGGATCGCGCTGATCGCCGGGCATCTGTGCCAGCAGGCGATCACGATCGCGGCGCAGTCGTTGATCGTGCTGGCGCTGGCCCTGGTGTTGGGCGCGCGGTTCCCCGGCGGACCGGCGGGCGCCGCGGTGCTGATGGTCGCGGCGATCCTGATGGTGCTGGCGGTCGGCTCGCTGTCGATATCGTTCGCGTTGATCATCCAGCGCAGCCAGTCGCTCACCGCGGTGATCCAGTTCGTGTTGCTGCCGCTGGTCTTCCTCAGCTCCGCCTTCATGGACCAGAACCTGGCGGCGGACTGGATCCAGGCGGCCGCCCGGGTGAACCCGATCGACTGGGCGGTGGTGGCGGGCCGTTCGGCGCTGGCGGCCGACACCGACTGGGGCCTGGTGCTGATCCGGCTCACATGGCTGGCGGCCCTGGCCGCCGCGTGCGGCCTCGTCGCGGTCCGTTCCTTCCGCTCCTACCAACGCTCGCTCTAAACCGTCCGAGAACGCGGCAGGCCCCGCCCGAGGGGAACGGGCGGGGCCGACGGCCCTTTTGTGCGGAATAGCCGGTGAGGGGTGGGGCCGAGGCGGGTCGCGTGCTGTGCTCGGTCGCGCTCACGAGGCCGCCTCACTTCGCGGCAGCCCGCGCCACACCTGTTCGAGGCCCGCCGCGAGCGGCGTGCGAGCCTGCCAGCCGAGCAGCCGCCGCGCCCTGCGCACGTCGAGGAGCGCGGTCGGATGGTCGAAGCCCCGCCCGGGACGGAGTCGCACGGTCAGCTCCCGCCCGGTCACGTTCCGGATGAGGGTGAGCAGCCGTCCCAGCGAGGTCGCCTCGCCGGCACCGATGTTGAACACGCTGAACGGCAGGTCCGCCGTCTCCGGTCCGAGCTCTGCCATCGCGGTGACCACGTCGTCGATGTACACGTAGTCCCGTGTGGTCTCCACATTGCCGTACAGGTCGAGCGGCCGGTCCTGCGCGGCGGCGTGCAGCCAGTGCGCCACCACGCCGTATCCACGGCGGAGCCGGTGCCCGGGGCCGTAAACGTTCGTCATCCGCAGCACCACACCGGGTACGTGCGCGCCGCGGGACAGCAGGTCGTCCTCCATGGCGAGCTTGGCCTTGGCGTACGCCGACTTCGGTGCGGCGAGCGAGTCCTCCGTGCACGGTGCGGCGTCGCCGGACTCGCAGACCGTCAGGCCCGTGCTGCTCAGCACCACCAGAGGCGGCCGGTCGACCGTCGCCAGCGCGTCCAGCAGTCCGTTGAACATCTCACGGTCGGCCGCCACCCGTTCGGGACGACTCTGGGCTTCGCCGGGGGTGACGCTCGACGCGAGGTGGTAGACGACCTCCGCCTCGCGCAACTCCGGCACCGGGGCGCCGTCGGCGCCGACCAGCGGTGGCGAATCCCGTGTCGCCGCGACGACCTGCGCGCCCTCGGACCGCAACCGTTCACAGAGCGGACGGCCGATGAAACCGCCGGCTCCGACCACCACCACGCGGCGCCGCCCGGCTCGTCGGTTCGGCAGGGACCTCATGGCCTCAACACCACTTCGCCCTCGTCACCCTGCGGCGGTCATTCCTGCTTTTGGAATGGCTTCCAGGCCGCTGCCTCCGGGGAGAATCAAATGCCTTCACAATCATTCCTCTCGTCATCGGCGAACCGCGTCACGTGCGAATTTGCCCCAGAAACACATGATCTGCTCGGCGGCTTGAATTCGCCTCGTGCACGGGTCGGAGGAATTCGGCCCGCTTGCGGCGCCCCACGCGAAAGGCCCCGCCCGATCCGATCGGGCGGGGCCTGCCGCTCTTCCTGTGCGGGGCCGTCAGTGGTCGATGTCGAGGCGGACGCCGTAGTCGCGGAGCCAGGTGTCGAGCTGCAGGACGAGTTCGACGTTCGTCCGCCCGCGCCAGCCCTCGGCGAGGCTGTCCGGGTCGTCCAGCAGGTCCTGCGCGGCCTTCCGGTCGACCAGCCCGGCCGCGGGGGCGTTCGGGTCGTCCAGCAGTTCCGTCAGCTCGGTCCGCAGGATCTTGGCGTAGCCCGGGTCGACGCTCACCGGGAACGGGCTCTTGGGACGTTCGAGCACCGACTGCGGCAACAGGTCGGCGACCGCGGCGCGCAGCAGGCTCTTCTCGCGCCCGTCGAAGGTCTGCATGCGCCACGGCGTGTTGAACGCGTACTGCAGCAGTTCGGGGTCGCAGAACGGCACCCGCGTCTCAAGCCCGACGTACGCGCTCAGCCGCTCGTCGTTGCGGATGAGGGTCTCCGGGTAGCGGGTCAGATGCGTATAGGTGATCTCCCGCATCCGCCGTTCCTGCGGGTCGGTCTCGGCGACGTGCGGCACCTCGGCGAGCGCCTCGTGGAACCGTTCCCGCACGTACCCCGGAATGTCCAGGCGGCGCCGCAGGCCCGCGTCGAGAAGCCCGTTGCCGAGCCCGTCGGCGCAGGCGCGCCGCTGCGCCAGCGCCACCCACGGGAAAGTGTCGGCGTTGGCGAACTCGGGATCCTGGACCCAGGCGGGACCGCCGAACAGAGAGTCGGCCAGCTGGCCGGTCAGGGCGACCGTCGAGTGCTCGGCGGCGGCCCGGTAGAGCAGGTACAGGCCGGTCTGCATGTCGCCGAGCGGGCTCGGCAGATCACGGGCCCGGATCGTCTCCGCCCGCATCACCGGGTCGAGCAGGTCCGCGGTGTCCAGGACGACGTTGGTGTGCTCGGAGCCGACGTGCGCGACCAGGTCGGCGACGTACGGGGCGTCCAGCGACGTGCGGACCTGGTCCGGCTTGAAGTTCTCGGCCAGTCCGGCGTAGTCGACGGTGAAGGTCCGCACCGGGCCGCCGCCCTCGGCGGCCAGCATCCGCGCGGCGATCGCGGTGAGCCCGCTGGAGTCCAGGCCGCCCGACAGCAGCGAGCACACCGGCACGTCGGCCTTCAGCTGGCGGCCGATCGACTCCTCCAGCAGCCCGCGAACGGTGCCGATGGTGGTGTCGAGGTCGTCGGTGTGCTCGCGCGCCTCCAGGCCCCAGTAGCGCTCGGTGGTGAGCCGGCGCTTGCCGATCCGGACCAGGTGCCCGGCCCGCACCTCACGCATACCGCGGAACACCACGGCCCCGGGCGTCCCCGCCTGGGACAGCAGCTCGCGGAAGCCCTCGGTGTCCACCACCGGGTCGACCCACGGATGGGCGAGGACGGCTTTGGGCTCGGAGGCGAACAGGACTCCGGTGGGAGTCGGGTGGTAGATGAGCGGCTTGGCGCCGAGCTGGTCCCGGGCCAGCAACAGCTCCTCGGTGCGCGCGTCCCACACCGCGTAGGCGAAGATGCCGTTCAGCCGTGCCGGGAGGCCGGTGCCCCACTCCAGGTGACCGCGCAGCAGGACCTCGGTGTCGCTGCGCGTTCGGAACGGATGGCCCAGGGCGAGCAGTTCGGCGCGCAACTCGCGGGCGTTGTAGATCTCCCCGTTGAAGACGACGACGGCGAGCGTGCGCCCGCCCTCCTCGGCACGCATCGGCTGCCGCCCGCCCTCCCGGTCGACGACCGCGAGCCGGCGGTGCCCGAGCGCGACGCGCTCGCTGAGCCACAGCTCCTCCGCGTCGGGGCCGCGGCAGGCCATCGTGGCGGTCATGGTCCGGGTGGTGGCGCCCTCCCGGGTCAGGTCGCGCTCGTAGTCCACCCAGCCGGCCAGTCCGGACATCCGGTCCTCCTCGCTCTCACACGACCCAGCGGCCGTCGGTCATGATCACTCGGTCGGCCATCTCGCCGAGATGCCGCCAGGCCTGTACGCGCCGCGGGGTGACGAACAGGTAGACGCAGCCCGGCACCCGCTCCGGGTCCAGCGGCAGCGCCGCGAGCGCGTCGCGGGTCGCGGCGGGCACGTCACCCGGTGCGGTGATCGCGACCTCCCCGTCCAGCAGCACCACGTCCACGGCCGAGCCGAACGCCAGCCGGACCCGCCCGAGCCGCCGCAGGTTGCGAACGGTCCGCGAGCCCGCCCGGGTCGACAGCGCCACCCGCGTCCCGTCCCACACACAGGCGAGCGGGATCAGGTGCGGCCCGTCCCCGCCGCCGGACGCGACCCACGCGTGCCGGGCGGCGCCGAGCAGTTCGAGTGCGTCCCGCTTGCGGACGTCCGCGGACCGCGGCGGAGCACCGCCGCCTCCCCGCGGCCGCCCCTGCGCAGGCGCCGTCATGACGCCGCCGCAGCAGCAGCGATATTGCCGACGAAGGCCAGCAGGGCGAAGCCGGTGCGGACCAGGTTCCAGCGTCCCCACCGGCGCCGCGGATCCGCCCAGTCGGCCGGCATGGCGTTCTCGTCGAGCGCCTTCACCCGGCGGTTGATGGGCACGTTCTTGGTCTGCGACACCACCGAGACGCCGGCCAGGAACACCGCCGACGCCGCGAACAGCGCGCGTGCCGTGCCGTCGGCGGTGATCGCCAGCACGATGTCGGCGACCGCCGACCCGCCGACCATGATCGGCATCATCGGGTCGTAGGCGCGGCCGACCAGCTTGTGCGCCGCCACGTACTGGCCCGGCGACATCGCCTGCAGCGCGGGCCAGACGCCGACGGCGTGCGTGAACAGCACCCCGGCGGCCAGGCCGGTGCTGACCAGCACGGCCCCGCCGAGCACTTCGGAAACCAAGGTGATCGCTCCTCTGAGACGTCGCTCGCGGTGCCCGCAGTCTCGTCCGCGCGCCTCGAAGAGTGCTTGAGGGCGGTTGGTGGATCGGGGTTTCAAGGGTGTTTCGAGATGCCTTCGAGCAGTCACGGTGACCCTTCGTTGTCGTGGGAGGGGCGAGTGCGCCCGGAGGTATCGAGGGGAGCCGGTTTTCGTGAGCGAGAAACGTCCGACCAAGGTCGCCGTCGGCGAGGTGGCGCCGAACCGCCGCCGCGGCGGCGATCTGAGGGTGCTGCTGAGCCCGCGGACCGCCGGGACCACGTCGGGCTTCATGGGCCGGCTGACGCTGGAGCCCGGCGAGTTCGTCTCGGAGCACTACCACCCGTACTCGGAGGAGTTCCTCTACCTCGTGCGCGGCGAGCTGGTCGTCCGGATGGACGGCGAGCCGGTGCCGATGGAGCCCGGCTCGGCGCTGCTGGTGCCGATCGGCGTCCGGCACCGGGTGGAGAACGCCGGTGCCGGGCCGGCGGAGGCGATCTTCCAGCTGGGGCCGCTGGCGCCCCGGCCGGAGCTCGGCCATGTCGACACCGAGCCGCTGCCGGGCGCCGCGGGACACGGGCAGATCGACGTGGGCGGCCGGGCGTGACCCGCCGCCAGGTCGCCATCACCGGGATCGGCGTGGTCGCGCCCGGCGGCATCGGGCGCAAGGCGTTCTGGAGCCTGCTGACCGACGGCCGGACCGCGACCCGGACGATCTCGCTGTTCGATCCGGCCGGGTTCCGGTCCCGGATCGCCGCCGAGTGCGACTTCGACCCGGCCGCCGAAGGGCTGAGCAGGCGGGAGATCCGGCGCATGGACCGGGCCGCCCAGCTGGCCGTGGTGTCCGCGCGGGAGGCGATCGCCGACAGCGGGCTGGAGGTCGGCGAGCTGGACCCGGCGCGCACCGCCGTCTCGCTGGGCAGCGCGGTGGGCTGCACGATGGGGCTCGAGGACGAGTACGTCGTGGTGAGCGACCAGGGCCGGGACTGGCTGGTCGACCACACCTACGGCGTGCCGCATCTGTACCGGCATCTGGTGCCCAGCTCGCTTGCCACCGAGGTCGCCTGGGTGTGCGGGGCGGAGGGGCCGGTCGCGCTGATCTCCACGGGTTGCACGTCGGGGCTGGACGCCGTCGGCCACGGCGCCCGCGTGGTCGCCGAGGGCGGCGCGGACGTGGCGCTCGCCGGCGCGACCGACGCCCCCATCTCCCCGATCACCGTCGCGTGCTTCGACGCGATCCGGGCCACCTCGCCGAACAACGACGACCCCGCGCACGCGTCCCGGCCGTTCGATCGGGAGCGCAACGGGTTCGTGCTGGGCGAGGGCTCGGCGGTGTTCGTGCTGGAGGAGCTGGAGCACGCGCGGCGCCGCGGCGCGCACGTCTACTGCGAGGTCGCCGGGTACGCCACGCGCGGCAACGCGTATCACATGACCGGTCTCAAGCCGGACGGGCGCGAGATGGCGGAGTCCATCCGCGTGGCCATGGCCGCCGCCCGGGTGGGACCGGACGACATCGACTACATCAACGCGCACGGGTCGGGCACCAAGCAGAACGACCGGCACGAGACCGCGGCGTTCAAGCGCAGCCTGGGCGCGCGGGCCTACGAGGTGCCGGTGAGCTCCATCAAGTCGATGGTCGGCCACTCGCTCGGCGCGATCGGCTCCATCGAGGTCGCGGCCTGCGCGCTGGCGATCGAGCACGGCGTCGTGCCGCCGACCGCGAACCTGCGCAACCGCGACCCGGAGTGCGATCTGGACTACGTGCCGCTGGAGGCGCGCGAGCGGCGGGTCGGCACGGTGCTGAGCGTGGGCAGCGGCTTCGGCGGGTTCCAGACGGCCACGGTGCTCACCGCCCCGGAGCGGAGCGCCGCATGACCCCCGTGGTGACCGGGATGGGGGTGGTGGCGCCGACCGGCATCGGCCACGAGGAGCACTGGGCGGCGACGCTGCGGGGCGAGTCCGCGATCGGCCCGCTGCGCCGCTTCGACGCCTCGTCCTACCCGGTCGCGCTGGGCGGCGAGGTGCCCGGCTTCGACGCGGCGGAGCGCGTCCCCGGACGCCTGATCCCGCAGACCGACCACTGGACGCACCTGGCGCTGGCCGCCACCGACCTGGCGCTCGCCGACGCGGGCGTGGTGCCCGCGGAGTTGCCGGAGTACGAGATGGCGGTGGTGACGGCCAGCTCGTCGGGCGGGGTGGAGTTCGGCCAGCGGGAGATCCAGGCGCTGTGGCGGGACGGCCCCCGCCATGTCGGCGCCTACCAGTCGATCGCCTGGTTCTACGCCGCCGCCACCGGGCAGATCTCGATCCGGCACGGCATGCGCGGTCCCTGCGGGGTCGTGGTGGCCGAGCAGGCCGGGGCGCTGGAGTCGTTCGCGCAGGCCCGCCGGTACCTCGCGGACGGCGCCCGGGTCGTGGTGGCCGGCGGCACCGACGCGCCGTTCAGCCCGTACGGGCTGACCTGCCAGCTCAGCAGCGGGCGGCTCAGCCCGGGCACGGATCCGGCCCGCGCGTACCTGCCCTTCGACGCCGCCGCGGCCGGGTACGTACCGGGCGAGGGCGGCGCGATCCTCATCGTGGAGCCCGCGGCCGCGGCGCGGGCCAGGGGCGCGGGCCAGGGGTACGGGCGGATCGCCGGTTACGCGGCGACGTTCGACCCCCCGCCGGGCTCGCGCCGGCCGCCGACGCTGGGCCGCGCGGTGCGCGCCGCGCTCGCGCAGGCCGAGCTGGCCCCCGCCGATGTGGACGCCGTGTTCGCGGACGCGGCCGGCGTGCCCGGTCTGGACCTGGCGGAGGCTCGGACGCTCGCCGAGGTGTTCGGGCCGCGCGGGGTGCCGGTCACCGCGCCCAAGTCCATGACCGGGCGGCTCTACGCCGGCGGCCCCGCACTGGATGCGGCCACCGCGCTGCTGGCGATCCGGGACGGGGTCATCCCCCCGACGGCCGCCGTCACCGAGGTCCCGGAGCACTACGCGCTCGACCTCGTCCGCGGGGAGCCCAGGACGGCCGGGCTGCGCACCGTCCTGGTCCTGGCCCGCGGCTACGGCGGGTTCAACGCCGCGCTCGTGCTGCGCGGCCCCGACGAAACGACCGAACGGAGCCGATGATGACCCAACGAAATCTCGACGATCTGCGGACGCTGATGCGCGCGTGCGTCGGCGAAGACGACGGGATCGACCTGGACGGCGACATCCAGGACGCCACCTTCACCGACCTGGAGTACGACTCGCTCGCGGTGCTGGAGCTCGCCGCCCGCATCGAGACGGTGTGGGGCGTGCGCATCCCCGACGAGGACGCCGCGGAGTTGGAGACGCCCGGCGCCTTCGTCGACTACGTGAACCGGAACGCGGCGCGGACGGGGGCGGGACGATGACCGGCGACTGGCGGACCGACAACGCGATCGTGATCAATGCGCCGATGGACCTGGTCTGGGACATGACCAACGACGTCGCGTCCTGGCCGGACCTGTTCGACGAGTACGCCGCCGCCGAGATCCTGCACCGCGAGGGCGACACTGTGCGGTTCCGGCTGACCATGCACCCCGACGCGGACGGCAACGCCTGGTCGTGGGTGTCGGAGCGGACCGCGGACAAGGCCGCCCGCAGCGTCCGCGCGCATCGCGTCGAGACCGGCTGGTTCGAGTACATGAACCTGCTGTGGGAGTACCGCGAGGTGCCCGGCGGCGTGGAGCTGCGCTGGCGGCAGGACTTCCGGATGAAGCCCGGCTCGCCGGTCGACCTCGCGGCGATGACCGCTCGGATCAACGCCAACTCCCCCGTCCAGCTCAGGCTGATCAGGAACCGGATCGAGCAGGCCGCGCGGGCGGCGCGGGCGGGCACCGGATGATCGAGCTGCTGCTCCCCGCCGCGGCGCTGGCCAACGGGCTGTGCGCGGGCGTCCTCGTGGGCAGCGTGCTCGGCGTGGTGCCGTACTACCGGACCCTGCCCGAGGACGGCTACATCCGGGCGCACGCGTTCTCCGTCGGCCGGTACGACCCGTTTCAGCCGATCTGCCTGCTGATCACCCTGGTGGCCGACGCGGCCGTGGCGGCGCTGGCCGACGACGCGGCCGCGCGGCTGCTGTGCGCCGCCGCCGCGGTCCTCGCCCTCACCGTGATCGCGGTGACGCTGGCCCGCAACCTGCCGATGAACCGCAGCATCCAGCGGATCGTCCCGGACGCGCCGCCGGACGGCTTCCGGGCACGGGCGTTCCTGCGGCGCTGGGCCAGATGGAACGCGCTGCGCACGGCGCTCGCCGCGCTGGCGCTGCTGATCAACGCCGCGGCCATCGGCGTCCTGCTGTGAGCCGCGGACCGAACCGGAGGGAGGAGCCATGAGCGAGCTGGAGGCCGGTGGCGGCGGGCCGCCGGCGGCGAGTCTGCGCCTGCAGTCCCTGCTGGACGGGATGCGCGTCGCCAAGGTCGTGCAGGTGCTGGCCGAGCTGCAGGTGGCGGACGCGCTGGCCGACGGTCCCCGGCCGGTCGCGGAGATCGCGGCCGAGGTCGGCGCCGACCCGGACGCGCTGTACCGGGTGCTGCGCTGCGCGGCGTCCTTCGGGGTGTTCACCGAGCGCGACGACCGGCGGTTCGGGCTCACCCCGATGGCCGAGCTGCTGCGCACCGGGACCGCCGACAGCCACCGGGACCTGTTCCGCATGGCGGCCGGCGACCTGTGGTGGCGGCCGTACGGCGACCTGCTGGAGACGGTGCGCACCGGGCGGCCCGCGGCCGAGCGGGTCTTCGGCATGCCGTTCTACGACCACCTGCGCGCGGACCCGGCCGCCGCGGACCTGTTCGACCGCGCCATGACCCAGGTCAGCAAGGGGCAGGCGAAGGCCATCCTGTCGCGCCGCTCGTTCGACCGCTTCCGGCGGATCGCCGACATCGGCGGAGGCCACGGCTACTTCCTCGCCCAGGTGCTGAACAGCAGCCCGGGCAGCGCGGGCGTCCTGCTGGACCTCCCGGACGTCGTCGCGGGCGCTCCCCCGGTCCTGGAGAAGCACGGCGTCGCCGACCGCGTCAGGGTCCTGTCCGGCAGCTTCTTCGACGAGCTCCCGAAGGGCTGCGACGCGTACCTGCTCAAGGCCGTCCTCATCAACTGGCCGGACGACCGGGCCGAGCAGATCCTGCGCCGGGTTCGGCAGGCCATCGGGGACGACCCGCACGCCCGCCTGCTGGTCGTCGAGCCGGTGGTGCCGCCAGGGGACGTCCGCGACTACAGCAAGGCGACCGACATCGACATGCTCGCCATCATCGGCGGCCGGCAGCGCACCGTCGCCGAGTGGCGGCGCCTGCTGCGCGCCGGCGGCTTCGACCTGGTGAGCCAGCCCGTCCCCGGCCGGCGCGAGGTGCTGGAGTGCCGCCCCGTCCGATCCCGAACCGCCAGCCCCGTCGAATTCAAGGAGAGCGCATGACCGACAACTCGTTCACCGGCAAGAACGCGCTGGTCACCGGCGGCACCCGCGGCATCGGACGGGCGGTGGCGCTGGCCCTGGCCGGCGCCGGCGCCAACGTGGCGGTCTGCTACCGCGCCGACGCCGAGGCCGCCGCGAAGCTGGAGGCCGAGCTCGCCGGCACCCCGGGCAAGCACCTGGTGCTGCAGGCCGACATCGCCGACGCCGCCCAGGTCCGGACACTGCTGGACGAGGTCGGCGGCCGGTTCGGCGGTCTCGACGTCGTGGTGCACAACGCCGGCCTGATCAGCCATGTGCCGATCGACGACCTGGAGCCGGCGGAGTGGCACCGGATCCTCGACTCCAACCTCACCGGCATGTACCTGGTGGCGCGGGCCTCGCTGGCGCTGCTGCGGGACGGCGGCTCGATCGTCGGCATCGGGTCGAAGGTCGCGCTGGTCGGCATCTCGCAGCGCACGCACTACACCGCCGCCAAGGCCGGGCTGATCGGCTTCGTCCGGTCGCTCAGCAAGGAGCTCGGCCCGCGCGGCATCCGGGTCAACCTGGTCGCCCCCGGCATCACCGAGACCGACCAGGCCGCGCACCTGCCGCCGGAGCAGCGGGAGCGCTACCAGACCATGACCGCGCTCAAGCGGCTCGGGCAGGCCGACGAGGTCGCGGACGTCGTGCTGTTCCTGGCCGGCCCCCAGTCCCGGTACGTCACCGGCGAGACCATCAACGTCGACGGAGGCATGTGACGATGACGCGGCCAGAGCAGGCCGGCGCCGCCTTCCGGGTCATGCTGCGGATGCAGATCGTCCCCGGCAAGGAGCAGGACTTCGAACGGGTCTGGTACTCGATCGGGGACGCGGTCAACTCCAATCCGGCCAACCTCGGGCAGTGGCTGCTGCGCGACACGGTGGAGGACGGCGTCTACTACATCATGAGCGACTGGGTGGACGAGACCCGGTTCCGGGAGTTCGAGCGCAGCGCCGGGCACGTCGAGCACCGCAAGAAGCTGCATCCGTACCGTCTGCACGGGTCCATGGTCGCGATGAACGTCGTGTACGACCTCGGCCGCCGCCCGGTGCCGGAGCCGGGCCGGTGACGGCGATGTCCGGCGCGCGGGTGCGGGTGCTCGTCTACTACGCGGCCCCGGACGCGAAGCCCGATGCCGTGCCCGAGGCGTACTCGCGCGTGTGCGAGGAGCTGCGCGGCACGCCCGGTCTTCTGGGCAGCGAGCTGCTCGGCTCCACGCTCGACACGGGCCGCTTCGCCGTGCTCAGCGAGTGGCGGAGCCTGGCGGAGTTCCGCCGGTGGGAGCAGGGCCCGGCGCACAAGGGGCAGACCGCGGGGCTCCGCGGCTTCCGCGACGATTCCAACGGGCGCGGCTATGACGTGTACCAGGTGATGCAGGCACTCTGACCCCGCACGGTCCGGCCCGGCAGGCGCATCGCCTACCGGGCCGGTTCCGTCTTCGCCACCGGGGTCGCTACCAGGCCAGCGGCAGCGCGACCGGCCGCGCGAAGGCCAGCCCGGCCTGCCAGGAGATGTCGTCCTCCGCCGTCACCAGGTGCAGGCCGGGCAACCGGCGTACCAGCACCTCGAGGACGACCTGCAGCTCCAGCCGGGCGAGCGGCGCGCCGAGGCAGAAGTGGATGCCGTGCCCCAGGCCGATGTGGGGGTTGTCCTCCCGGCGGAGCTCCAGAGTGTCGGGGTCGGTGAACACCTCCGGGTCGCGGTTGGCCGCGTTGAACAGCGGGATCACCGCTTCGCCCTTGCGCACGGTGACGCCGCCGAGCTCGACGTCCTCGACCGCGATGCGAATCGCGCCCGCCCCGCCGCCGATCTGGCCGAACCGCAGCAGCTCCTCCACCGCCGCCGGGATCGCCCCGGGGTCCTTGCGGAGCAGCTCGTATCGCTCACGCTCGCGCAGCAGGTGGAACACCGAGTGCGTGATCGCCGCGGTGGTGGTGTGGTAGCCGGCGGCCAGCAGCGTCATGCCGAACGTGAGCAGCTCCTCCTCGGTGAGCCGGCCCTCGTCGGCATGCGCCCGGCCGAGCGTGCCGAGCAGGTCGCCGGACGCCTCGGCGACCCTGGCCGCGATCAGTTCGGCCAGGTAGGCCCGCAGCCTGCCGACCGAGTCCTTGATCTCGTCGGCGCGGGCGAGGGCGGGCGCACCGATGGTGAGCATGCCGTCGGTCCAGCCCTGGAAGCGCTCCCGGTCCTCCGCGGGCACGCCGAGCAGCTCGCAGATGACGGTGACCGGCAGCGGCAGTGCGAGGTGGGCGATGAGGTCCGCCGGAGGCCCCTGGTCGAGCATCCGGTCCACGTACCCCTCGGTGAGCTCCCGCACGTGCGGGCGCAGCTCCTCGACCCGGCGCGCGGTGAACGCGCGGGACACGATCTTGCGGAGCCGGGTGTGCTCCGGCGGATCCATGATCACCAGGGATTTGGAGCCGCGCTGCAGCGGGATCAGCCGCGGCGCGCCGGGCTCGGTCACCGCCGCCTTGCTGAACCGCCGGTCGGTGCAGACCTGGCGGACGTCGGCGTACCGGGTCGCGACCCAGGCCGCGTGCCCGGTCGGCAGCTGGACCCGGGCGACCGGCTCGGTGTCCCTCAGCTCCGCGTGCTCGCAGGGCGGATGGAACTGGTTCGGCGTACGGAAGGGGAACTTGCGCGGGGCGGCGACGCGATTCACATCCTGCGAAGGGGGCATACGCCGAGCTTTACAGCCCGTCCTCGAAGCGGGCTCGACGTCCGGACGCCACGCCCTAACGGCCTTCGAGCCGGGCACAAGCACTTACTGGCACGCTCTGCGAAGTCAGACGCGAAGTCAGACGCGAAGTCAGGCCGCCCCGCAGCGGGGCCGACACAGGGATGGTGCCATGGACAGGGTTCTGATCGTCGCCCGGATGCGTCCCTCTTCCGAGCAGGAGGTGGCACGGCTGTTCGCCGAGTCCGACGAGCGGACCGAACTGCCCGAGATCGCCGGCACCGTCAGCCGCAGCCTGCTCGCCTACCGGGGCCTCTACTTCCATTTCAGCGAGGTGCGGGAGAGCGCCGGCCGCACCCTCGCCGACATCCACCGGCACCCGGATTTCGGCAAGCTCAGCGAGGCGCTGTCGGAGCACGTCGAGGCCTACGACCCGCGCACCTGGCGGTCGCCCGCCGACGCCATGGCGCGCGAGTTCTACCGCTGGGAGGCGGGGACGGGCGTCGTGACCCGCTGACCGCCCGCATGACGCCTGGCCACACGCCCCCGGCTTTGGACTCCCGTGCCCGAGCGTCACCGTTGTGGCCCCACCCCGAGGAGCCGCAATGGGCAGCGAGAGCCTGCCGAGACTCACCTCCGCCGGCGAGCTCGTCCTGCCCTGCCGGGACGGCGGGACGGTGAGCTTCGACCTGTTCCGCGCCGGCGGGCTTGGCATGGCCGGCGCGGGCGCGGCCAACGCGATGTACGCGCTGCTCGCCGGGCTGCTGTTCGGCGAGTCCTGCCCCGACGTCCACATCGTCGGCGCCGACGAGGACCTCTCCCTGTTCACCGGCCTGCCCATCCGGCGCCTGCGCGTCCCCGGGCCACCTCACCTCACCTCGTTCGCGACGCACGCCGAGGTGCTGCGGGCCCTGCGGACCCGGCGGCCGGCGCACGGGCCTGGAGCCGCACCGCCGTTCCTGATCCTGCTCGCACTCGGGAGGCGGGAGCTGCGCCGCGAGCTGCCCGAGATCCTTACCCCCGGGGATCCCGGCCGGCGCATGGCGGCGATCGTCGTCCCCGCCGCCCCCGTCGGGTACACCTGCACGCTCGACCGGAACGGCGACGTTCTCAAGGCCCACGGGACCGGCCTGGACGCGGAGGCCGGCTCCGCCCTGCTGCGGGGAAGGTTCGCCCAGCTGGAGGTCAACGACATCGCCGACCTCTTCGTCGCCTACCTGGCCGGCATGATCGCCCGTTACGAGATGAGGAGACCGTGGCCGGACTTCCCGCTGTGAGACGGTGCCCTCCTCGGCCGTGCGGGCGGCGCAGAACTCCTCGATGTCGGCCGCCGACGCGACCACCAGGTCCTCGATCCGCCGTTTACCGATCACGTTCCCGCAGCGCCCGCAGATTTCAGCCCTTCAGGCCCGAATGGGCCAAGCCCTCGATGAACTGGCGCTGAGCCAGGACGAACACCACCAGGATCGGCAGGGTCGACATCGTCGCCGCAGCCAGTTGGACGTTCCACATCGGCCCACCGTAGGCGTCCACGAACTGAGTGAGCACCTGCGGCAGGGTGAACATGTCCTTCGAGGACAGGAACACCACGGGCTCCAGGTAGAGGTTCCAGGAGTGCAGGAAGGTGAAGATCGCTACAGCGCCGAGGGCGGGTCTGGCCAGGGGCAGCGCGACCCGGTAGAAGGTCCCGAAGCGGCCGAGGCCGTCCACCCGGGCGGCGTCCTCCAGTTCGTCGGGCAGGCTGATGAAGAACTGCCGCATGATGAAGGTCGCCAGCACGCTCGGCGCTCCCAGCACCGGCACGAGGATCAGCGGCCAGTGCGTGTTGACCATCCCCGCCTTCTGGAACATCTGGAACAGCGGAACGATCGTCACCTCGCTCGGGATCAGCAGCCCTGTCAGGACCACCACGAACAGGACGTTCTGCCCGGGGAACCGGATCCGCGCGAAGGCGTATCCGGCCATCGCCGACACGACCATCGTCCCCGTTGTGACGATCAGCGCGATGTACAGGCTGTTGAAGTACTGCCGCGCGAACGGCTGGAGCTCGAACGCCCGCCGGTACGCCGTGAGATCGAACCGGCTGGGCAGCAGCGACGAGGGGAAGGCGAACACGTCCGCGGCCGGCTGGAACGAGGCGGTGACCATCCACCAGGTCGGGAAGACGAACGGCACGCACAGCAGGCACATCAACCCGTACAGGGACAGTCTCGTTCTAGGACTCATGGAAGACCCACTTCCGCCGCATCCGCCACTGCAGGAAGGTCAGCGCGGCGACGATCGCGAACAGCAGGACCGACAGGGTGGCCCCGTATCCCAAGTGGTGGAACTGGAATGCCTGCTGATACAGGTAGTAGACGAGCACGGTCGTCGACGTCCCCGGCCCGCCCTGGGTGAGCACCGCGATCTGCGCGAACACCTGCAACGACCCCACGACGGTGATGATCGAGGTCAGCAGTACGGTCGGGCTGATCAGCGGCAGGGTGATCCGCCGGAACCGGGTCCACGCCCCCGCCCCGTCCAGCTCGGCGGCCTCGTACAACTGCCGCGGGACGCTCTGGAGCGCCGAGAGGAACAGCACCATGTTGAGCCCGACGTTCTTGAGCACCTGGACGACCACGACCGACACCATCGCGGTCGACTCCCCGCGCAGCCAGTTCGGCCCGGTCATCCCGACCGCGGCGAGCAGTCCGTTGATCCCGCCGTTGGACTGGAGCAGGAACTGCCAGGTGACCGTCCAGGCGACCAGCGAGACCACGACCGGCGAGAAGAACACGGTCCGGAAGATGGTCGTCCCACGCAGCCGCTGGTTGAGCAGCACGGCCAGCGCCAGCGCGAAGGTCAGGTTGAGCACCACGAGCCCGATCGAGAACAGCACGGTCGCGCCGAGCACCGACCGCAGCGACGGGTCGGCCACGAGCTTGCGGTAGTTCTCGCCGCCGGCGAACTCGAACGTCCCGGCCAGCACGTTCCACTCGTGGAGGCTGTACCAGAACACCAGCCCGAGCGGCATGAGCACGAACAGCACCATGCCGATGAGCTGGGGCGCGGCCATCAGATAGCCGACGAGGTTGTCGCGGCGCCGGATCGTCCAGTAGGAGCCCCGGGGGGCGGCCCCCCGGGTCCGCAGCCCGGTCGCGGCCATCACGATCCCAGCAGTGGCTGGATCTTCGTGCAGACCCCGTCGAGCACCGACTTCACGTTCGCGCCGGGCGTCCACATCGGGTCGAGCGCCGCCCGGACGGTCTGCGCCAGCTCTGCCTGCCCGGTGTGGCTCGGCTTGACGACGCCCTTGCCGATCCCCGCCACGACGACCTTCTCGAGCTGGTCGGGCTTGAGATGCGGGTTGCTCTTGGCCAGGGTCTCGGCGTTGAGCTGCGAGGAGCGCGGCGGCGGGAAGTAAGCCGCGAGCTTGGCCGAATTGGCCTGGTTGGTGAAGAAGGCAAGGAAGTCGGCGGCCGCGGCGGCGTTCTTGGACTTCTTCAGCACGCCGAGCCCGCCCTGGCCGATCACGAAGTAATCTCCCTTCGGCCCGGACGGCAGCGGAACCAGGTCCCAGCCGAACTTCACGTCCTTCAGCAGTGACGCACGGGAGATCTGGGTGATCGTCATGGCGGCGTCGCCGGTGAAGAAGTCGACCGTGGTGCCGGGGCCTGGCACCGCCTTGTCGGTGAAGATCGCCTTGTGCAGGAAGGTCATCGCCTCGGTCATCTCCGGGCTGTTGAACCCGCAGGTCTTCCCGTCCTCGCTCCAGGGCCTGGCGCCCCAGCCCGTCCAGACCGAGGCGAGGTTGTCCCAGTTCTTGTAGTCGAAGTCGCGGATGACCAGCCCGTTGCCGCCCTTCGCGGCGACGGCGGCGTTGACGGCCTCGACCTTGTCCCAGGTCCACTCGCCCGACTTGATCAGCTTCTGCGGGGACTTCTGCCCCGCCTTCTTGAGCGCGTCGGTGTTGACGAACACGCCGAACGGCGAGGTGGAGAACGGGTAGGCGTACAGCTCCCCGTCCTTCTCCCACAGCTTCGTCGTGGACGGCACCAGCTCCGCGCCGTTCTCGACCTTCGACTTGAGCGGGGCGAGCGCGCCGGACGCCACGAAGTCGGGTGCCGAGCTCTCCAGGATCCAGGCCAGGTCGGGGGCGTTCCCCCCGGCCAGCTGAGTGGTCAGGGTGGTGGTGTAGGACTCGACCGGGATCGGATCGAACTTGATCTCGGTGATGTCCGGGTGGGTCTTCTTGTAGTCGGTGGCGATGTCGTTGAAGAGCTTCAGGTGGGCGTCGTTGGAGGTCCAGATCGTCATGCGCAGCGCGTGCGGGTCCTTGTCGTTCGAGGAGCCGCCGCACGCGGTGGTGGTGGCGAGCAGCGCCGCGACGGCGGCGAGGGCGCGGAGTTTCATGGGGTGGGGGTCTCCTCAGTATCCGACGATCTCGGGCCAGCGCAGGCTGACGCCGTCCCGGGTGAGGCGGTGCTGGAAGTCGGTCAGGAGGGTCTCGTCCTCCCGGACGGCGTGCGGCGTGGTGGCATGGTCCAGGCAGAACGCGGCGAGCGCGCCCGCGGCCTCTCCCGCGTTCCACTCGACCGGATGCAGGCGGTAGGCGCCGTTGGTGATGTGGGTGGTGCCGATGTTCTTGCTCGCGGGCAGCAGGTTGGCGACGCGCCGCGGGATCAGCGCGCCGAGCGGGATCTCGAACGGCGAGCAGGCGACGTCGAGGTAGTTGTCGCCACCGGTCGAGGGGTGCAGATCGATCCGGTACATCCCGATGCCGACGGAGTCGGGGTAGGAGACCGCGCCCTTGTCGCCGCGCACCGCCACCGACAGGTCCTGTTCGGTGACGGTGTACAGCGCCCTGATCCGGCGCGACTCCCTGATGTAGGGGGCCTGGGCGAGGCCGTCGGTGGAGCCGGTGACATCGCCGCGCAGCCGCAACCCCGGGTAGCCGGTGCCGCCGTCGTGGCGGGGCGCCTCGGTCTGCATCCAGTACAGGACCGACTTCGACAGTTCGCGGGCCGCGGCCAGGTGCCCGGCCGCGTCGGGGACGTCGAAGGCCGGCCCCTCCAGGTAGTCGATCATGGGCCAGTTCACCAGCGTGATATCGCTGGCGTAGGTGCCGGGCAAGAAGTTCCGGCGGGCGGCGATCCGGCGGAATGTCCACAGATCGCCGTCGCCGGGGCTGATCCGCTGGTCGGCCAGGACGGCGAGTGGGTCATCGTCCGGGTTGGGCGTGAAGGAACGCTCCATGACCTCGAGCGTGCGCGGGTTCGGGCAGCGCCAGGACAGGAGCTTGTCGCCCCAGAAGGACGGCTGGTAGTCGCGCCAGAAATCGTAGGAGGCGGGGCGGTCGATCGTGTGGTCGCCGTCGAGGTGGTCCATCGCGAAGCACACCGAGACGGCCTGCATGTTGAGCGGCTGGGCCTCGGCGGGAGCGCTCGGCTCACCGGTCTCGGCCTGCGCCTCGAAGCCGGTGACGTACTCGGTGCCGGTCAACGGGAGGAGCTCGCCGGTCTCGGTGGCGTCCAGGATGTAGGCGCCGGTGACGACCACCTCGCCCGCGTCGCCCCCGAGCGTCACGGAGGTGACCCGGTCGCCGTCCACGGTGGCGGCGACCGGCCGGTAGGGCTGGAGCACCCGCAGCAGCCCCGATCCCCGGTAGCAGGCGATCATCGCCTCGATCACCGCCACCGCGACGCGCGGCTCGTGGCACAGCCTGCTGACATGGCCGCCGCCCGGATTGAGCTCGCGGGCCGCCCGCGCCGCCTCGGTGAGCGGGTAGTGCTCGCGGTAGTAGCGCCGGATGCCCTCGCGCAGCGCCCGGTAGGAGGCCGTGACGCCGAAGTTCTCCACCCACGACGGCTCATCCGGCGGCACGGCCTGGCTGGTGAGCTGGCCGCCGAGCCAGTCGAACTCTTCGGACAGGACCACGGTGCGTCCGGCCCGCAGCAGAGCCAGCGCGGCCGCCACGCCGCCCAGCCCGCCGCCGACGACGACCGCGTCCGCATGGATCTCGTGCACGTCAAGCCTTCCGGTTGCGGGGGGCGGCGAGCGTGGTGCCCTCGACGGGCTCGCACGGCAGCAGTTCCTGGGGCATCCCGCCTCGTTCGAGAACGTCCGTCAGCAGCTCGACGGCGCGCCAGCCGATCTCGCGCCGCTGGATGCGGAAGCCGGTGAAGCCGGTGGAGCCGGGACGCCGGTCGGGGGTGCCGAGCACCAGGATCGACAGGTCGTCGGGGATCGAAAGGCCGCGGGCCTGGGCGGCCTCGGCCAGGGCGGTGCCGTCGGCCGGTTCCTCGACGAACACGGCGGTCACGCCTGCGGCGCTCAGCTCGTCCAGGATCCGGCCGTGGCCGCCCGCTTCGACGGGGAGATGGAGGGCTCGGGGGCCGGCGGCGTCGCGGAAGCCGCGCATCCGGTCGGTCCGCGACTCACCGCCCTCGCCCGCCCCGACATAGGCCAGCCTGACGTGGCCGAGCGCCTTGACCCGCTCGACCAGGGCGCGGACCGCGGGCGGATAGTCGACCCCGACATACGGGACGGGCCCGCCCGCGTCGTCGCGCCGGCCGATCGAGATGAAGGGGAAGCCCTCGGCCAGCAGCCGGGCGAGGTCATCGCGGTCGACGGTGCGGCCGAGCAGGACGCAGCCATCGGCCAGTCGGACCCGGCTGTCGGCGTTGAAGATCCGCCGCCGCTCCCCCGAAGCCGCCTTGGCACTGGTGAACAGCAGCAGGTCGCAACCCGCGTCCTCGGCCCGTTCCTCGATCCCGAGCAGGAACGGATGATAGAAGTCGGCGCTCGCCGAGGGGAACACCGCCTCGTAGGTGAACACGCCGATGATCCGGTTGCGCCGCTCGGCGAGCCTGCGCGCGGCGGGATCGGCGATGTAGCCGGTCTCGCGGATCACGCGCAGCACCCGCTCGCGGGTCTCAGGGGAGATGCGCACCTCGGTGTCGGTGCGGTTGTTCAGCACCATCGACACCGTCGTCTGGCTCACGCCGGCCATCCGGGCGATGTCCTGCTACGTCAGGCGCCTGGGAGGGGTCACGGTAGTAGGAGCCCAATCTGGTGATAATGCGCATTGGCACTCGGCGGGCCTCATTCTGAGACGACGTTCCCGCAGCTGTCAAGGGGGCGATTTCCCTGTGGTAATTCGCATTATCAGCTTGACGACTGATCTTGCCGGGATGAGACTTTGCGGCCAGCCGGACCTTACGTCGTCCCCCAGGGCGAGGGTCGCCGCACCACCCCCGAGGAGCTGGCACGGTGTTCGAGCCCAGAGACATCAGCCGTCGCGGTCTGCTGACCGGAGCGGGAGCGGCCGCGCTGCTCACCGCCCTACCCGCGGGCCGCGCCTCCGCCGCGGGCCGGCTGCCCGACCTGGCCGGGCTCGGCCCGATCGCGCGGACCGCCTTCGCGCCGGCGGAGCAGCGTGTCGCGTCCTACCTGGTGTCGCTCGCCCCGATGGTCAACGAGATCTCCGACGCCGACTCCGACCACGGCTTCTTCACCGGCGGCTGGTGGCGGACGCCCGCCAGCGCCACCAACGCCCGAGTGCAGGAGCACGTCCTGACCCTGGCCTGGTTCTACGCCAAGGCCCGTCCCTGGAACCCTTACGCCGGCGATCCGGCGCTACTCGCGGGGCTCGACGCGGCCCTCGGCCACTACCTGGGGCTGCAACACCCCGACGGTACCTGGCCCGAGTACTCCGGCAGCGAGCACTCCCTCGCGGCGACGGGGTTCGCGCTCGGCTACCTCAGCAAGGTCCAGTCGCTGCTGCGGTCGGCGAACGCGCTGCCCGCCCGCCGTACCCGGATCACCGCGGCGCTGCGGACGGCCATGACCTGGCTGCTCGATCCGTCCAACGAGAGCGTCTGGCAGAGCGACCTGACCTTCGCCAACCAGGTCACCGCCGGGCTCGCCGGGTCTGCCCTCGCCCTCAGACAGGACCCGGACGCGGCCCTGCGCTCGCGCCTCACCGCCGCGATCGGCCGGCTGGCCGCCCACGGGCAGAGCCCCGCGGGCTTCTTCTACGAGAAGTCGGGGGCCGACATGAACTACAACTTCGAGGTGATGCTGCCCGAGCTGGCCGATTGCCGGCGGCAGAGCGGCGACTCCCGGCTCGTCACGATGGCATCCGCCTACACAGGCTGGCTCGGCTACAACATGCTGCGCGAGCCCGACGGGTCCGGCTGGATCACCAACATCGGGCCGTCGTCCCGCACCAGCGCCCTGTTCTACAACGACACCAGGCCCGATCCGGAGCGGACCGCGCTGAGCGGGCAGTTCGTCCCGGACGTGCCCGCGCTCGGGGCGTTCCTGTCGGCGCGCGAGGACCTCGCCGCCGCCCGGACGGCCTGGACCGCCGACCCCGAGCCCATCCCTGCCCTCGTCAAACCCGACACCTCGCCGCGCATCATCGCCCACGGGTTCTACGGCGAGCGCTTCGCGACCCGGCGGGCCAAGGACTCCGCGATCGCGCGACTCCCCTACCTGGCGTCAAAGAACTTCACCGAGCACCGCGGCGACCTCGGCCAGGACTTCCTTTTCCTCCGCCGGCGCGACCTCTATCTGGGCGGCTACTTCGGGACGCGCCGGGCCACCACCCATTCCCGCACCGGTTTGACCTTTCTGTGGCACCCGGTCGCAGGAACCGTGATCCAGTCGCTGAACAACAACGACCACGGCTGCTGGGCGACGGTCTTCCCCGGCCAGGTCGCGGACGCCGACGGCCCTCAGCCCGTCGAGTTCCTCGGCGGCTCCCCCTACGCCTTCCGCTTCCACACCCCCACCTCCTCGGTGGTCACCACCGTGACGGCCGCCGACGGGATGCTGACCAGGTCGGTCCGCGCGAACTCGGCAGCCGGTGAGCAGATCCCGCTCGTGCTGCGCGCCTCCGACACCGTCGTCTTCACCAATGGGACGACGGCTCCCTACGGCGGCTCGGTCACGACCACCGCCGACGGCCTGGACCTGCACCGGCGCCGGGGCATCGTCCGGTTCCGGTGGGGCGGACCGCGGACGGTGAGCTTCAGGGCGTCGTCGGTCTACCTGCTGGACGGCGCTCGGCGCACTCACATCCTGCTCGTCCAGCACGACGGGAACCTCAACCTGTCCATCGCGCTCGCCTACTGACCATGCATCCGAACCTGGACCCCGAACTGCGCGAAGCCTTGACCCGGTCGCCCCTGACCCGGGTCGATTACACCTGCCTGTCCCCGGACGAGCTGCGCGACCTGCGGGAGCTGCGGAAGAAGGCCAGCGCACCACCGTTGCCGGACGTGCGGGTGCAGGACAGGGTCGTCCCCGGTTCGGGGATCCGGGTGCGGATCTACCGGCCGCCGGCCGCCGCGCCGGACGCTCCCTGCCTCTACTGGATCCACGGCGGCGGGATGATCCTCGGCTCCCCCGAGTCGGACGACGCCCGGGTGTCGCGGTATGTCGCCGAGACCGGAGCGGTGGCCGTCTCGGTCGACTACCGGCTGGCCCCCGAGCATCCCCACCCGACCCCCGTGGAGGACTGCTACGCCGGGCTCGTCTGGACCTGCGAGAACGCCGCCTCGCTCGGCATCGACGCGTCGCGCCTGGCCGTCGGCGGCATCAGCGCGGGCGGCGGTCTGGCCGCGGGCACCGCCCTGCTCGCCCGCGACCGGGACGGACCTCCCCTGGTCTTCCAACTACTGCTCTGCCCCATGCTCGACGATCGAGACGCCACCCCGTCCAGCGCGGCCTTCGCCGAGGCGATCACCTGGCCGCGCGCCTTCAACGTCTTCGGCTGGTCGGCCCTGCTCGGTGCGGACGCGGGCGGGCCCGACATCCCCATCTACGCGGCCCCCGCCCGCGCCGCCGATCTGTCCGGGCTTCCCCCGGCCTACCTGGACGTCGGCGAGCTGGAGGTCTTCCGCGACGAGTGCGCCGACTACGCCCTGCGGCTGGTGCGCTCCGGTGTCTCCGTCGAGTTTCACCTGTGGCCTGGCGCCTTCCACGGTTTCGACGACGCACCGCTCCCAGGCACCGGACTCGTCCGGCGCGCCCGCGCGGAGCAGGTCGCGGCCTTGCTCCGCGCGTTCGGACGTCACACGGCCGCGTAGTCAGAACCGACTTCGCCCGAAGCCCTGGCTCGAGTCACGCATCAGGCGGTGTCGCCGCCGTCGGCGAGCAGTGTGCTGCCCGTCATGAAGGCCGACATGTCGGATGCGCAGAACAGGACCACACGCGCGATGTCGTCCGGAGAGCCGCCGCGGCCGATCGGGCCGGTCAACATGAGGTCGGTCGGCGGGGGTGTCGTCGTGCGCTCGTGAGACCGCGCACGGCGAACACCTCGTCCCAGGTGTCCTCGTTCATCTCCAGCAGCGGGACGCTCGGGAAAATGCCGGCGTTGTCGACCCAGATGTCCAGGCCGCCGATGTCACCGATCAGCAGGTCGGCACCGGCCTCGGCCAGGCGCGACGCGATCGCCCTGCCCAGCCCGCGACCGCCCCCGGTCACGACCGCGCGCCGCCCCTTCAAGGAAACGATCCGATGCTGAACAACTGTGCAGCATCGCCCTGAGCCGACCGTCAACGTCATGGACTCGCCACCGGCCGCGTCGAGGCATTCGGCCTGATCGAGCGGTGGCCTGTGAAAGGTTGAAAGGCCTGTTCACCGGCTCGGCGGAACGGAGTTACCGTCCAGCGCGACAGCCCCTTCAGATGGCCGGAGGACAGGAGGAAGCGTGAGAACGCGACGAAGAGCGGCCCTTGCCGGGGCCGCGCTCGGCCTGACGATGCCCCTCGGGGCGCTGCTGCCCGCCACGCCCGCGTCCGCGCACGGCGCGACGATGATGCCTGGCAGCCGCACGTACCTGTGCTGGAAGGACGGCCTGAGCCCGACCGGCGAGATCAAGCCGAACAACCCCGCGTGCGCGGCGGCCGTCGCCCAGAGCGGCACCACCTCGCTGTACAACTGGTTCGCCGTCCTGCGCTCGGACGGCGCGGGCCGCACCCGCGGCTTCATCCCAGACGGCAAGGCGTGCAGCGCCGGCGCGGTCGTGTACGACTTCAACGGCTACGACCTCGCCCGCAACGACTGGCCGCTGACCCACCTGACCTCCGGGGCAGACTTCCAGTTCCGCTTCAACAAGTGGGCGGCCCACCCGGGGACGTTCAGGACCTACATCACCAAGGACAGCTGGAGCCCCACCCGGCCGCTCGCCTGGAACGACCTGGAGGACCAGCCGTTCTACAGCGTCACCGACCCGCCGAGTGTCGGCGGGCCCGGCAACGAGTCCTCCTACTACTACTGGAACGCCAAGCTCCCCACCGGTAAGAGCGGGCGCCACCTCATCTACACGGTGTGGCAGCGCTCCGACAGCAACGAGACCTTCTACAACTGCTCCGACGTGGTCTTCGACGGCGGCAAGGGCGAGGTGACCGGCGTGGGCGGCGGCTCCAACCCGCCGACGACGCCCACCCCGCAACCGGGCATGGCCTGCACCGCCGCGTTCCGCACGGTCTCCTCGTGGAACGGCGGTTACCAGGGCGAGGTCAAGGTGACCAACTCCGGTACCGTCCCGCTGAACGGCTGGACGACGCACCTCACGTTCGCGAACGGTGAGACCGTCGACTCCCTGTGGAGCGGGACCTACACGCAGTCCGGTGTCGATGCGACGGTCAAGAACGCGAGCTGGAACGGCGCGCTGGCCACCGGCGCCTCGACCGTGTTCGGGTTCACCGCGAAGTCCGCGGGCTCCGCGACCGCCCCGGCCCCGCACTGCATGGGGTCCTGACCGGACGGGCGACGGCCCCGTGATCGGCGATCACGGGGCCGTCCTCGATCGGGGGTTACGGGAGAGCCGGGTAGGCGTTCATCAGCAGCTCCCGGAACTGGGCGGAGAACCAGTGGCCGGACAGCGGCGCGTCCGGCAGGGCGCCGCTCATGTTGTAGTTATTGCGCGGGTTGCCGGTGTACGTCGGGTCGCACATCCGGTCGAAGCCCTTGCCTTCGGTGTTCGGAATCTCCTTGCTCGCCCCGTCCGACTCGCCCGGAGGCTTCATCCACACGTAGGCGTCGATTCCGGACGCGGGCGAGGCCTTCGGCCGCTCGCCGATTCCCGCCCCGGACTGGTTGCACCAGTTGCCGAGGTGGATCCGGCGATCGAGGCGACCTCCGTCGATGTAGGTGTCGACGGTGGTCTTCGGCCCGGGACCGGCCGGGCGGTTCGCGCCACCCCAGCCGTTGCGGCCGGTGTCGATCAGCATTCCGACGCCGGAGTCGAACCCGGCCTGCACGAGCCGCTGACGGAAGGCCTGGGCGTAGGACAGTTCGTCGGTGTAACGGTTCCAGTCGATCCACTTGGACTCGCGGACGGACTTGCTCCCGACGGTGTCGTTGATGGTGAAGTAGGGCTCCTGGAGCGCCCCGTAGTTGGCGGTGTTGCTGATGAAGCCCGCGACGTTCGACACCGAGCCGGACGCCCTGGCGGCCTGCGCGAGCAGTTCGGCGGACGGGCCGAAGTTGTCGTCCCAGCCGAGCCAGCCGTGGTGGCCGACGTCGAGGTAGTTGTAGACGTTCGGGACGGCGCCCAGCTTGCCGAGCGCGTAGGCGATGCCGTTGACGTAGTTGCCGTTGGCCTTCATCGTGTCGCACGCCGGCGTGGCGGTCGGCCTGCCGCCGGTGTTGGTGATCAGGTTGGGCAGCGAGTCGATCTCCACGACCGTGACGATCCGCAGGTTCGCGTACTTGGCGTCGCCGAGGATCCGCGCGATCGGGTCGATGAACTGGGTCTTGTACTTGTCCAGGTCATTGGGCCCGAGTTCGCCGTTGGACGCCAGCGCCGCGCAGTCCCGGCCGGGCAGGTCGTAGACGACGAGCTGGATCAGCCCGGCGCCCTGCTTGAGCGCCTCGTCCAAGTGGCCGCGCAGGCCCCTGGCCCCGCCCGTGCCCTCGATCGCCGCGATCCGGTCCAGCCACACGCCGGTCGGCTGGTTGGAGATCTTGGTGCCGTTCGGTTCGGCCGCTGCCTTGGCGGACCATTCGGGGTTCACGTACACCTTGGCGCCGGCGTACGGGTTGTCCACCCGGCTGCCGCCCGGGGGCGGTTCCCCCGGGCCGGTCGAGCCGGTGCAGACGGTGCCGTTCAGCTTGAACTGGGACGGGGCCTGGTTGGTGCCCGAGTACGTCGCCTGGAACCCGGGGCTCACCGACGCGCCGGTGCCGAGGGTGGCGTTCCAGGAAGGGTTCGTGACGGTGATGTGCTTGCCCGACTGTGTGAACGTCCCGTTCCATCCCTGGGTGATCTTCTGGTCGCCGGCGAAGTCCCATTCCAGGGTCCAGCCGTTGACCGCGTCACCGAGGTTGTTGAGCGTCACGGTCGCGGTGAATCCGTTGCTCCACTGGTTGGTGGCGTAGTCGACCTTGCAGCCCACGGCGGCGCTCGCCTGGGTCTGTGCCAGGGCGACCGTTCCGGAGGCGAGCAGCACCGCCGCCGCTCCGGCCGCCGTGCCGCGCCGCAGGGAGATCGCCCGGGCTCTGCCCAGGGGTATGCGCGCTCGGGGGTGTCTCATGCGGGTCCTCCTCGGTGTCACGGGACTTAGGGGGCGAGGTTCGTCAGGGTCGGCGGGAAGCCAGGGAGCGCAGGTGATCGCGGAGCCCGGCACCGTACGCGGTCGGGGTCCCGTCGTACGAGCTGATCAGCGAGGGTCCGCTGGAGCAGTTCCAGGTGTTCCACGTCCAGCCGAGATACGACGCGCCGTGGGCGTCCAGCCAGCCCATCAGCGTGTCGATGTAGCCGTGGCCGCAGGTGTTCTCGCCGATCTCGGCGGCGACGAGCGGCACCTGGGCGGCGACCGGGGCGAGTTCCCGGTCCCAGCAGGAGGAGTCCTTGCAGTAGTTGAAGTTGTACGAGTGCCAGGCCGCGGCCAGGTTCCCGGTGGGGTCGGACGGCTTCTGCGCCGGCCACTGGCCGAGGTCGTTGGAGTAGCTGTTGCCCCCGACCAGGACCACGTTGGCCGCGCCGGTGCCGCGCACGGCGTCGAGGAGGTCCTGCATCCCGGCCGCCTCGAACGTCAGGCCGGGGCAGGCCGAGCCGCCGTCCCGCCAGCACCTCCACGACTGGTTGTAGTCCATGACCTGCAGGTTGTTGGGGTACGGCTCGTTGAACAGGTCGAACACCACCGCCGTGTCGGCCTTGAACGCGGTGGCGACCTGTTTCCAGAACTCCGTGGCGTACTGGGCGTCCGGCATCGGTTTCTGGCACTCGGCGTTCGCCGTCTGGCAGTGGCTGTCGTAGCCCGACCACAGCCCGTGGCTCCAGTGCAGTTCCACGATGGGCGTGAGGCCGTTGCGCTCCAGCAGGTCGACGTAGCCCTTCACGGCGTTCTGGTACGCGGCGCCCCTGTAGGCCGCGTTGACGTTGGGCAGGCCGAGCCAGCAGTCGGCGTTGAGCGGCACCCGCACCGCGTTGGTGTTCCAGCTCTTGATTGCGGTGACCGACGCCGCGTCCATCGGCCCGTCCCAGAACCCGTTGTTCTGGACGCAGGCGAACTCGCCGCCGGACCGGTTCACCCCGCGCAGGGTGACGGTCTTGCCCGAGGCGTCCACGAACTTGTTGCCGGACACCTTCAGCTGTGGCGCCGGTCCGGTGGGTGGATCGGTCGGCCCTGTGCCGCCGTTGCAGGTCGTGCCGTTGACCGTGAACGTCGCCGGGTCGGTGTTGGTGCCGGTGTAGCTGAACTGGGCGCCCGCCTGGACCGTGCCGCCGGCGGCCACGGAGCCGTTCCAGCTCGCGTTGGTCACCGTGACGGTCCTGCCGGACTGCGTCCAGCGGCCGTTCCAGCCGTTGGTGAGCTGCTGGTCGCCGGAGTAGGAGTACTTCAGCTCCCATCCGTTCAGCGCCGAACCCAGGTTGGTGATGGTGACGGTGGCCGTGAAGCCCGAGCCCCAGTCGTTCTTGGCGTAGCCGACCTTGCAGGCGACGTCGGCGCGGGCGGTGCCGGTGCCCAGGAGGTTCCCGCCGCCGGTGACCAGGGAGCCCGCCAGGCAGAGGGCGCCGGTCAGCGAGGCGACGGCGGCGGTGCGCGGCGAGAGCGATCTCATGGGATCTCCGCTTTCACTTCGTGCTCTTGGGGGCGGACGTGAGGATCTGCCCGGCGATGGGCTCCCGCACGTCGGGGCGGATGCCGAAGCCCGAGAGCTCGACGGTGCCCTGGATCTTCCCGGCGCCTCCTGACAGGGCGAGCCGGATTCGGTCAGGCCGTCCCGCGTCGTCGGTCCACAGGTCGAAGCGCGTTTTCGCGGGCAGCAGATTCACGAATGCGCGGAGGGCCGGATCGGGAATCCCGCGCAATGCGGCGGCCCGGTCGACGACTCCCTGGACATGCCATCTGGCACCGGCCTCCGCCGACACCCGCGGCCGTTCCGCGGTACGGAGGATCATGGCGACGCGGTGCACGTCGGCGAACCCGGCGAAGGTCCGGGTGCCCGCCGCGGCCTTCAGCCAGGACTTGCCGGTGCTCTTCCGGACCGGCGCCGGAAGCGACACGTACTCGCTGTCGCCGATCGACAGGACGGTGGCGCGCGTCCCCTTGAGGACGCCGTCCATCCGCCCCGCGGGACGCCGCGCGTCCCAGCCGCCGCTCATGTCCAGCCGGTGCGCGGGGCGGCCGCCGTCCTTGGGCATGGCGACCCGCATGGTGAGCCGGAACGACGGCGTCCCCTCCAGGTTCCCGGTGCCCGCGGCGAGCAGCGTCGCGGCGTCGTGCGGGAAGGCGGTCGCCGCGGGGGCCCGGGAGGAGGACGAGCCGCCGCAGCCGCCCGCGAGCGGAAGCGCGGCCAGCACCGCCAGGGCGAGCGCACGGGACGGCCGTCCCGCTGAGACCGGCCGCCGGTTCCGTGGACGCATCGGACCTCCTGCGATGTGCTTGGGAGCGCTCCCACGATGTACTGAGTCGTGAAGGTAGATCGGGCGGACGGCCGCGGGGAAGAGTGTTTCCACAGATTTCATGGATTTCCCGAGCCGTGCCAGAGGTGCTGTGAATGCCTTTGGCCTGCGGCCATGAGGGGCCGTCCGGGGCGGTGCGGAGAGATTCCGGAAATGCGAGGTTAACTCCGCGGCCTTGTGACCCTTGACACATTCCCCGTGCGATCAGATTCTTGGGAGCGCTCCCACCTACTCCCGCCCCGGCTCGGTTCCCACGGCCGGAGGAACCACGAAGGGAGTGCCACGTGACGATCACCCAACCGTCCGAGGACTCCGCTCTCCCGGCCCTCGCCGGCCGGGCCCCGACCCTCGCCCACGTCGCCAGGCTCGCCGGCGTCTCCCCGGCCACCGCGTCCCGCGTGCTGTCCGGCTCGGCCCGGGTCAGCCGCGCGGCCCGGCTCCAGGTCGAGGCCGCCGTGGAACGGCTCGGCTACGTGCGCCGCCAGACCCGTGCCCCCGACCACGAGACCTCCGGGACGATCGCGGTGGTGCTGTGCGACGAAAGCGCCCGGGTCGTCGGCGACCACTTCTACGCGAGCCTGCTGTGGGGGGTGCGGCGGGAGCACGACGGCCCGGCCCCGCTGGTCGTCCTCCTGGTCGGCAGGGCGGACGAGTGGCGGGCGACCGCCCACTACCTGCGCGGCGGGAACGCCGCGGGCGTCATCCTGGTCGGCGCGCGCCGCGACCAGCTGGCGGCGCTGGTGCAGGCGTCCGCCGGGGCCCCGGTGGTGCTGGCCGGGCGGCCGCTCGACGGGGTACCGCTCCCGTACGTCGACGTCGACAACCGCGGCGGTGCGCGCGCGGCGGTCCGGCATCTGCTGGCCTCCGGCCGCCGCCGCATCGGCACCATCGCGGGCCCGTCCGACATGGGTGCCGGAGTGGACCGGCTGGCCGGCTACAGGCTGGCCGTCCGGGAGGCCGGGATGGGGGACACCGGGCTGGTCGGGCACGGCGACTTCGGCCGGCTCTCCGGCGAGCAGGTCATGAGCGTGCTGCTGGAGCGGCGGCCGGATCTGGACGCGGTGCTCGCCGCCTCCGACCAGATGGCGGTCGGCGCCCTGCGCGCCCTGCGCCGGGCCGGCCGCCGCGTCCCCGACGATGTCGCGGTCGTCGGCTTCGACGATGCCCCGGTCGCCCTGCAGGTGCGGCCCCGGCTGACGACGGTGCGGCAGCCGGCCGAGGACCTAGGTGCCCGCCTGGTACGGGAACTGCGCGCCCACACCGGCGGCAAGCCGGTCACCGGACGGGGCGTGGTGCTGAAGACCAAACTGATCGTCCGCGAGTCCGCATGACGCCGACGAGGACCCCGGCCCCCGCCTGAGGGACCCACCTGCCGTGACCGCCGCCGGATCCGCCGGCGGCGGAGTCCGCCCTGCCTGATCCAGGGACCCGACCGGAAGGAGCACAGGTGAGAAGACGGCAACGATGGCGCGCGCTCACGGCGGTGAGCGCGCTGCTGACCCTGCTCTGCGGCGGCCTGGCCGCCGTGGCCGTGCCCACGCAGGCCGCGGCTGCGTCGTGCAAGGTCGTCTACAAGAAGAACGCCTGGAGCACCGGCTTCACCGCGAGCATCGACATCACCAACCAGGGCGACCCCCTGGACGGCTGGAAACTGACCTACGCCTACACCGGCGACCAGAGGCTGGCCAGTGGCTGGAGCGCCAAGTGGTCGCAGTCGGGCCGGCAGATCACCGTGGAGAACGAGAGCTGGAACAGGACCCTCGGCACGGGCGCGACGGTGAACGTCGGCGCCCAGTTCACCTACAGCGGGACCAACGACGACCCCACCGTCTTCAGCCTCAACGGGGTCCGCTGCAACCAGACCGCCGCGCAGCCGACGGTGGCGCTGACCAGCCCGGCCGCCGGTGCCACCTACTCGGTGGGCGGCACGGTCCCACTGGCCGCCACCGCGACCGCCGGGTCCGGGGCGACCGTCTCCAAGGTGGAGTTCTACAACCAGGACGGGCTGCTCGCCGCCGGTGACACGACCGCTCCGTACACCCTGGACTGGTCGCCCGCCAGGGCCGGCGCCCACTCGCTCTACGCCAAGGTGACCGACAGCACCGGCGCGTCCGGCGAGTCGGCCCCGGTCGGCATCACCGTGACCGGCAGCGCGAGCATCGTGGCGAGCCCCGTCACGCTCACCGTCGCGCAGGGGGCCAAGGCGACCTACGGCGTCAAGCTGTCGAAGGCGCCGGCGGCGAACGTGACCGTGACGACCACCCGGACCGCAGGCAACACCGGCCTGTCGGTGACCGGCGGCGGCACCCTCACCTTCACCCCGCAGAACTGGTCCGCCGCGCAGGACGTGGAGATCACCGCGAACGCCTCCGGTACCGGCCAGGCGACGTTCACCTCCACCGCGACCGGCTACGCCGCGGCCGCGGTGACCGTGACCCAGGCCGCCGCCGGCACGAGCGTCTACACCCAGCGCTTCCTCGACCAGTACAACAAGATCAAGAATCCGGCGAGCGGCTACTTCAGCCCGGAGGGCATCCCGTACCACTCGGTGGAGACCTTCATGGTCGAGGCGCCCGACCACGGCCACGAGACGACCTCGGAGGCCTACAGCTACCTCATCTGGCTCGAGGCCATGTACGGCAAGGTCACCCAGAACTGGGGCCCCTTCAACTCCTCCTGGGCGTTGATGGAGAAGTACATGATCCCGACGCACGCCGACCAGCCGACCGGCTCCTTCTACCAGGCGAGCAAACCGGCCACCTATGCCGCCGAGCACCCGCAGGTGAGCGACTACCCGTCGCAGATCGACCCGAGTGTGCCGGTGGGCCAGGACCCGATCGCGGGCGAGTTGAAGTCGGCGTACGGAACCGACGACATCTACGGCATGCACTGGCTGCAGGACGTGGACAACGTCTACGGCTACGGCAACACGCCGGGCGGCGGCTGCGAGAACGGCCCGAGCGCCGACGGCCCCTCCTACATCAACACCTACCAGCGCGGGTCTCAGGAGTCGGTCTTCGAGACCGTCCCGCAACCGACCTGCGACGCTTTCAAGTACGGCGGCGCCAACGGCTACCTGGACCTGTTCATCAAGGACTCCAGCTACGCCAAGCAGTGGAAGTTCACCAACGCCCCCGACGCCGACGCCCGCGCCGTCCAGGCCGCGTACTGGGCGGACGTCTGGGCCAAGGGACAGGGCAAGGGCGGCGACGTCTCGGCCACCGCGGCCAAGGCGGGCAAGCTCGGCGACTACCTGCGGTACTCGTTCTTCGACAAGTACTTCAAGAAGATCGGCGACTGCACCTCGGCGTTCTCCTGCCCCGGCGGTTCCGGTAAGAACAGCGCGCACTACCTGCTGTCGTGGTACTACGCGTGGGGCGGCGCCCTCGACTCGAGCGCCGGCTGGGCATGGCGCATCGGGGACGGCGCCTCGCACTTCGGCTACCAGAACCTCATGGCCGCGTACGCGCTGGTGAACAGCACCGCGCTCGCCCCGAAGGGCGCGACCGCCAAGGCCGACTGGCAGGTCAGCCTCACCCGGCAGCTCCAGCTCTACAAGTGGCTGCAGTCCGCCGAGGGCGCCATCGCGGGCGGGGTGACCAACAGCTGGGGCGGCAGTTACAGCGCGCCGCCGTCGGGCCTGACGAAGTTCTTCGGCATGGCCTACGACTGGCAGCCGGTGTACCACGACCCGCCCAGCAACCAGTGGTTCGGGTTCCAGGCGTGGTCGATGGAGCGGGTGGCCGAGTACTACCAGGTGACCGGCGACGCCAATGCCAAGGCCCTCCTCGACAAGTGGACGACCTGGGCGCTGTCGCAGACGACGGTCGACCCGGCCGCGGGGACCATCAAGATCCCGTCCACGCTGACCTGGAGCGGGCAGCCGGACGCCAACTGGTCCAGCACCACCGGCATGCCGCCGGCCAACACCGGACTGCACGTCACGGTGGCCGACCACACCGATGACGTGGGCGTCGCCGCGGCGTTCGCGCGGACGCTCAGCTACTACGCGGCCAAGTCCGGTGACGCCAAGGCCAAGCAGGCCGCCAAGGACCTGCTGGACGCCCTCTGGAAGCACACCGACGCCAAGGGGGTGTCGGTGAAGGAGACGAAGACCGACTACAGGCGCGTGAAGGACCCGATCTACATCCCCTCGGGCTGGACGGGGAAGATGCCGAACGGCGACCCGATCGACTCGAGCTCGACCTTCATGAGCATCCGGTCCTTCTACCAGCGGGATCCCGACTACGCGCGCGTCTGGGCCTTCGCCAACGGCACCAGCTCGACCGCGCCGGTGTTCACCTATCACCGCTTCTGGGCGCAGGCCGACGTGGCCATGGCCATGGCGGACTACGGCCGCCTCTTCAACGAATAGTCGATCAAGGCGGGCTCGTCGCGTGTCCCGGCACGCACGGGCCCGCCGTGCTCTGTGCCCTGTCTGGGGGCGGTCAGCCCGGCCAGAGGAGCTGACGGCGCCGTCGGTGCGGTCTCCCCCTGGCAGAAGAAGGTCAACCGCGATCATGCAGGCTATCCTCGCGAACACGCCGAATTCGACACCGCGTCAGGACGTGGACAGCCGAGTCGAAGTGCCGGTTCCCCACCTCGCCGCGCTAGATCAACCAGGCGGCAGGCCGGAGCCTGCCGCCTGGAAGTGCCGCGTCCCCGGCTCGCGGTGCATTGAGGTGGCTACAGCCTGGTCACGTCGATGCCGCTCACGACGGCGCGGCCCACGGTCGGATCGAACACGACCTTCAGCCCATCGGCATTCGTCGCGGCGACGATTCCGTCGAGGTCGTAGGCCGTTCGTGGCCCGGCGACGGCCACCAGGTCGAGGTCGTTCACGAGCACATGCTCGTTGAGGCGCACGCTGAATACGCGATTTCCTCGAGCGTTCTCCGATGGTTCCGTGAACCGGAGCCGCACCCTGTACCGTCCCGCCGGGACATCGAAACGGTAGGCGGTCATGCCCTCGCGGTACGTCTGGTACAGAGGATCCTCCGACGAGCGGTTCACCCATTTCCTCATGAGGCCCGTGGTGCCACCGATGGCGCCCCAGCCGCCGTCGGTGTATGCCCGGTCCTCGGCCCACACCAGCGATTGCGGGTCGGTGTACTGGACGATGGCACCGGCTGACACGGCGAGTCGCCGGAACGGCACCGAGGCGTCGCTGAGCCGTGGAGCCTGATAGGTGAACGCGACGCGGACGGAGTCGGTGACCACCTTGCCGTTGGCCACCCCTCGAGCGACGATTTCGTTCCCCCCGTCGACGAACGGCACCTGCCAGGTGGCCGCGCAGACATCGTCCGGCTGCTTGCGGCCCAGCGACCGCCCGTTGATGAACAACTCGACCGAATCCAGGTTGCTGTATACCTTCACGGGCTGCGACACGGGCTGCCGGCCCGCTCCCCACGGGGCGTCGGGTGCGGTGCCGGTCCGGTGCGTCCACTCGTGGCCGGCGATGTGCAGGACGGGCTCGTCACGCCACAGCGCCTGGTAGAGGTAGAAGACGTCCTTCGGGCTCCGGTCCGCGTGCGTCACCCCTTTCTGGTTGACGTGCGGGATGGCGCCACTGCGAAATTCCGACCCGAACTCGAATTGCGCCCACAGGGTCGTACCCACGAGGAAGGGGCGTTCGTTGATGGCGCGCATGTAGACCTCGTTGAAGAGCTGCTGGAACTCGATCGACTGGTCCTGGTAGGTCACCCCGCCCGTCGCAGGGTCGACCGGAAGGTACTGGACGTCGACGCGGTGCAGGCGGCTGTCGCTGTCCGCCCCGTACTCGCTGAGCCACAGCGGACGATTCGGGTGGTCGGCGTGTTCCTTGTCCAGGTGCTTGGCGAAACCCTCGGGGGTGTCGTAGTACCAGCCGTGATACAGGTTCCAGCCCAGAATCATCGGGACGTCGGCGATACCGGAGCTGTTGTAGCGGTCGTCGCGGTCGACCGCCATGACGGTCAGTCGCCGCGGGTCCTCCGCACGCGTCGTCTTCTCGAGGCGGCGGGCAAGGTTGACGACGAACCGCTCATACCCTGCCGGCTCGGGCTCGGGCGGCCTCAAGAAGATCTCGTTCATGTAGCCCCGGAACACGATGCTGGGGTGGTTGTAGTGCTGTCGGATCGTCTCGACCTGCATGTTGACGCTGTTCGCGGCGAACTGGTCCGACATGGTGGCGGTGCTGACCAGCGGCGCCTCCTCCCAAAGGATCACGCCGAGGCGGTCGGCGGCCTCAAGGACCGCGGGTGCCTGGGGGTAGTGGGCCAGGCGCAGCACGTTGGCCCCCATCGACTTGATGATCTGGAGGTCGCGGACGTGCTCGGCGTCGCTGAGGGCATTGCCCTTCCCGACGATGTCCTGGTGACGGTTCGTACCGCGCAGCGGATAGGACGACCCGTTCAAATGGAAGCCGGTGGCGGCGTCCACCGAGTACCACCGGAGGCCGAGGGGCGCGTCGACGCGGTCGCGTCCACCGCGGCCGTCGTCCACCACCGTGATGACCTTGTAGAGGTGGGGCGACTCCGGAGACCAGAGGCGAGGGCGGCGGATCGCCGGCAGGGAAAGGTCGAAGTCCCTCGCCTCGCCCCGACCGATCTCCAGCCGCGTTCTGCGCGAGGTCACCTCACCGCCGCGCGCGTCGACGACCGTGCTGACGACGTCCACCCATGTGGTCTCGGGCTCGGCGTTGACCACCCGCCCCCGGACTCGGACGTCGGCCGAGGCCGCGCTCACGTCCGGCGTGTCGACATAGATGCCGGACGAGCCATGATCGAGCAGGTCGATGTGGACCGGGTCGGTGACGACGAGCCATACGTTGCGGTAGATACCGCCATAGAACGTGAAGTCGGCCCACAGTGGCGGGATGTCCGGGTTATGGGTGTTGTCGACGCGAACGGCGATGGTCGCGGCGCGGCCGGGCTTCACCCGACGCAGCTGATCGGTGACGTCCACACAGAACGCGACATATCCCCCCACGTGCCGTCCGACCGGCGCGCCGTCGACGAAGACGTCCGCCACCTGGTTCGCGCCTTCGAAGTAGAGGAACACGCGCTTGTCCCGCCAGCGGTCGTCCACCCGCAGCGCTCGGCGGTACCAGCCGGGTCCCCGGTAGTAGCCCGGTTCGTCGTCGATGCTGTCCTTGGCGTTCCAGGTGTGCGGAAGGGTGACGGCGCTCCAGTCCGTCCCGTCGGCGTCCGCATCGGCGGCCGATTTCAGGTCGCCGCGGACGAACGACCAGTCGTCATTGAGGAGGTGGCGTTCGCGTTGACGAATCGCTCCCGGTGGCTCGGCGTCCTGGGCCATCGCCGGGCGGCCGAGTGCCGGTACGGCCGCGGCGCCGAGGAGACCGGCCAGCACCATTCGCCGAGCGGGTTGAAGGTCCTGATCCATAGCAGTCCCATCGCCGTAGTGGTGGTCGCCTCGTCGGCCCCCGTGCGACGTGTGTCACAGCATTGACGCAGGCCGGGGCGATACGCGGCAACGGGTTGCCAACAGTTGCCTCGGCGGCGAACCCGCGCCGCAGCGCTCGGTCCATGTGCGTGCATCGCCGGCGACGTCTCAGTGGGATAGAGCGCGACGACGAAGACCAAAGCGGGGACGAGGAGCCGGAGCCGCCGGTCGCCCCTGGTTCGGCGATACGAGGTGCGGGTGCCTTCGCCGGCTCGCGTCACTCACGGCCGGCCGGGACGTGTCCAGGTCGAGCGCTGTGGCGCCGTCCGGTCGTCGGTTCCGGGAGTCCGAAACGCCTCGGCACGTTGACGACATGATGTTACTGGGACATTGCAGTGCGCTCACCACCGGTTTACCATGATCGTTCGTTGGTAGCAGCGCCGGGAGCGCCGACATGTCCGAGCCCCCCAGACCGCCGAACAAGCGCACTACCATCTATCAGGTCGCGCTGGAGGCCGGGGTCGCCCCGTCGACCGTGTCGCGTGCGTTCTCAAGGCCAAGCCGCGTCAACGCGGATACAGCGGAACGGATCCGGCAGGTGGCCGAGCGCCTCGGCTACCGGACGAGCCCGCTGGCCCGCGCACTGACGACGTCCCGTACGCGCATCGTCGCGCTGGTCATCGCCGACATCAGCAACCCGGTGTTCACTGAGATGGTCCGCGGGGCACAGGAAGCGGCGAACGATGCCGATTACACCACCGTGCTGATCGACGCGCAGGAGTCCGACCGCCTGGAACGCACGGCGCTGGAGCGCGCGTTGCCGTCCGTGGACGGCATCGTCTTGGCGAGCAGCCGAATGTCGGACTCCACCATCCGGTGGTTCTCCAAGCAGCGTCCCGTGGTGGTTCTCAACCGCGCGATCCCGGACGTGCCCTGCGTGGTGACGGACAATCCCCAGGGCGCGCGGCGGGCAGCCGAGCATCTCGCCGAGCTGGGACACGACCACATCACCTACGTCTCGGGACCGGAGGCGTCCTGGGCCAACGGGATCCGCTGGCGTTCCCTGCTCGAGGCCTGCATAGAGCTCAAGCTCAAGGTCCGGCGGATCGGCCCGTTCAGCCCCAACATCGAGGGCGGCGAGACCGCCGTCGAAGAACTGCGCAGACGGCCGACGACGGCGGTCCTCACCTACAACGACCTGATGGCCATCGGGCTCATCAGAGGCCTCGACCGGCTGGGAGCCAAGGTCCCGGCCGACATCAGCGTCATCGCCTTCGACAACATCGTCGTCGGCGAGATCGTCACCCCCCGGCTGACAACCGTCGCGGCGCCGCTGTTCGCCGAAGGCGCGGCCGCCACGAAGCACCTGCTCACCATGATCGATGGAGCACCGGCACGCACGGGGCAGCCCATGGTGCTGCCGGTCCGGCTCGTCGTCCGCGACTCGACCGCTCGACGCCGCACCGGACGGTGAGCGACGCCGACGGCATGGAGCGGGCCACGGCTGCCGGTGGACAGGCTCACCGACACAGCCCAGCCCTCTTCCCTCGACATCGACCGCCCAATAGGCCGTGGCCTCCCAGGGAAGGACCGCAGCCGGACGTTCTTCAGGGCTCGGAGGACCGTTCACGAGTACTCGCGGGCCGCACAAGGTGACATGGTTTTCGGTCCTCACGGGGGCGGCGGAACCTCACGTGCCGGATCAGGCGGTCGCCGTCAGGGCTGCCCGTGCTGCGGTGAGGATCTCTTCCGAGAGGGGGGAGTCCTTGGTGGCGCGGGCCAGGAGGAGTGCGCCGAGCATCGTGCACAGCCGGGTGATGCCGTCCTGGTCTTCGGTGGCGAGCCGGTCGGCGAAGTCACTGACGCCCTTGGTGTAGACGCGGTGGGCCTCGTGGTCGCCGGGTTCGCGGGCCATCTCGCCGGCGAGCGCGGCGACGGGGCAGCCATCGCCAGGGTTGTCGCGGTGCTCGGCGGACAGGTAGGCGTCGATCAGCGCCTGCTGGGCGGCGTCGAGTCGTCCGGTGTGCTGTTCGAGCGCGGCCGTATGGCGCCGGGTGAGTTCGCCGAACGCGTGGGTGGTGGCTTCGTCGATGAGCGCCTGTTTGGAGGCGAACTGCTTGTAGAAGCCGCCGTGGGTCAGGCCGACCGCCTTCATCAGGTCGGCGACACTGACATGTGTGCCCTGCTCTCGCAAGAGCCGGGAGGCGGTTTCCACGATCCGCCTGCGGTTCGCCTGTGCTTGCGCCCGCGACACGCGGCCCATCGGCCACCCCCTCTTTTGGATGTCGGTTGACTTCTATCCTATCCTCTGATTTAGATTGGAAGCATCATCTAATTGGGCTCGACCACATGAGCCCTCGACCTGGGGAGCAGGCATGGAACTGAAGGACGCGGTCGCCGTGGTCACCGGCGCCAACCGGGGGCTGGGGCGCCATCTCGCCGCCCGGCTCGTGGAGCGCGGAGCGAAGGTGTACGCAGCGGCGCGCCGCCCGCAGAGCGTGGACGTAACCGGCGTCATCCCGGTGCGCCTGGACGTCACCGACCAGGAGTCGATCCGCGCCGCGGCCGGTATCGCATCGGACGCGACGCTGCTGGTGAACAACGCCGGGATCTCCACCGGCACCCCTCTGATCGCCAGTGATCTGGAGGCGGTGCGGCTGGAGATGGAGACGAACTTCTTCGGCCCGCTCGCCGTGACACGGACCTTCGCACCGGTCATCGAAGGCAACGGTGGCGGCGCCGTGTTCAACGTCCTGTCCGTACTGTCCTGGTGGCATCCGGCCGGAGTCGGGGCCTACGCGGCGGCCAAGGCCGCCGCCTGGGCGCAGACCAACGCGGTCCGCGAGGAACTGGCACCCCGCGGCATCGCCGTCTCGGCGCTCCACGTCGGGCTCATGGACACCGATATGGCCGCCGGCATTCCCGCAGAGAAGGCCGACCCCGCCGACGTCGCCGCCCAGATCCTGCACGGCATCGCCAACGGCCTGCCCGAGATCCTCGCCGACGAGACCACCCGGAACGTCAAACAGAGCCTGGCCACCACGCTCACCCCGGCCTGAAAACGACAGGCAGGCCTTACCGACCGGACACGACACCTCAGCGGCGTGATCAACGAATACCGCGACGCCGCATAATGATCACCACATCCGGAGCAACGCATAAACCCAGGTCAGCCCCAAACCCGGATATTGAAGCCGCATAAGGTCAACGCGTTGATCGACTTAACCATACAGAAGTCGATTATGTCTGCTTTAGCTGCTTTGTCGATTACCAACCCGACAGAACCGCGCCGTCACAGACCCGACGCCTCACTCGGGGTAAGAGCGTGCGCTCGCTGTCTGGCCGCTGCACCGAGGAGAACCACAGGGGCACACCGGCCCTGGGTCCGTCGGCTAGCTCTGCAGGAAGTTCAGCAGGTCGGCGTTGACCTGGTCCTGATGCGTGGCGGTGATGCCATGCGGGGCGCCCGGGTAGTAGATGTCCCTCGCGCCCTTGATGAGCCGCGCCGACTTCCTTGCCGAGTCCTTGACAGGGACGATCTGGTCGTCCTCGCCGTGGAGCACCAGGGTTGGAATGTCGAACTTGGCGAGGTCTTCGGTGAAATCGGTCTCCGAGAATGCCTTGATGCTCTGATAGGCGTTGTTGAGGCCTGACTGCATGCTCCAGAGCCAGAACTGGTCGAGGATGCCCTGCGAGACCTCGGCGCCGGGCCTGTTGGCACCGTAGAACTGGACGGCCAGATCCCTGTAGAACTGCGAGCGGTCCTTGACGAGGGTCTCGCGCATGCCATCGAAGACTTCGATCGGCAGGCCCTCGGGATTGGCCTCGGTCTTCAGCATGAGCGGGGGCACCGCGGCTATCAGGATCGCCTTGGCGACTCGTCTCGTTCCGTAACGCCCGATGTAGCGCGCGACCTCTCCGCCGCCCGTGGAGTGGCCCACCAGGCTGACGTCGTTGAGATCGAGCGCCTCGATCACGGCCGCGAGATCGTCGGCATAGCCGTTCATGTCGTTTCTCGTGGATGCCTGGCTGGATCGGCCATGGCCGCGCCGGTCGTGCGCGACCACGCGAAAGCCGTGCTGCACGAGGAACAGCATCTGCCCGTCCCACGCGTCGGAGTTCAGCGGCCAGCCGTGGGAGAACGTCACGACCGGCCCCTCCCCCCAGTCCTTGTAGTAAATCTCGGTGCCGTCCTTGGTCGTTATGGTGCTCATGGCATCTTCTCCTTGCGGACGATGGGGTCACACGGCCGACCGCGGCACCCGTTCGGTAGCGATCGAATCCGTGGAATACCTCGTTCCTGTCCCCTAGACCGCGGGGACCTAACCTGGCGCGATCCGTGACGCAAGAGGTCTGCAACGCCGGACCGCGGCGGTTTTACCGAGATCTCTCCGCGAGTTGACGGATCTACACCGTCGAGCAACCACGTCGCGAACATCACCATCGGAAGCGGGACCAAGCGGAACGCCCTGTCCGGGCGCGGGCTGGAGCCAGGTGGAGGCCCGCATCCGCACACTCGGGCAGTCCGACGCGATACGGGCGATCGTCATCCGCGGGCAAGGCGGCACCTTCTGCGCCGGGTCGGACATGACGGCGTTCCGCGCCGTGGAGGAATGCCCGGTGCCCGTGCCGGCGGAGGTCCACAGTGTCACCGCCGGCAGGAAGCCGTCGACGCGGGTCACATCCTCGGGTGGAGGGAACCACAGGCTGAAGGCCCGCCGCTCACGACACGTCGACAGAACGGGTTCACCCACCTGTCGGTGCTCGTGGACGACGTGGTGCCATCGGCGGTGATGGTGCGTGTTGTGGTCAGGCCGGGCAATGCGTACCGCCCGGCGGTCCAGGAATCCAGCATGTTGGACGAGTCGGCGGGGAGCTCATCGGCGGCGATGATCAGTGTGGGTGCGTTGTGGTCATCATGTCTCCTGTAGCGGATGGCTGTCTCCGTCCAGGAGGTTGGACGGCGCCGGTGTCGGGCGGGGTCGTGGTCAGACAGCGGCGATGTCGACGGACTTCTCCTTGAACTGCCGGGCGACCAGGGTCTTCATCACACGCTTGCCGACCGGACGGCTCATCAGCCTTTGGGTGAGGGTCCGCAAGGCCTTGTCCCGACGACTCTGGGGGACGAACATCGTCAGGCCCTGCGTACGGCCGTCGCGCTGTTGGAGGGCGATGAAGGGGCGGAGCCGCTGGTCCCATTCGCGTAGCGCCCGGGCGGTGTTGCCGCCGTTGCGCTGCAGCAGGGTGCCGAGGAGGTCCGCACCGGCCAGGGCGGTGGAGGCGCCCATGCCCGAGTAGAGGGTCATGCACCAGGCGGAGTCGCCGAGCAGGACGACGCGGTCGGTGTGCCAGGTCGGCATCTCCACCTGGTGGACGGAGTCGAAGAGGTAGTCGTCGGCCTGCTCGAACTGCTCAAGGAGGTGTTCCAGCACGGGCCCGGTCGGTTCGGGGCCGAAGGCGCGGCGCAGCGACTCGATGGGCGGGCGGTGGAACTGGGCGTCCTCGTCGTCAGTGCGGTAGTTGAACAGCACCCCGGGCCGGTGGTCGGTGAAGGGGAAGGTCCATACGGAGCGGCCGGGTTCGGCCAGGACGACGCCGTCGTGGGGCCGGTAGCCGGGCACGGGTTCCTTGAGGATCGTGGCGCCGATGATGTGGCCGAGCGGCCGCATGAACTGTGAATCCGGGCCGAAGGCCATGCGGCGCACGGTGGAGCGCAGGCCGTCGGCGCCCACCACGAGATCGAAGCGCTCCCTGGTCTCGGTGGCCTCGTCGCCCGCGGTGGTGCGCAGCGTGACGTCCACTCCGTCGGGGTGTTCGTCGATGGCGATCGGTGTGGTGCCGTAGCGGATCTCGGTGTGGGGAGCGACGACGTCGTAGAGGGCGGCCTCGATGTCCCCGCGCAGGATCAGGCGGGGCCCGCCGGGCAGGTCGCCGTATCCCATGCCGGGACGGCGCCGGCCCGACCGCTCGATGTCGTAGGTGACGCTGTCGGCGCCGGCCCGGTTGCCGATGGCATCGAGCACGCCCATCCGCTGCGCGGTGGCGCGGCCGGTCTCGAACAGGCCGATGAAGTAGCCGGCGGGACGCCTCTGCGAGGCGCGTTCGACGAGGACGGGCTCCCAGCCGATCTCGCGCAGGCGCATGGCCGTGGCCAGGCCGCTGATACCCATGCCGACGATCAAGGCGCGGGGTGTGTTCATGACGATCTTCTATCTCTCTCGGGCGGAGTCTTGGGGCCGCGGACGCGGCGTCGGGGTCGCGCCCGGGCACACCTCGACCGAAGAGCAGACCGCAGACGACCGCGCCGGCTCTCTGCCTGCTCTGCCCACGGCGGGCTCTCCTCACGGGTGAGGGCGCTCATGGCACTCTCCGGATACTGGACACCAAGCGGAGATGCGATCTCCGCTTAAGGTTCACCATAGCACCAAAACCGGAGTTAACATCTCCAGTTCCCGGCTAAGGTGGGAGCCATGAGCCGCCGAACCAGCTCCGCCGCGCACCCCGAGAGCCCCCCGGTGCGCCCCTTGCGGGCGGATGCGGAACGCAACCGGCAGCGCGTCATCGCGGCCGCCCAGGAGCTTTTCGCCCGCCGGGGCCTGGATGTCACCCTCGACGACATCGCCCGCCATGCGGGCGTCGGCGTCGGCACGGCCTACCGCCGCTTCGCCAACCGCGAGGAACTCATCGACGCCGTCTTCGAAGGCGCCTTGCAGCACTTGATCGCGCTGGCGGAACAGGCCCTCGCCCACGAAGACCCTTGGGAAGGCCTCGTGCAGCTCTTCCTTGCCACCGGTCAGGACTTCGCCGATGACCGCGGGCTGAGACAGGCCCTACTGGAAAGCACGCACGGAAAAGACCGGGCAGCCGCTGCCCGGGAACGCCTCACCCCCGCAGTCAGCGCTGTCATCACGCGCGCCCAGCAAGCCGGCCAACTGCGCGACGACATCGAACCGTCCGACTTCCCCCTCATCCAGCTCATGCTCGGGGCCGTCACGCAGCACAGCCGGAACGTCGCACCCGAGCTGTGGAAGCGCTACCTCACACTCATCCTGGACGGCCTGCGCCGCGACCGGGATCATCCCACCCCTCTGGCCCACCCCGCTCTTGACCAGGATGAATTCGACCAGACCATGACGTGACCTTCTGCCCGACAGGCCGCGCACCCCCCTCTACGGCCTCGGCCGGGTACTGCTCCGTCAGCCGACACGCGCCGAGGGGTGAAGTTGCCCCGAACGTTCTGCGGCCTCTTTTGCCGCGACTTGGCCATGAGCATCGGCAGACTCGCCCCGGCCTGTCGAGTCGGGCCGACCTTTCGACTGGCTGAGCAACGCACGGCTGCGCATTGCCAGCCGCTCGGCCGTGTCCATGACCGCCTTGCCCAGGTCTGTCAGGCGCTCGGCGGTGAAGCACACGGCCGGGACGCCTTGCACACCGCCAACCAGCGCCGCAACTTCACCGCGTTGCCGCTTCACCGCGAGGCGGATGCGGGCCGGTGGAGCCCCTGCGCCGGGATGCTGACCGACGTAACCCCTGATTCATGTGGGGTGTCCATCTAAGCGCGGCCTTCTGGTTCGGGATGAGCAGTGCGACGATCACGCCCAGGGCCTCGCGTTCGAGCGCGCCTCCCGTGTGCGGTTAGTCCCGTCAGGACGTCCCGGTCACCGAGTAGGCCAGGTGGGTGACGCCGTTGCCCTCGATGACGGTGGGGTTGCCGAGGCGTACCGAGGTCCTGCTGAGGTTCTCGAACCAGCGGACGCCCTCGCCCAGGAGGACCGGGACGAGGTCGACGCTGATCGCGTCCAGGAGGCCGGCGTCCAGGCACTGCTGGGCGATCTTCGAGCTGGCGATGACCACGTCCTTCTCTCCGGCGAGTTGCTTGGCCCGCTCCACCGCCTCCTTGACGCCGCCGACGAAGGTGAAGGTGTCGGCGTGCGGCCGGTCGGCGGGCGGCTCGTGGGTGACCACGACGACCGGCACGCCCAGCGGGTGGGTGCCGCCCCAGCCGTGCGTGATGTCGAACAGGTGGCGGCCGGTCATCAGGGCGCCCACTCCGGCCATGGCCTCGCGCATGTAGGCGGCGCTGGCCGGTGACATCCGGAACGTCGCCCAGTCGACGGCGGTGGGCACCTCGACGTCGCCGTTGCCCATCCAGCCGAACAGCTGGTCGATCCCGTCGTCCGGGTCGGCGATGAAGCCGTCCAGCGACATCGACATGTTGGCGATGACCTTGCTCATCTCGATCTCCTGCTTTCGCGTGTTCTCTCCGGATGTCTCAAGGCTGTCGCCTGGCGCGGCACGGAACATCGGCCACCTGGCCGATGCCGGCCTCACCCATGGCCGAGCGTTGCCTGGCAGACTGTGCCGCGATGTCCGATCACAACCTCCCGGCGCAGCTCACGACCTTCGTGGGCCGTGCGGCGGAGCTGTCCGCGATCGCCACCGCGCTGCGCGGCGCTCGGCTGGTGACCGTGGTGGGCCCCGGCGGCTGCGGCAAGACCCGGCTGGCGGTCGAGGTGGCGGGCAGGGAGGCGGAACGCTGGCCGGACGGGGTCTGGTGGGCCGATCTGGCGAGTACCGGCGATCCGTTGGTGGTCCAGGAGCTGGTGGCCGCGGCGGGTGGGCTGCTGACCGCCTCCGCGTCGCTGGCCGGGCAGATCCAGGACCGCCGGATCCTGGTGTGCCTGGACAACTGCGAGCACGTACTGGGCGCCGCGGCGGAGGTGGCCGTCGCGCTCGTACGAGCCTGCCCGCATGTCACGGTGCTGGCCACAAGCCGCGAGCCGTTGGACGTCGCGGGCGAAACCGTCTGGCGCGTACCGCCGCTGAGCGGCGACGACGCGGTCGCCCTCTTCAACGAACGGTCGGTCCAGGCCGCCGAGTCCGAAGTGGCCAGGGCGGCCGTACGCACCGCCTGCGCCCGGCTCGACGGCATCCCGCTGGCCATCGAGCTAGCGGCGGCGTGGTCGGGCGCGTTGTCCGCACAGGAGATCCTGCGCGGGCTGGACGACCGGTTCTCGCTGCTGATCCGGGGCCCGCGCGGCGTGGCGGCGCGGCATCAAACCCTCGCCGCGTCGATGGCCTGGAGCCATGACCTGCTGGACGAGGCCGACCGGGTGCTGTTCCGACGGCTGGGCGTCTTCCACGGCGGCTTCACGCTGGCGGCGGCCCGCGGCGTGTGCGGGCGGCCCGACGAGATGGCAGTGCTGGGCGGGCTGCGCCGGCTGGTCGACAAGTCGCTGGTCATCGCCGATACCGGCGGTGATGTGACCCGCTATCGGATGCTGGAGACGATCCGTCGGTACGCCGTCGCGCGGCTCGACGCCTCCGCCGAGCTGGACCTCATCCGCGACCGCCATCTCGACACCTGCCTGGCCATGATCGAGGAGGCCGCCCCGCTGCTGGCCCAGGACAAGGATGCCTGGCGCGCCACGATCGAAGCAGAGCAAGAGAACCTGCGTGCCGCCACCGAATGGGGCCTGTCGCAGGACGACCCCGAACGCGGCCGCGCGCTCACGGCGGCCCTGCCCTGGCTGTGGCATCTGGGCGGACGCGGCCATGAGGGACTCGTCTTGCTCCATCAGGCCATCGAGCGCGGACCGGCCGAACGGACAAGGCTCCAGGCCAGGCTTCTCACCGGCCTGTCACTCGTCGCCGACACGACCCGTCCGTTCGGCCTGGAGTACGACGCGGCACAGGCCGCGCTGGACATCGCCACCGAGGTCGGCGACGCGCCGACCGCCTGCCTCGCCCGGCTCCTCAGCGCGGTCGGCGTGTTCTACCAGGATTTCGACACCGGCTGGTCGCTGGCGGAGGCCGCCCGCGAGCAGGCCCGCCAGGCCGGCGACGGCTTCGTGATCGACGGGGCGACGGCCCTGATGGGCATCATCCGGCACCTCCGCGACGAGCACGAGGAGGCCGTGCCACTGCTGCGGGAGGCCGTCCAGGGGCTGGTACGGCGAGGCGACCGAGGTGTCGCCTCGACGGCCCTCGCCTTCATGGCGTCCAGCGCGGTCTGCACCGGCGACCTCTTGCAGGCCCGCGAACTCGCCGTCGAGGCGGTACGCACGGCCCGGCCCCTCGCCGACTACCACCGCATCGGATCCGCCGCCGGCGTGCTGGCCACCGTGGAAGCGGCCGCGGGACGCCTCGACGCCGCACACGCGGCCCTTGATCCGATCGTCCGGCTGGTCGCCGACGCCGACGCGCCCCCGTTCGTACCAGGGCTGGCACGGGCCAAGGGCTACCTGCACCTACAGGCAGGACGGCCCGCCGACGCCGTCACATGGTTCAAGCGTGAGGCCGGGCGGCTCGACGGCGACGTCGAGAGCTACCTGACTCCGCAAACGCTGATCGGCCTTGCCGCGGCGCTCCGCTCTATCGGCGACACCCAGGCCGCCGCCTCCGCGGCTGAGCGCGCCCTCAAGGTGGCCCAGCGAATCGGGATGCCCCGGGTAGTCGCCGACGCACTCGAACAATCCGCCTACCTGGCCGACCCCGATCAGGCGGAGGACCTCCACCACCAAGCGCTGGCCCTCCGCACCGACCACGGCCTGTGGCCGTCCTGCATCGACAGCCTCGAAGCCCTCGCCACCTTCACCTCCAGCCCCGAAGCCGTACGGCTGCTCGCCGCCTGCGACCGCGCCCGGCAGGACATGGGCTTCCCGCGGCCACCCCAGAATCACGCCGACCTCCGTACGACGGCGGAAGACAAGGCGCACGACCCCGCATGGACCGAAGGCCACACCCTCAGCCTCCAGGACGCGATCGACTACGCCCGCCGCGCCCGCGGCAAGCGAGGCCGCCCATCCACCGGCTGGGCCAGCCTCACCCCCACCGAACAGACCGTGGTCCGGCTGGCCACCGAAGGACTGAGCAACCCCGAAATAGGCGCCCGCCTCTTCATGAGCCGCAGCACCGTCAAAACCCACCTCTCCCACATCTACGCCAAACTAGCCGTCGCCAACCGCACCGAACTCGCCACTATCGCCAGCCCCCATCTCACCAACCGCTAAGCGCCGACTTGCTGGGCTGTGAGGTTTCTTGGGCGCGCTCTACAAGGCCGCCGCCGAAGGGCTGCCCACGCTGGCGACCTAGGCTACGAAGGCGCCGGCATCGGCATGTTCACCCCAATCCCCCACCCGCGGGCCGGACTCGACACCGACACCCGCGCACATGACCTGCTGCTACGCGCTCCGCGTTGCCGGGGCGAACGCGGTTTCGCGCTCCTCACCCAACGGCGGCGCGTCCTGGGGTCGAACCCCCGACCTTCCGCTTTTTCAGTGAACGGCGCCCGGCGGGGTACGCACCCTGCCTGTTTCACTTGGCAAAACTCCCTGCGCCCGTGATCCCTAGCCAGTGACATGGGCACGTATTCGGCACGATCAAGACTCAGAGGCTCTCTGGGGAGCGTCCGTGCGTGGGGGTCGTGTGCAGGCGGCGGGCGCCTTTGCAGGGTGGCGTCCCGAACGGCTTCAGTGATTGCCCCTGCCAGCGCCAGATAGTAGGCCAGCAAGCCCGACCCGATGAACACCGCATAGACCGGTAGGACTGCGGTCACCACCGGACCATCGTGATCTGCCGGCCACATGGCGTAGGGAAGATGGAACAGGTCGGTCACCACGTGACCATGCTGCGGGAACGCACCGAGAGCGCACGCGCCAATCCCCGGCGCGGCGAGCAGGCGGCCCCGCCTATCACGTTCTGTAGAGGTTCCTCACTCGGTCGTCCGGTGAGGGGACTTGCACCCCGCCGCGTTTTAGGCAGATCCGCAGTATTCCCCTGGAGGGAATGTTCCTGTTGGTCAGGGGCAGTTGCGCCACAGAATCGTGCGGCTTGACGCAAAGACTGAGGGGCCATCCCCCAGCCGGGCCTCAGAGGGCGCATCCTGCGCAAGGCCCGGTGCTCACCCAGCCGCCCGACCACCGTCGTTCAGACCGTTCTCACCCTTCACCACCAAGTCAGCTGAGGATGGAATCAGCTCACTGCTTTGTCTTCGAGCTGCGGGACGGGCTGATCCATCGTGTGCGTGAGTACATGGACACCGCACGCCGGCACCGCATGGTATTCGGTGAGACCCGCTAATCACGGGCCATCACACGAGACAAGGGTTGCTCACTCGAACCCGAAAAAGTGCCTTTGAACTGCCCGGCAGCGCCGCCAGCATCGACACGGCCCGCTTGGACTACCGGGCGATCCCGTCGTCGATCACCCGGCACGGCAGCAGCGCGGGGACCGGCCACCGCACCATCGCGCATCCGTTCCAGCGCGGCATCGCAGGCCGTCGACGGCCTGCTCGTACGCCTCGTCCGCGTCCCAGTAGGCGGCATCGGAAACACGCCTTCGTCGCCATCATGGGCTGACGCCTGGACATGCGGGCACTGGTGGACGGGCCTGAGACCAAGGTCCGCGCAGCCGCCGACGCGGTGCAGATGGCGTCTCGCAAGATCGCGGCTCTCGGAGAACCGGATGGCCTGCAGCCCACCGCCGATATTGAGGGCCTGTTCACCGTTAAGGACTACCTGTGACCGTATTACCGGTCTGGCTGCCTCGCGACCACCGAGGATGATCTACCCCCGACCGGGGAGGCCATCCTGCGGCACCGACTTCGATTATGCCATCGCCTGAGCAAGAATCTACAGGAGTTCTTCGCCCAGGTCGACAGCGACACCCTTACGGTCCATTACGCGCTTCGCGAGACAAGAATCCGAATTTCGGACTTCTGAAAAATGGCTGCCCCCGTCCGCATCCGGACTGACCGTAGGAGGACATCACCTTCTATTGACCAGTAAACCCCATCCTGACTTAGTTGTTCCCATCAGAGTCGACTCGTTAGAGCCGACGCGAAAATGATGGGGTTCACTTTCATGAGGTTAACCAGCAAGACACTGGCGATCACGGTGATGGCGGCGTCGCTCGCTCTGGCCGGCGCGAACACGGCGGCAGCCAGACCGGCCGCCGCGCCCGGCGCCGGCGCCCCGCCGCAGGCCGCCGCCAGCGGCATCGTCAACACCAGCGCGGGTGCGCGCTCGGCGGCGGCGTACTGGACCAAGGCGCGTATGGCCGCCGCGACGCCGGAGCCGATGCCGGTCAAGTCGGCGAAGACCGCGGCGCCGACGGCCGACCGGCTGCCCGCAATCTCAGCGGCGCCCACCGCACCGGCCAAGACGGGCGCCCGCCCGAACGGCGCGGCGAGGCTCCTCGCCGGGTCGGCCGCGGCCCTGTGGAGCCCGCACGGCACGATGCCCGCCTTGACGACCGGGAAGCTCTACTTCACCCGCACGGACGGCAGCGGCGGATATTGCACGGGCAGCGTGATCACCGCGGCGAACCTGAACACGGTCTGGACCGCCGGCCACTGCATCAACGCGGGCAGCGGCGGCGGCTACTTCTCCAACTTCAACTTCGTGCCCGACACCGACAACGGCAACATTCCGTGGGGCACATGGTCGTGGAAGTACGCCAACACCACCGTCGGATGGGCGAACAGCGGCGATCCCCACTATGACGTGGCCGCGATCGCGTTCTATCCGCAGACGGCACGCGGCAGCATGCAGAATTTCCTCGGCGCGCAGGGGTACCGGTTCGGCTACGGCCAGTCGTTCTCCGTCACCGACTTCGGCTACCCACAGAGCGGCTACAACCGCACCGACTTCCCGGCCAACGGCAGCAGGCTGTACTACTGCACCGGGCAGACCTACCGAAAGAGCTCCAGCGACGACCTGATCGGGCTGAGCTGCGACATGCACCACGGCGCCAGCGGCGGGCCGTGGCTGACGGAACTGGCCTCGTGGGGCGGCGGCTACATCGTCGGCGCCTACAGCCACCGGACCGTCAACTCCAGCGGAGTGCCCATCGACATCGAGGCGCGCTCGGCCAACCACGGGGACGGCGCGATCAACGTCTACAACGACGTCTCCATACGCTGATCGCCACGCGCCGGTGCGGGCGGGCTATCCGTCGGAGTTCGTCGCCCGGGTCAACCGGATCCGTATGTCGGACCGCACGGCGAACGCCGACGCCTTCACGAACCGCGCCCCGGTGTACCTCACCTCGCGCAACGACTCCTGCTCAACTTCACAGGCGGCGTTTGGCGGCTTCGTAGGTGTCGTCGACGCTGGCGTTGAAAGCGATCGCAGCGCCTGGGGCGTATCGGCGGGTCAGGTTCACGACCTGTTCGAACAGGGGCAGGAGAGGCTCCGGCTTACGGATGCCACCACCGATGACGACGACATCCCACTCCCGTGCGGACAAAGGCGTGACCACGGCGGCCTCGGGCTGCTCGTCAATCCGAACCAGGGCCGAGACGGCTTCGATGCCCTCTCCGTGGAGTCGCTCCAAGTCCTTGTCGAGCAGAGCTAGGACCGCGTCCCCGTCCATCCCGGGAACCGAGTGGGGATCTACACCGATTACGAGAACTGAAGGCACATCCCCATTATGATCACCCGCGCTCATCAGCGGGGCCGGGCGACACGTCTCACTCCCCGTGGATCCCACGAGAACGCGGGTGATCACGGCGACGATGTCCAGGTCCGTTGGCCAAGACGACCGGTTCGCCTAGAACCACGAGGAACACGACCTCGCAGCCTGATCACCTCAGTCCCTGAGGAGGAACCACTCCCGTTCGAGATCGTGGATCTGAACGGGCGCTGTTCGGTGTTGCTGCCAGCGGTCGCGGTCGAGTTTGAACCGTTGCTCGTGGCCGAGCGTGTCGCGAACGCGGGTACGGACGATCCCGTTGGGCTGGTATCCGAGCTTCCTGGAGATCGCGGCGGAGGCGGCGTTGTCGGTCAGCGCGGCGGTAACGGCTGAGTCGGCGCCCAGCCCGGTGAAGGCCAGTTCCAGTACGGCGGCACGCATCTCGGTGCCGATGCCTTGCCCCTGGTAGCGCTGCCCCAGCCAGGAACCGGTACTGACCTCACGCAGGATCGTGAAGTCCCTGGCCATGATGCCTTGCACTCCGACGATGTGGTCGTCCACAAAGACCCCGAGTTGCAGGTTCCAGTCCTGCGGGGACCAGTTGGCCAAATGTCGCCAGTGGAACTGCATGAGGCCCCGGGCTCGTTCGGCGGGCGGTAGGTCTGTCCACGGGACGGCGAACGGCATCCAATCCGGGTCGTGGACACCTTCGGTGGATAGCTGGGCGAGCGCGTCGAGTTCTGCGAGCGTAGGAAGCCGTAGTTCCAACCGTGGTGTGCGCAACCGCAGTTGGAACAATGGCCAGTGGGTCACCTTCATCTTGATCCTTCTACGGCGGCTTCGAGGGCTTCGGCGGCGAGGCAGGGCGCTTGGACGGAGGTGCATCGGTCACGACTGGCTGAAGATTCGCCTGGGTGCGATCGCGCTTCGGTCTCTGAGCCAAGACTGTGACCCGGCGACGTCTCGCCGCTGCGCCGGATGGTCAGCATCGCTGCGGACGGCGGCGCTGCCGTTTTTCTTACGCCCCGGCCCTGGCGGGTTCGGCCCGCTGCCAAACTTACCGCGGCGTCTGGAGCCGGGGACCAGGCGGCGGTCGTCTCCGCAGCGCGGTGAGCGGCCTCGGGGAGCACGGAGGCCCAGGTCTTTCCGGACTGCGGGTCCACACGGCCGCACCGCCGGTACACCGCAGGCCAGGGACACGTTGCTTCGCCGGGACGACGATGCGGCGTTGCTCCGGATCAACGGGTGCGGAGGCGGCGTGCGACGGTCTCGATGATCTCGGTGCGCGATCGGCGGGAGACGGCCGCCGGCACCGTCGACGAGCGGTGAAAGGTTCCGGGGAAAAGGTGCAGCTCGACGCTGACGCCCGAATGTAGAAGCCTCCTCGCGAAGTCAAGGCCCTCGTCGCGGAGTGGGTCGAGTTCGGCGAGCCCGATGTAGGTGGGTGGGAGCCCGGCGAGGGTCTCGGCTCGGGCGGGGACGGCGTACGGCGGCACCTCGTCGCGGTCCGAGCCGAGATAGTGCGCCCAGGACAGTTCTGCTGCGGCTCGCGTCCAGACGGGTGTGGTCGTGAACGTCTTCATCGAGTGCGTCGTCAACCGGTCGTCGAGCTCTGGGGATTCGAGCACGAGGTGCTGGACGCCGATCTCCCCGCGGTCGCGGGCGAGGAGTGCGGTGGCTGCGGCGAGGCCGCCGCCGGCACTCTGCCCGCCCACCGCGAGCCGCTCGGTGTCCACACGTGCCGCGCCGTCGTGCAGACTGCGGAGGGTGGCGTAGCAGTCGTCGAGCGCGGCCGGGAATGGATGTTCCGGGGCGAGCCGGTAGTCAGGCACCGCCACCACGGCCTTCGCACGGGCGGAGAGTTCCGCGCAGAACTCGGCCTCGAGCGCGGCGGCGCCGACGGCGAACCCGCCGCCGTGCACCCACATCAACGCCGGGACGGCGGTGGGTCCGGGCGGCGGCTGGAAGAGCAGGAACGGCACTTCACCGGGCGCTCGGCTCTGCTCGATCCGCACCCCCCACCGTTTCTCGAGGTCAGGCAGGCGAGCGAGCTGGTCGGCGGCGGCCGCCTCGAGGACGGTACGAGCGGTGCGGAGATCGCGGAAATCGATGTGGGGAAGCGCCGGGAGGGCGGCGAGGAGTTCCCGGTCCATCGTCGGGAAATCGGCGGGTTCGGTGCTCATCGGTGCCGCTGCACCACCTTTGTCTCCTGGTATGCGGCGAGCCCCTCGGGGCCGCCCTTGCGCCCGATGCCGGAGCGTTTGAAACCGCCGAACGGCTGGCCGGGGCAGGTGCCGTAGCCGTTGACGTGCACCTGGCCCACCCGCATGCGCGAGGCGATCCGGTCCGCGCGCTCAGGGTCGGTGGTGAAGACCGAGCCGACCAGGCCATAGGCCGAATCATTGGCGATCTTCACGGCGTCGTCATCGTCGGTGTAGGTGAGCACGCACAGGACCGGGCCGAAGATCTCCTCCTGGGCGATCCGCATCGCCGGGTCGACATCGCCGAAGATCGTCGGTTCGATGAACCAGCCGCGATCGAGGCCTGCCGGGCGGCCGCCGCCAAGGAGGATCTTCGCGCCCTCGCGGCGGCCGATCTCAAGATAGTCCTCGACGCGCGTGCGCTGGCGCTCCATCGTGAGCGGGCCGAGGTCGGTCTCGGGGTCCATCGGGTCCCCGACTTTCAGCGCCGCGGCCTCGGCGACGATGCGCTCGACGAACTCGTCGTGCCGGCTCCGCGGCACCAGTATCCGGGTCTGCGCGCTGCACACCTGACCCGAGTTGCCCATGCCCGCCCTGACCAGGGTGCCGGCCAGGGCGTCGAGGTCGGCGTCATCGCACACGATCGCCGGTCCTTTTCCGCCGAGTTCGAGGGTCACCCGGACCATCCGCCGCGCGGCCGAGGCCATGATCGACGCCCCGACCGCCGTGCTTCCGGTGAAGGCGATCTTGTCGACCTCGGGATGCTCGACCAGGTAGGCGCCCAGGTCGCGGTCGCCGGGCAGGATGCTGACGACGCCGGGCGGCAGATCGGCCGCCACGACGGCCTCGGCGAGGACCCGGGGCGACAGCGGCGCCTCGGCTGCGGGCTTGATCACGATGGGGCAGCCCGCGGCGAGCGCCGGCCCGAGCATGAAGGAGATCCCGGGGACCGGCGCGTTCCAGGGGGAGATCCCCAGCGCGACCCCGACGGGTTCCTGCCGCACGGTGAGATCGGACCCGAGCCACTGCCGCCGCTCGGTGAAGCCGCCGGCGATCGCCATCTCGGCGTAGGCGCGCAGGATGATGTCGGTGACGAGGCCGAGCGCCGGGCTCGTGCCGATCGGCACTCCGGTCTCGAGCGTGTAGAGGAGGGCGGACTCGTCCTTCCGCTCGGCCAGTGCGTCGGCCAGCCGCAGCAGCGCCCGGCCGCGCTCGGCCGGTGCCATGCGCGGCCAGGGGCCGTCGTCGAACGCCCTGCGCGCCTGGCGCATCGCCTCGTCGGCCTCGGCCTCGGCCACCCGGGGGATCGAGCCGATGACCTCCTCGGTGAACGGGGAGATCACCTCGATCCGCTCTTCGGACTGCGCGGGCACCAGGGCGGATCCGATCAGGAGGTCGGTCCGGTGCAAGCTCGCCGCGGTCACGGCAGGGTCCACTGTCGCCATCTCACCCTCTTGGTCGTCGGACGGTCGCGCCCAGTCTAGACAAATACTCGAAACATTCCTATGGTTTCTCCAATCCGCGGACGAGGAGGGCGACGCAGTGGCTGACCTGCCAAGATCTGAGGAGTCGGCGCCGGTCCGGACCGACGTAGTGATCATCGGTGCCGGATTCGGGGGCGTGGCGACGGCCCACAACCTGCGCCGGCGCGGTGTCGGGAAGTTCGTGGTACTCGAGCAGAGCGACGGTCTCGGCGGCACCTGGTGGGACAACCGCTACCCGGGCGCGGAGGTCGACGTCACCTCCGAGCTCTACTCGCTGTCCTTCGCGCCGCACGTGTTCGGACGGACCCACGCGGGCCAGGCCGAGATCCAGGCGTACATGGAAAAGGTCGTCGACGACCATGGGCTGCGGCCGCACTTCCGGTTCGGCCGCAGGGTCGAGAGCGTGCGGTGGGCCGAGAAAACCCATACTTACCTGGTCACCGCGGCCGACGGCGGCCGCTGGGAGGCCCGGCATGTCGTCAGCTGCGTGGGCCAGCTCAACAACCCCCGCTACCCGGACTGGCCGGGCCTGCCGGAATTCCACGGTCCCTGCTTCCACACCTCCCGGTGGGATCACTCAGTGGACCTGGCCGGCAAACGAGTCGCGCTGGTGGGCACGGGCTCGACCAGCGCGCAGGTGCTGCCGCCGTTGGCCGAGAAGGCGGGGCACACGTACCTGTTCCAGCGCCAGCCGGGCTGGGTGATGCCGAAACCCGACCGGGATTACACCCCGGACGAGATCGAGCGGCTCGCCGCGAGCCGGTGGCTCGTGCGCCGCAGACGGCTCCAGGCTTTCGCGCAACTGGAGAGGATGCGGCGGGTGGCCCGCCTGGGAACCCGGGCCAACCGCCGGATGCAGGCACTCGCCGAAGAGTACCTGCGCACCGCGGTGCCGGACGCGAAGCTCAGAGCACAGCTGACTCCTGACTACCCCTACTACGGCAAGCGTCCCGTCCTCACGCAGTACTACTACCCGGCGCTCGCGCGTGAGGACGTCACCCTCGTCCCCCGGGCCGTCGAGAGGGTCACTCCGACCGGCGTCGTCGACGCGTCCGGTGCCGAGACCGACATCGACGTCCTGATCCTCGCCACGGGCTTCCAGCCCTCCCGGTTCCTCGCCACCTTCGAGGTGACCGGACGGGGCGGGACCCGCCTGCGGGACGCGTGGGGTGCCGAGCCCAAGAGCATGCTCGGCATGATGGCGGTCGGCTTCCCCGACTTCTACGTGACCTACGGCCCCAACACCAACGGCGGGGTCCTCACTTTCACGCTCGAACGGCAGGCGGAGTGGATCGCCGACGCGATCGCCCACGCCGAGAAGACGGGCACCAGCCTCGAGACCAAGCCGGGTCCCGTCGAGATCATGGACCGGCTCCTGGTGCGCCGCAACGACTCCTTCGTCTGGTCGCGCACCGGCAACAACTACTACACCTCGGAATCCGGCCGGGTCGTCACCCAGTGGCCGTACAGCCAGAAGCTCTACTGGCTGCTCACACGGCTGCTCCGGCCGGCGCTGGTGTGCCAGGCGACCGCGCGGCGCGAGACCCGCCGGGCCGAACCGGCGCCCGCGGCGTCCGATCTCCTGGGCATGGATCCCGCCCGTGACTGACGCGACGTCGTCGCCGGGTCGGCACCGGCGAGGACGTCGCCCACCTCTGCCGGTTCCTGCTCAGCGACGCCGCCGCGTTCATCAACGGTGCCGACATCGTGATCGACGGCGGCGCCCTCGCGGCCTTCGAGCCGCCGCGCCCCGTCGCAGTGGGGAGTGAGCAACGGTGATCGACTATGGACTCGACGGGCGGGTGGCCGTGGTGACCGGGGCCGGCTCGGGGATCGGTGCGGCCTGCGCGAAGGTGCTCGCCCGATCCGGCGCCCGCACCGTGGTCACCGATGTGGACGCGGCGGCGGCCGGACGGGTCGCGCGGGAGATCGAGACGACCGGGGCAACGGCGACGGCCGTCGCCATGGACGTCACCCGGCCCGCGAACGTGGCGGAGGTGCTCACCGGGGTCGCGACCACGTTCGGCGCCCTCGACATCGCGGTCAACAACGCGGGGACGGGTGTCCCCACAACGCCCACCGCCGAGCTCGACCCGCGGGATTGGAAGCGCGTCATGGAGGTCAACCTGGACGGCACCTTCCACTGCCTGCGCGCCGAACTGGCGCTCATGGCCGGGCGAGGCGGGGGCGCGATCGTCACGATGTCCTCCGTCCTCGGCGCCGTCGGGTCCGAGGCGGGCAGCTCCGCCTACACGGCGTCCAAGCACGCGATCATCGGACTCACCCGCAACGCGGCGCTCGAGTACGCCGGCCGCGGGATCCGGGTCAACGCGGTAGGGCCGGGGCACATCCTGACCCCGCTGGTCGAGCGATTGGCGAGCGACGAGACGAAGCGGGCCCGGGCAGCGCAGATCCCCCTCGGCCGGCTCGGCGACCCGGGCGAGGTCGCCGAACTCGTCGCCTGGCTCTGCAGCGACGCGGCCTCGTTCGTCACGGGGTCCTTCTACCCGGTCGATGGCGGATACCTGGCCAGATGACGCGAAGTGGCGTCACGCCGACCGCCGCGATCGACCTCAGCACCAAACCTCAGTGATCGTCCCACCCCCCACGAGGAGACACTCCCATGGCAATGGTCACGCCCCCTCCGACCGGAAGGCTGAGCGGCTCAATGATCGCCGCCCTCTGTGCGGCGATTCTCGTGTTCGACGGCTACGACGTCTCGGTGTTCGCCACGACGATCCCTGCCCTCCTGGACTACCGGCCGTGGGGACTCGACGCGGCCGACCTCGGGGCGATCGCGAGCCTCGCCCTGGTCGGCATGCTGATCGGCTCCCTGCTGTGCGGCTTCGCCACCGACCTGCTGGGCCGCAAGCTCATGCTGATGGCCAGCACGGGCTGGTTCTCGGCGTGCATGGTCGTCTGCGCACTCGCACCGACGATCGAGGTCTTCGGCCTCTTCCGGTTCCTCGCCGGGGTCGGACTCGGTGGCGTGATGCCGACCGCGATCGCCCTCGCGGTCGAGTTCGCCCCGCGGGAACGGCGCAACCTCGTCAACGCGATCCTGACCGCCGGGTTCCTCATCGGCACCCTCGTCGCCGCCCTGCTCGGGATCGTCGTCATCGAGGCGTTCGGGTTCCGTCCGATGTACGCCATCGCGGCCCTGCCGCTCCTCGTGCTGCCCGTCGCCTGGTTCATGCTGCCGGAATCGGTCGAGTTCCTGGTTTCCAAGCGCCGGCTCGGCGAGGCGCAGGCGGTGGCCCGCAAGTACGGACTGGACGTCCCCGCCGCGGACGACGAGCGGGTGACGGCGGCCCACGGCGCCGGCCGGTCCTCGCTGCGCGCCCTGGCGAAGCCTCCCCTGCCGGCCGCGCTCGTCGTGTTCGGGATCGGCGGGCTCGTCGTCCAGCTCTTCATCTACGGCCTGAACACGTGGCTGCCGCAGCTGATGCGGATGGCCGGGTACCCCCTCGGCTCGGCATTGAGCTTCCTCGCGACCATGTGCGTCGGCGCGATCCTCGGCGGCCTGGTCATGTCCTGGTTCGCCGACCGGATCCGGCCCAAGCGGGTCGCCCTCGCCGGATTCGGCATCGGCGTCGTCGCGCTGGTGATCCTGAGCGCGGGCCCGCCGACGCCGGTGCTCTACCTCGGCGTCGCCCTCGCCGGGGTCGGCGGCAGCGGCACCGCGGCGATCCTGAACGGTTACGTCGCCACCTGGTTCCCGGCCGCGGTCCGCGCCTCCGCGCTCGGCGCCTACATGACCATCGGACGGCTCGGCGGGATCCTCGCCCCGCTTGCCGGGGGCTGGATCGTCGCCTCCGGCCTGCCGGTGGCCTGGACCTTCTACACGCTGATGGTCCCGACGGTCCTGGGGGTTCTCGTCGTGCTGCTGATGCCCGACGGCGCCGCCCGCGGCGACGAGCATGCGGCCGCCACCGGCACCGGACCGACGACCGCCCCGCTCAACGAAGCCCTGTGATTTCCTGGAGCGGGCCGTCCCACCGCTCCACCGCGAACGATTGGACCGATCCCCTTGCGTGAGCTGCACTCATCAACGCTCCCTGACACCGCGCCGGCCGCGCTCCTGCCCGAGTACGGCGCGGAGCTGGAGCTCGCCGAGGTGCGCGTGCCCCGCCCGGAGCCGGGCGCCCTCGTCGTGGAGGTCGAGGTCGCCTCGGTCTGCGGCAGCGACGTGCACACCTGGCAGGGCTCGGTCAGCACGCTGCCGATCACCCCGCCGCTGGTCCTCGGGCACGAGATCGTCGGCCGGGTCGCGGCGATCGGGGAGGGTGCCGTGCTCGACTCGGTCGGCACCGAGCTGCGCCTCGGCGACCGGGTCGTCTGGGAGCACGAGTCCTGCGGGAGGTGCCGAATGTGCAGCGTCGAGCGCCAGCCGACCCTCTGCCCGAACCGGCGCGTCGGGATGTTCCGCAACGCCCTTGAGTTCCCCTACACGGCCGGAGGCTTCGCGCAGTACTCCTACATCTGGCCTCGGTCCGGACGCCTCCGTGTGCCGGACGCGGTGGCGAGCACCGCCGCGGCGGCGTGCAGCTGTGCGCTCCGAACGGTGGTGAACGCGTTCGAGCAGCTCGGGCCGGTCGACCACATGTCGCGGGTCGTGGTGCAGGGCAGCGGGCCGCTCGGGCTGTTCGCGACCGCGATGGCCGCGCGGCATCATCCGCGCAGCCTGGTGGTGGTCGGGGCTCCGGACGAACGGCTCGACCTCGCTCGCAGGTGGGGCGCCCACACCGTCGTCTCGGTCGAGGCTCATCCGGATCCCGCCGATCGCGTCGCCGCAGTGGAGGAGGCCACCGGCGGCGGACCGGACGTTCTTCTTGAGATGTCCGGGGCGCCGGGCGCGTTCGCTGAGGGTGTGCTCATGGCGGCGCGCAATGCCCGCTACGCCGTCGTCGGGACCCTGGCCGGGCCGGCCCAGGAGGTCGCGGTGCCCCGCATCGCGGGCCGTGGCCTGCGGATCACAGGTTGCCTGGGCGCGGACATCGGGTCGTATGAGCGCGGGCTCAGGTTCCTCGAGCAGGCGGGCGACGAGTTCGACTGGGACGCCATGTTCTCCGGGCGCGTCCACGGCCTCGCCCAGGCGACGGACTCGCTGCGCAGCCTCCGGGAGATGAAGGAGATCAAGCCGATCGTCGATCCGTGGACCTGACCCGGTACATCAAACATTGACTAACATACGCACAGATCTTGCCCATGCGCCTCACTTCCACGGGATTCTGGGTGCATGAAACAGGCGAAAGGTTCGATGAAATACGCCGTCTTCGGTATCGTTGCCACATGATGGAGCCAGGCGTCCAGCGGGAGGAACGACAGCCGTCCGGCGATGAGCCGGCGCGCTACCGGCGTCCAGAGAAGGTCTCCGAAGCGCTGGCTCGGGACATCGTGCACGACATGGTGAACCGTGGTTTGGAGCCGGGAGCCATGCTGCCCTCCGAACTGGAGATGGTCGAGCACTACGACGTGGGGCGCGCCTCGGTACGCGAGGCATTGCGAATCCTGGAGGTCCAGGGGCTGGTGGTGATCCGCCCGGGGCGTGGGGGCGGTCCCATGGTCGCCGAGGCGGGGGCCAAGTCCTTCGCCCGTACGGCCTCGCTGCACTTCCAGGTGGCGCGGGCGACCTTCCGGGAGCTGATCGAGGCACGACTGGCGCTGGAGCCGATGATGGCCGGGCTGGCGGCGGCCCGGCGCGATCCGGACACGGTCGCCGCGCTGACCCATGCCGTGGAACTCACCAAGGAGGCGATGGTCAGCGAAGACAGCGACACCTACATTCGCGGGGCCACGGCGTTCCACGACACCGTCGCAGGGGTCTCGGGCAACCGGATCCTGGACCTCGTCGGCAAGTCACTGAAGATCATTTACACGGACCGCGTCGTCCGGTACGTCTACCCTCCCTCGCATCGGCACATGGTGGCCGACAGCCACGAGGAGATCGCCGAGGCGATCGTGAAGGGCCGGGCGAAGATCGCCGAAGAGCTGATGCGGGAGCACATGATCGACTACACCGCCCAGCTGGAGCAGCGGTTCCCCGACCTGTTCGACGAGATCGTCGACTGGAGCTGACCGGCGTACCGCCCGCCTCGGACGCGACGGCGGACACCGACGGGTCGATGTCGACCAGGACCAGCGACGCTCCCTCCGCGGCGGCGCGGCGGGCCACCGCGTCGCCCATCCCGCGCGTCACGATCAACGAGTGCCCGTTCAGCAGGCCCAAGTCACTCCTTCACTGCTTGGCCGTCTCGCCGCCGTCGATGACGTAGACGGCACCGGACACGAACTTCGCCACCGGCGAGGACAGGAAGCAGACCAGCGGGCCGAACTCCTCGGGGTCGGCCATCCGCCGGGCGGGGATCTTGCGCACCCGCCTCCGCAGGACCTCGGGATCACCGGTCACGTACGCCTGCGCCTCGGTCGCGAACGCGCCCGGCGCGATGGCGTTGACCTGGATGTCGTACCGGGCCCACTCGGCGGCCAGCGCCTTGGTGAGCTGGATCGCGGCGCCCTTGGAGGCCGAGTACGCCGCCAGCGCCGCCTTCCCGAGGATCCCGGAGGTGGAGACGATGTTGACGATCCGGCCGCCGCCCCGCTCGACGAAGTGGCGGCCCGCGGCCTGCGACAGCACCGCGATCGCCGTGACGTTGACCTCCAGGACCTCGTCGAACACGGCCATGTCCATGTCGAGGAAGTCCGCCGCGGGCGCGATGCCGGCGTTGTTGACCACGACGTCCACGCTCGGCAGCCGCTTCGCGGCCACGTCGACGAGCGCGGCGACCTGTTCGCGGTCCCGCATGTCGCAGACGTGCGGGTGGATCGTTCCAGCGAACTTCTCCCCCGCCAACTCCCGCAGGCTCGATTCGGTACGGGCCACGGCCAGCACGTGCGCGCCCTCGTCGGCCAGGGCCCGCGCCGCCGCGCGCCCCAGCCCCTTGCTGGCGCCGGTCACGATGGCCCCGCGCCCGGCCAGATTCAGATCCATGGCTGCTCCGCTCCCGTCCTGCCCGTGTTCAGAGGCGTGTTCACGGCCCGGTCCGCTCGTGGCGCGGGACCCAGGAGGGCTCGCGGCCGTCGAGGAACGCCGCGGCGCCCTCCTTGATGTCCTCACCGAGATGGAACGGCATGACCAGGAACTGGGCGGCGTCCACGGCCTGGTCGGCGGGCATGTCGGCGAGCAGGCCGAACGCCCGGCGGCCGAGCCGCGCCGCGTACGGGCTGACCCGCTCCAGCTTCCCGGCGAAGTCCCGGACGCCCTCGGCCAGTTCGTCCGCCGAGTCGTACAGGCGGTTGACGAAGCCGAGCGCGTGCGCCTCCTCCGCGCCCATCGGCTCGCCGGTGAACATCATCTCCAGCAGCCGCTTGCGCGGGAGGGCCCGGCACAGGTGCGCGACAATGATCATCGGGAAGATGCCGACCTTGATCTCCGGCATCGCGAACCGCGCCCCCCGCACCGCCAGCAGGATGTCGCACATGCCCGCCAGGCCCATGCCGCCCGCGTAGGCGGGGCCATTGACGGCCGCGATGATCGGCTTGTCGGCGCGCAGCACCAGCCGGTGCAGCTCGACGATGGGCTCCGGCCACTCGAACGCGGCGGCGGTGCCCATCTCCGAGAACGCGCCCATCTGCCTCAGATCGCCGCCCGCGCAGAACGCCGACCCGCTGCCCGTCACCACGACCGACCGCACATCCGGATCGGCGAAGTGCGTCCGGAACGCCGCGGTGACGCCCTCGGCGGTGGCACGGTCCAGCGGATTGCGCCGTTCGGGCTGGTCCAGGACGATCCAGCCCAGGCTGTCCTCGCGCCTCACCTCCACGGTGCCGCTCACACCCGCTCCAGGATCGTCGCGTTCGCCATGCCGCCGCCCTCGCACATGGTCTGGAGCCCGTAGCTGGCGCCGGTGCGGCGCATGTGGTGGACCAGGCTCGTCATCAGCCGGGCCCCGGTGGCGCCGAGCGGGTGTCCGAGCGCGATGGCGCCGCCGAGGAGGTTGGTACGGTCCGCGCCCACGCCCGTCTCCCGCTGCCAGGCGAGCACGACCGGCGCGAACGCCTCGTTCACCTCGTACAGCTCGACGTCCCCGGCCGCCAGCCCGGCCTTGGCCAGCACCTTCTCGGTCGCGGGTATCGGCCCGGTCAGCATCATGACCGGATCCGAGCCGACGACGGCCCTGGCCCGGACGGTCGCGAGCGGGGAGAGCCCGTGCCGCTCGACGGCCTCCGCGGAGGCGAGCAGCAGGGCGGCCGCACCGTCGGAGATCTGGCTGGAGACGGCCGCGGTGAGGGTGCCGCCCTCGCTCAGCGGTTCGAGCCCGGCCATCTTCTCGGCGGTGGTGTCGGCGCGCGGCCCCTCGTCCCTGGCGAGGCCGTTCACCTCGACGATCTCCTCGTCGAACAGCCCCTTCTCCCGTGCCGCGACGGCGCGCGCATGGCTGCTCAGAGCGAAGGCCTCCATCTCCGTGCGCGGGATGTCCCAGTGATCGGCGATCAGCTGCGCGCCGCGGAACTGGCTGATCTCCCGGTCACCGTAACGCTCCGCCCACAGGCCGCCCTCGCGCGGCATCCCCATCCCGTGCTCGGCGCCGACCACGGCGGACGACGCGATGGGGATGCGGGTCATGACCTCGACCCCGCCCGCGACGACCAGATCCTGGTCCCCGGACATGATCGCCTGCGCGGCGAAGTGCACGGCCTGCTGGGACGAGCCGCACTGGCGGTCGACCGTGGTCCCCGGGACCGACTCCGGCAGCCCCGCCGACAGCGCGACGATCCGGGCGATGTTGGTGGACTGCGCCCCGATCTGGCTCACGCAGCCGAAGATCACGTCATCGACCGCCGCGCCGGCGTCCCCGCCCAGGCCGCGGCGTTCGAGCAGCGCGGCCACGACGTGGCCGCCGAGGTCCGCCGGGTGCGTCCCCGCGTGGCCGCCCTTGCGCCGGCCCACCGCGGAACGCACGGCCCCGACGATGTACACCGGCCTGTTCGGCGTCGCTCCCATGCCCATCGCTTACCTTCCCGTCCATACCGGACTGCGCTTCTCGGTGAACGCCCGCGCGCCCTCGGCCGCGTCGGCCGAGGAGCGGACCGGCTCGGAGATCTCCCGCTGCCGGTCAGGGCGCGTCGTACTCGTCGATCGCCGCCTCGCTCGCGGTGCCGCTCATCGCGGCGGCATCCGGATCGCGCCATCCAGCCGGATGGTCTCGCCGTTGAGCATCGGATTCTCCACGATCTGCGCGGCCAGCAGCGCGAACTCCTCGGGGCGGCCGAGCCGGCTCGGATGCGGGACCGCCTTGCCCAGGCCGTCGCGGACGTCGTCGGGCAGGCGGTCGGCCGTCTGCTCGGGGTCGGTCACGTCGGCGGCGGCGAACCTGCCGCCCAGCTCCTCGGCGACCTCTCCCCCAGCGGATCCGGGCAGGTCGAGCACGGTGACCCGCGCGCCCGCCGCGGCCGGCCGCCGCGCGGTGGCCCAGGCCGAGCCCGGACGCACCACCGGTGACCAGGGCGGGCCTTCCTGCGATCTCCATCGGTCCGCTACCTCCCTAAAGCCTCTCGATCACGGTGGCGTTCGCCATCCCGCCCGCCTCGCACATCACCTGGAGGCCCCACCGGCCGCCGGTGCGTTCGAGGTGGTTGAGGAGGGTGGCGAACAGCCGGGCGCCGGACGCGCCGAGCGGGTGGCCGAGTGCGATGGCGCCGCCGGCCGGGTTGAGCCGTTCCTCGTCGATCCCGAACTCGGCCTGCCAGGCCAGCGGAACGGACGCGAACGCCTCGTTCACCTCGACGGCGTCGATGTCGCCGATGTCCAGCCCGGCCCGGTCCAGCACGCAGCGCGTCGCCGGGATCGGCGCGGTGAGCATCGCCACCGGGTCGTCCCCGACCACGGCGGTCGCGGTGACCCGGGCGCGCGGGCGCAGGCCCAGCGCGGACGCCCGCTCCGCGCTCACCACCAGCACCGCGGCGGCACCGTCGGTGATCTGGGACGAGTTGCCCGCGGTGACCGACCAGGAGATCTCCGGGAAGCGTCCGGCGATCGCGGGATCCTCGAACGCGCACGTCAGCCCGGCCAGCTTCGTCCTCGTGGTCCCGGCGCGTATGGTCTCGTCGGCGGTCACCGGTGCGTCGCGGTCCGGGACCCGGATCGGGACGATCTCGTTCGCGAACCCGCCGGCCCCCGCGACCGCGGCGGCGCGGGTGTGCGAGCGGGCCGAGTAGGCGTCCATCTCCTCGCGGCCGAGCCTCCAGCGGGCCGCGACCAGCTCGGCGGCCACCCCCTGCGAGATCATTCCCGGCGCGTACCGCTCGGTGACCGAGGGCCCGTACACGTCCGCGCCCATCCGGGCCGACCCCATCGGCACCCGGCTCATCGACTCGACACCGCCCGCCAGGACGAAGTCGTACGCGCCCGCCATCACCCCCTGCACGGCGAAGTGCAGGGCTTGCTGGGACGAGCCGCAGCGCCGGTCGATCGTGGTCGCCGGAACGTGCTCGGGGTAGCCGGCCGCCAGCCAGGCCTGCCGGCCCGGGGTCGCCGCCTGCTCGCCGCCCTGGCTGACGCAGCCGATGATGACGTCGTCGACCGCGCCGGGGTCGATCCCGGTCCGATCCACGATCCCGGCGAGGGTCTGGGCGAGCAGTTCGACGGCGTGCAGGCCGCTGAGCGCGCCGCCTTTCTTCCCCTTGCCCATCGGGGAGCGCACCGCGTCGACGATGACGGCGTCCTTCGTCCCGGGCATCACTCCTCCTCGTTCCGGTCCCGGGTCACGATCAGCGCGTCGACGGCCACCGCGCCGCGTCCCGCCGGGCGCACCAGGAGCGGGTTCACGTCGAGTTCGGCCAGTCGGCCGGCGTGGTCGGCGCCCAGCTCCGAGAGCGCGACGACGGCGTCCACCAGCGCCCCGGTGTCGGCGGGAGGGGCGCCGCGGAAACCGTCGAGCAGCCCCCGGCCGCGGATCTCGGCGATCATCTCGCGGACCTCGTCCGGGGCCACCGGGGCCGGGCGCAGCACCGCGTCGTCCAGCAGCTCGGCCATGACCCCGCCCGTCCCGAGCAGGACGAACGGGCCGAACCGCGGATCGGCGACCAGCCCGGCGATGATCTCGACGCCGTCGGTGACCTGCTCCTGGACCAGCAGTCCGTCGGCCTCGGCGCCGCCCAGGTGGCGGCGCGCGTTGGACAGGACCGCCTCCGCCGCCGCACGCACCTCCTCGGCCCCGGTCAACCCGAGAACGACGCCGCCGGCCTCGGTCTTGTGCGCGATCCGGCCGCTGACGACCTTGAGCGCGACGGGGTACCCGATGCGTTCGGCCGCTTCCACCGCGGCGGCCGCGTCGGGAACGGTCGCCGACTCGGGCCCCCGGATGCCGTAGGCGCCCAGTAGCGCGCGGGCCTGGGCCTCGCCGAGCGTGCCGCCGCCGTGCGGGAGGTCCCCGCGCGGGACCGGCCGCACCGGGCGGGGATCGCGGGCCGCGCGGCGCCGCAGCGTCTCCCGGTGCCGGGCGAGCGCGCCGGTCGCGGTGAGCAGTTCGGCCAGGGAGGTGAAGACCGGGACGCCCGCCTCGGCGTAGGTGGCGGATTCGTCGTCGTTGAGCGCGCCGTCCATGGCGTACACCGTGAGCGGGGTCGAGCCCGCCCGCGCGGCCTCGACCAGGTTCGCCGCCGCGTCGCGGCCCGCCGAGCCGGTGAGTTCCTTGCGGGCGTACGCGACGAGGTCGATGCCGGGGTCGGCGTCGTACACGCTGTACACCGCGGCGGCCAGATCGTGCCGGGTGGCGACCTCGCCGGTCAGATCGCACGGGTTGAGCGGGGACCCGAACGGCAGCAGCTCAGTGAGCCGTTCCTGTGCGGCGTCCGTCAGCGGCGGTACGGTGACGCCGAACTCGGGCGCCCGGTCGGCGATCGCGCCGGCCTGCCCGCCCGACACCGACATCACGCCCAGCCCGGCCGAACGGGGCGCGCCGCCCGCCAGATACAGCTTCACCACCGCGACGATCTCCGACAGCTCGGCGACCCGGAGGACGCCGAGCGAGCGGAACAGCGCGTCGTAGATCCGGTCGGGACCGGCCAGCGCGCCGGTGTGCGCGGCGGCGCGGGCCGCCGCCTGCTCGGTCCGGCCCACCTTGATCAGCACGATCGGCTTGCCCAGTTCGGCGGCCAGCTCGGCGACGGCGACGAAGTCCCGGGGCCGCCGGATCGCCTCGACGAACGACACGACGATCTCGACCTCCGGGTCCTGGAGCGCGACCGACATGTAGTCGGCCAAGCCCAGGTCGATCTCGTTGCCCGCGCTGGCGTAGAGCCGGCAGCCGATGCCCTCGCGGTCGAGCCGGACCAGCAGCGAGGCGGCGGTCGCGCCGCTCTGGGTGACGACGGCGACCTGCCCAGGCCGCACGCCCTGCCCGAACAGCGGCTGGATGGTCGCCAGCGCGCCCGTGGCGAGGTTGGCGACGCCGTCGGTGTTGGGGCCGACGATGCGCATTCCCGCCTCGCGCGCCACGCCGAGCAGTTCCCGTTCCATGGCGCGGCCCTCGTCGCCCAGCTCGCCGAACCCCTGGGACGGCAGCACCACGGCCCCCACCCCGGCGGCGGCGCACTCCTTGACCGCGACGACGGTGCTGCGGGCCGACAGCGCGACGATCGCCAGATCCACCGGCTCGCCGATCGCCGCGACCGCCGGCACGCACGGCATCCCGTCGATATCGGTACGGCGCGGGTTGACGGCGTGGACCGGCCCGCCGAACCCGTATCGCCGCAGCAGATGCAGCGGCCACCAGCTGAGCGTGCCGGGCGTGCCGCTGGCACCGACGACGGCGACCGAGCTCGGCGCGAACACCCGCGCCACGTCGTGTTCGGCCCCGGTGACCTCGATCATCGGACCACCTCGGCGGGGCTCGCCGGGCCGGAGGGGTGGCGGCGTACGCCCGGCGCGTCCGGGATCTCCATCCGCAGCAGCCAGGCGTACATCGTCTTGCCGAGGTGGTCCGAGCGCAGCGACCGCGTGCCGCCGCCGTCCAGCGCGCGGGTCAGCACGAAGTTCAGCGCCATGATCCCGGGCAGCTCGTACCGGGTGACCGTGCCGCGGACGAGATCGCCGAAGTGGGCTGCGACCCGTTCCTCGGTGAGCTCGCGACACAGCAGCTCGTAGCCGTCCCGCTCGTAGGCGACGATCCCGACGTTGCAGGTGTCGCCCTTGTCCCCGGAACGCCCGTGGGCGACGTCGGCGACGCGCAGCGGGGCGGTGTCCTGTTTCGTGTCCTCGTACGTCACGGGTCAGGCCTCCACCATCTCGACGGACTGCGTGACGTGCTCGCGCGGCACCAGGCACGGCCAGATGGCGAAGAGCTCCTTGAGCGGCGGCCGGGTGCCGATGCCGCCGACGCCCGCCGGCCCGTTGTTGTAGAGCGGGACCGACTCGGTGAAGATCTTGCCCGCCTCGGTCCGGTCGGCGCACCGCGCCGCGTACCGGACGACGACCTCGGGCAGGTCGGGGTCGTCGGGCACCCGCACGCGGCCGTTCCACATCGATGTCCGCCCGATGAACTCCACGTGCGTGTCGTCGGCCGTGAACCCGGCCCTGGCGAGGCGCTTCTCCAGGAACTCGATGCCGCGCCGCGCCTTGGCCATCGCGTGCGGCCAGGTGTAGGTGAACGTCACCTCGCCGATGAAGCCGTTGCGGTACCCCATGTTGACCTTGAGGGTCGCCGGGGCGGGGCGGCCGGTGGCGCCGGTGATGCGGACCCGGTCCGGGCCGGCCTCCTCCAGCCGGATGCCGGTGAAGTCGGCGGTCACGTCGGCGGTGAGGTACTCGCCGGGGTCGAGGATCTCGTACACCATCTGCTCGCTCACCGACGCGACGTCCACCCGGCCGCCGGTCCCCGGGGTCTTGGTGATGACGGCGGTGCCGTCGTCGGCGACCTCCGCGATCGGGTAGCCCAGCTCCTCCAGCCCCGGGGTCTCCCACCATCCGCCCGCCAGCAGCCCGCCGGTGGCCTGGCCGCCGCACTCGATCGCGTGCGCGACCGCGGTGGCCATGCCGAGCCGCTCCCAGTCGTCGGCGCGCCAGCCGAACTCGTACCGCAGCGGGCCGAGGTAGAGCGCGATGTCGGTGACCCGGCCGCAGACCACGATGTCCGCGCCGCCCTCCAGCGCCTCGACGATGCCCTCGCAGCCGGTGTACGCGGCGGCGTGGGTGAGGCGCGAGCGGACGGTGGCCAGTTCCGCGCCGGTGTCCATGTTGGCGAACGTGACGCCGCCGGCCATCAGGTCGTCGATCTGGGGGCGCAGGTCGTCGCCGGTCACGACGGCGATCCGGACGCCCGGCAGGCCCAGCTCCCGGGCCAGCTCTGCGATCTTCGCGGCGCAGGCGCGGGGGTTGGCGCCGCCGGCGTTGGTGATGACCTTGACGCCCTTTTCCGCGCAAGCGGCCAGGGCGCCGCGGAGCAGGTCCAGGATGTCTCGGGTGTAGCCGTACTCGGGGCTGCGGTCCAGCTGCTTGGACAGGATCGACATCGTCAGCTCGGCCAGATGGTCGCAGCACAGGTAGTCGATCTCGCCCCGCTCCACCATCGTGATCGCGGGCCGTACGCTGTCGCCCCAGAAGGCCATGCCGGCCCCGAGCCGTACGGTCTTGCTCATGCCGTCACCGTCCTGGTGGTCTCGGTGATTCCGAGCAGGCGTGCGAGGTTGCCGCCGAGCACGCCCGCCTCCTCTTCGGGGGTCAGTCCCAGCGACCGGATCGCCGCGATCTCGGCGGCGGGATCGGTCATCGGCCAGTCGGACCCGTAGACGACCCGGTCGGCGCCGTGCCGCCGGATGATCTCCCGGATCCGGTTCGCGGGCAGCTCGCCGACGCTCGGCGGCCAGGACGTCTCCAGGTGCACCCCGGCGCCGACCGACCATTCCTCGGCCGCGTCGAGGTCGTGATAGCCGCCGAAGTGGGCGGCGATGAACGTCAGGCCGGGGGTGCCCGCGACCAGCCCGGGCAGGTGCCGGGACGCGCCCCGTTCGTTGGCGGCGCGGTCGCCGCCGCAGCCGACGTGGGCGATCACCGGGATCCCGGCCTCCGCGAGCGTGGTGAGGAGCTCGCGCACCCGCGCGTCGGCGAACGAGACGTCCTGGAACAGCGGGTGCAGCTTCACCCCGACGACACCGTTGTCCTGGAGCGCCGCGAGGTTCTCCTCGACCGGCAGCTCCGGATGGACGGTGCCGAACGGGATGAACCGGCTCCGGTCCACGCCCCCGATGAACTCGTTGGTGCGGCGGACGCTGCGCGCGACGTTGGCGACGGCGAGCGTCATCGCCTTGTCGATTCCGGCCGCGTCCATCGTCCGGCGCAGGCCGTCGAGCGTGCCGTCGTGCACCGCGTCCAGGCCGACCGGCCGGTCGGCCAGCACCCGGCGGGCCATCTCGTCGGGCCAGACGTGGCAGTGCGCGTCGATGATCACGAGCCGCCCTCCCCGGTGCGCACGGACTTGGTCAATCGCCTGGACAGCGCGTCGAGCAGCACCTCGGTGGCCCCCTCGTACACCCGCATCGGGCGGGCGGCGCGGTAAAGGCGCTCGATCCTCGTGCCGCGGACCAGCCCGAACCGGCCCATCACCTGCACGGCGCGGTCCACGACCCGGCCGGCGACCTCGGTGGCGCCGACCTTCGCCATGGACGACAGGTGAAGGCTTCCGGCCGGGTCGGCGGCGGCCGCCCGCGCGGCCTGGTAGGTGAACGCGCGCGCCATCTCGATCTCGGTCCACGACATCGCGAGCATCTGCGGCACCGGCCCGAGCCGGGCCAGCGGGCCGCCGAACTGCTCGCGCGTGGTGGTGTGGGCGAGCGCGTCATCGAGCGCGGCCTGGGCTGTGCCGAGCGCCGCGCCCGCCACCGAGACTCGGAATGTCGCGAGTGTGGCCAGGACGAGCGCGAACCCCTCGCCGGGCGCGCCGAGCCGGTTGCCCTCCGGGACGCGGACGCCGTCGAACGCGATGTCGGCCAGCACGTGCGGCGCCACGATCTGGTGCGGGCGGGTGGTGCTCACGCCGGGCGCGTCCGCCGGCACGAGGACCAGGCTGTGACCGCCGCCCGCCGTGTTCTCTTGGCCGAGCACGCAGTAGTAGTCGGCGTCCCCGCCGTTGGTGATGAAACTCTTGTGCCCGGAAACGACCAGCTCCCCGCCGTCGGGAACGATCGTGGTCGACAGCGCCTTGAGGTCGGACCCGACCTCCGGCTCGGTCAGCGCCAGCGCGGCGATCGCCTCCATCGACGCGACCTTGGGCAGCCACTCCCGCCGGATCTCCTCCGACCCGCCGGCAGAGATCGCGTAGCTGCCGATCCCCTGCATCGCGAACAACGAGTCGAGATGGCCGGACTCCATGGCGAGCCGCTCTCGGACGATCGTCCCGGCGAGCGCGTCCGGCCGCTCGAACGTACCGCCGTACGCGGCCGGGACCTGGATCGCGGCCAGGCCGCTGGCCGCCAGCAGCGCGCGCACCTCGGGATCGACCGAATCTCTCTCGTCGGCCCGCTCGGCATGCTGGGCGCATTCCGCGGCCAGCACACCGGCCCGCTCGCGCAACTCGACGTACCGGGGCTCAAGGCCATGGAAGGAGTTCATCGGGGCCGCACCGCCGGGCGCTGGTCGAACGACCGGCCGAACAGCTCCGAGGCGATCCGCACCCGCTGGATCGCCGGGGTGCCGCCCGCGATGGCCCACCCGTGGGCGTCGCGGTGCAGCGCCTCGATGCCGAACTCCTCGGTGTAGCCGTTGCCGCCGTGCAGCTGCATCGCCAGGTCCGAGACCTTCTTGGCCATCTCATTGCTGAAGCACTTGGCCATCGAGACCTGCAACGGGTCGGGCAGCCCCCGGCCGGCCCCGGCCGCCGCACGCCAGATCAGCAGCCGGGCGGCCTCCACCTGGACGGCCATCTCGGCGACCGTCATGTGGACGTTCTGGAACTCCACGATCGGCCGGCCGAACTGGAGCCGCTCCTGGACATAGGCACAGGTCCGGTCCAGCGCCGCCTGGCCGATCGCCAGGCTCATCGTGGAGTTGCCCAGCCGCTCGATCGAGAAGACGCCGAAGAGGTCCTTGAAGCCCCCCGCCGGGACGACGAGATTCCCCTTGGGGACCCGCACCTCGTCCAGGATCACGTCGGCGGACGGGATACCGCGCCAGCCCATGAGCTTCTCGCGCTCCCCGTACGACATGCCCTCGGCGTCGGCCGGGACGATGATCGCCCCGATCCCCTTGGCGCCCGGCGCGTCCGAGAGCCGGCAGTAGAGCAGGTAGTGGGTGGCGTGCCCGCCACCGGAGATCCACCGCTTGGACCCGGTGATGACGTACTCGTCGCCGTCCGGTCGCGCCTTGGTGCGCATGTCGGTGGCGGCGGAACCGGCGTCCGGCTCGGAGATGCCGATGGCCATCGTGACCTCGCCCCCGACGACCCCGGGCAGGAGGCGCTCGCACTGCTCCTCGGTGCCGAAGAACTCGAGCACCCGGGCCGGGCCGACGTTGGCCTCGAAGACCTGGAACGCCGCCGGGCGGCAGACCTTGGCGAGCTCCTCGATGACGATCAGGGCGTCGACCAGCGTGCCGCCGGCGCCGCCGTACCGTTCCGGCAGCGCGATGCCGAGGAAGCCGAGGCCGGCCAGCCGGGCGACCTCCTTGGCCGGCAGCTCCCGCCTGCCGAGGTCCCAGTCCGCGGCGACGGGCGCGTAGACGTCGGCCGCCACCTTGGCGGCGACCTCGCGCAGCGCCTGCTGGTCGGGGGTGAGCGTGAAACCGTCCATGATCGCTTTTGCGCCCTTTCCAGATGAAGGTCAGCCGGCCCGGCCGGCGAACGACGGGCGCCGGTGCCGGTCCATCGGCTTCCAGCCCAGGGCGTCGTCGGCGATCAGGACGGCCTGGATGTTCGCCGACCCCTCACCGGTCTGCCAGAGCTTGGCGTAGTTGAGGTAGACGCTGATCGGCAGCTCGTCGCTGAAGGCGTAGCCGCCGTGGATCTCGGCGCAGGCCTGCGCGGCGCGGTTGCAGATCTCGGCCGCGTAGTACTTGGCGATCGAGGACTCCCGGGTCGGGATCGTGCCCTCGTCGTACTTGACGGCCGCGTCCCAGACGAGCTTGCGGGCCGCGGCGACCTCGCAGGTCATGTCGGCGATCTGTTTTTTGATCATCTGGAAGCCGCCGATCTTCTGCCCGAACGCCTCGCGCTCGCCGGCGTACTCGACCGCGCTGTCCAGACAGGCCTGCGCCAGCCCGAGCGAGCGGGCCGCGACGGTGAGGCGGCCGAAGTCCATGGCGCTCATCGCGACCTTGAAACCGTCGCCCGCGGCGCCGAGCAGCGCCGACGCCGGCACCCGGACCCGGTCAAAGGTGATCATGTTGGTCGGCATCAGCTTGCCGAGCACGCGGCAGGGGACCCGGTCGACGGCGATCCCGGCGGCGTCCATCGGCACCAGGAACGCCGACACCCCGCGGTGGCCCGCCGCCGGGTCGGTCTTGGCGTAGACGACGGCCAGATCGGCGACGTTGGCGTTGGTGATCCACATCTTGGCGCCGGTGATCAGGTAGTCGCCGCCGTCGCGCTCGGCCCGGGTGCGCATCGCGCCCAGCAGGTCCGAGCCGCCGTCGGGCTCGGTCATCGCGTTGCAGCCCAGGAACCGGCCCGCGGTGAGGCCGGGCACGTACGCGCCGACCTGCTCGGGGGTGCCCCAGTTGGCGATCGTCAGCGGGACCGTCGCGGCCTGGAGGTTCATCGGGGCGCTGATCGGCGGGTACACGTAGGCGAGCTGCTCGGCGACGACCGCGAGGGCGCGGTAGCCGGCCTCAGGGCTCTCCTCACTGGGGAAGCAGCAGGAGAACAGGCCCAGTTCGCCCATCCGCAGGTAGAGGTCGCGCGGGAACTCCCCCGCGTCCTCCAGTTCGCGGAACCGCGGCCGGATCTCCTTCAGCCCGAAGTCGCGGACCATCCCGGCGAGCGCGTCCAGCGCTTCATCGCCGTAGGACGGGATCGGCCTGACCATCGGCACTCCCTCACTCTTTCCTAAACTATGCGTATGTTTCGCGTCTATTACTACGGTGGAGGCGTGGCCGCTGTCAACAGTGGCTCGGTGGCCTCCCGACGGGGCCCGGTTCACGCGGCAGGGCCGGTCGCCGGCGCCCACGCGCCCGCGACCGGCGGCGCTCCTGCCCGCCTATTACTTGGGAGCATGCTCAGGTGGGCACGGGCAGTCGCCCGCGCCCCCATAGGCGGTGTCGTCAGTCCTGCTCAGAACCCGTCATCGGCGGGTCAGTCCCGCAGCAGCGGCATGACCTCGGAGCCGAAGCGGTCGAGCTGGCGCATCGCCTCGGCGTGCGGCAGCCCCGGCCAGTGCGGCTTGTAGACGAAGTGCGTCATGCCAAGCTCGTCGCCCAGCTTGTGCAGCTCGGCCGCGCACTCCTCGGGGGTGCCGAGGATGAAGCGCCGGTCGATGTCGGTGCGCAGCCTCTCCCCCGATTCCAGCACCGGGGTGTTCTGGCCCTTGAGGCCCCACCGCCGATACGTCTCGTAGCGGGCCCGGTAGCGGACCAGCGCGGCCTCGACCGCCTCCTCGCGGGAGTCGGCGATCAGCAGCTCGCGGCGGACCGGGAACTCCATCGCCGCGGGCAGGCCCGCCTCGGCCCGGGTGTCGAGGAAGAGGCGGCGCATCTCGTGCAGCTCGTCATGCGTGGGAAAGGGCGGCGTGTACCACGCGTCGCCCTTGGTCGCGGCCCGCTTCACCGCGCCGGCGGCCTGGCCGCCGATCCACACCGGCGGGCCGCCCGCTTGCACGGGCTGCACCGCAGGTTGCGCGTCCCGGACGCCGGTGAAGCGGCCCTGGAAGGTGACCTTCTCGCCGCTCCACAACCGGCGGATCAGCGCCAGGGACTCCTCGAACCGGGCCACCCGCTCACCCTTGCGGACGCCGAACGCGTCGAACTCGTGCGGGCTGTAGCCCAGGCCGACGCCGAACCGGGTGCGGCCGCCGGTGAGCACGTCGAGTGTGGAGATCTGCTCGGCCATGTCGACCGGGTTGACCATGGACAGCAGGACGATCCCGGTCGCCACGTCCATCGCGGGCGCCTGGCCCGCCATGTACGTCAGCCACGGGACCGGCTGGAAGTAGCGCAGCTCGGCGCCCAGGAAGTGCTGGCCCGCCACCATGAGCCCGAACCCGGCCTGCTCGGCGGTGCGCACCAGCTCCGCGTGCTCATCACGTTGCCGCTCGGGCGGGGTTCCGCGGTCGTAGACCGACGTCAGCAGGATTCCGAACTTCATGCCAGTCTCTCCGTGATCCCGATGCCATCGGCAAGCCCGGCAGCAAACCTCGCCCAGCCATCCAGCGTCCTGCCACCCCTCATCGCTCCTCCACATACCCAGCCAACTAACCATGCGTATATTTCGTCTACTTTAGCTTCCTGTCAAGGTCGACGATCACTCATCTCCGCTTCCCGAGGTCGCGGCACTGGGCAAGGGCCGGATCTCCCGGCAGCGCGCGCGACGACAGCCACGCTCCCGAGCAGGTCAGGGTCAGCGCGGCCGACGGACGGCTGAAATGGTCAGTGCCCGCGGAGCTTGCGAAACGCGGTCACCACAGGTCCGAACAGGCGGAGAACCCTCGGCCACCAATCCTCTGGGGCTGCTCAAGCCCGAGCGTCACCGGGCAGATCGCGAAGCGATGTCGCGCTCGCCAAGGCCCGGTTACGAGCGAGCCGCCAGGCGAGCACCGTAGGCCGGGACTTTGAAACACAACCTCAGCCGCAGTCATGCGGTATGGCGGTATTCGTTGATCATCGGGATGTCCGCCTTGCCCAAGGCATTCGTTCCTGGTCCGCTACCTCGACCAGGCGGAACACCTGCGCCGGCCCCCGATAGAATCGGTCGGCTTCGGTCACCGACGGCGCAGTCGGTCTTCGATGGTCTCGACCAGGCCGGCGATCACGCCGTCAGGCGAGGGGCTGTAGTGCGGGATCGCCCATCGGGTGATACTGGCGTCGATGACCGTGGGACGGCCGGACGCCAGAGCGTTGCGGAATGCGTCTTCGAATTCCTCGAGGGTCTCCACGCGGTGGCCGTCCGCGCCGCACGCACGGGCGTACGCGGCGAAGTCCGGGTTCTGGAATTCGACCAGCCCGGACTCGAGATAAGTGGCGATCTGGTAGATCTTGATCAGCTTGAATTCCCGGTCGTCGAAGATGACCCAGATGACGGGGATCTGGTGTTCGACGGCGGTCATCAGCTCGAAGCCGGACAGCGAGTAGCAGCCGTCGCCGGAGCCGACGACGACCGTGCGGTCCGGGTGTGCGAGCTTCAGCCCGATGGCGCCGTTGACGTGCCCCGCCATCGGCCCGAACGAACCGGGCTTGCGGAAGTTCTGGCCCTCTTCGAGCTCCACGTAGTAGCCCAGCCAGGCCGCATGCGCGCCGGCGTCGGCGAGGAGGACCGCGCGTTCCGGCAGCATCCGGCCGATCGCCTGGGCGAGCTCTCCCGGGTGGATCTTCCCCGTCAGGTGGGTGATGCGCCGGGCCTCCCAGTCCCTGCCGGCGACCTCGGCGGCCGGTACCTCGCCGACCTTCATCTCCAGCGCGTCGGTGAGGGCCGCCACCGCCGGGCGCGCGTCGGACAGGAGCGCGTGGTCGGGCTTGTAGGCCTTCTGGAACTCCGTCTCGGAGATGTTCACGTGAATGAGCTGCTTGCCCTTGAACAGGTCTTCGCGATAGTTGAACGTGGCGTGCTGGTTGAGGGAGTTCCCTATGCACAGCACGACGTCGGCCTCGCGGAAGGCCTTCCAGGCGCTCGCGTGGCCGCTGTCGGAGAAGACGCCCACCGAGAGCGGGTGCCCCTCGGAGACGATGCCCTTGCCGTCGAGCGTGGTCAGCAGCGGGATCTGGAATCGCTCGATCAGCCGCTTGATCTCCGGTCCCGCCCCGCTCCGGACGGCGCCGAAGCCGACGAGCGCGACAACGCGCATGCGACGCGCGAGGGCGTCCGCCAGGACCGATGCGATCTCCTCCACGCAAGCCGGATCGGGCAGGATCGGCGCGACATCGAGCCGGATGGGCCGGACGTTCCCGACCTCGACCCCGCGTTCGGTCAGGTCCTCGGGAACGTGGATGTGCACCGGCCCGGGCCGGCCCTCGAACGCGATGTTGACGGCTTCCTCGAGCATGTCGCACGTGTCCGCGGCGTCGGTGAGCAGGAACGACTTCTTGGTCGTGGCCGCGAACATGGCCTGCGAGTCGGGCGTCCGGTTCCGGCCCGACGTCTCGTTGAGCGAGCCCCATCCCTGCCATTTCCTGTCGGCGTATCCCGAGACGGCGAGCACCGGATAGGAGTCTGACATCGCCACGGCCAGACCGGAGAAGAGGTTGAACGCCCCGGGCCCGGCGGTGGCGAAGCAGAAGCCCAGCTTGTCGGTGTACATCGCGTACCCGCACGCCATGAAGGACGCGGCCTGCTCATGGCGCGTGATGACGGGCCGTATCCGCGCCGAATCCTTCAGCGCCAGCATCAGGCCGGCGGCGTTCTCTCCGGCGCCACCGAAAGCGGCCTCTACTCCGATATCTTCCAGGCCCTTGACGATGGCCTCGTAAACCCTCATCTTTTCCCCCGATGTCGGGCGACGCAAGCGCCGTCGTTCATGGCGCGGCCGCTGTTCCACTGTCGGGTTCGCCATGCCATCGCGCCGCGTGGCGCGCGTGCGTGCCGGTCGTTCCGTTGACGAAGAAGCGTTCGTAGTACTCCGACTCGATGTGGTGCGTCTGCAGCCATATGCCGGGCACGTGAATGGCGTCGGCATGTGCGGGGAACCGTCCGTGCGTCTCGTGGATGTACACGCAGATGTCCCGCGCGCAGTCGATGACCCGCTGGTCGTACGCGCTCGCCTCGGCCAGATAGCGCTGCCCGTAGTCGCCCTTGTAGATGCGGGCGAAGGTCTCGTTGTCGGTGTAGATTCCGTCCGGCCCGAACTTCGCCTGGACGACGGCGTCGACGGCCTTTTCCATCGACGGGTAGTTGGGCGGGCACGCGGCTTTGATGAGGTGCTCCCCGTTGGCCCGCAGGCCGACCGGATGGGAACGCAAAGGGGCGTACCTCGGCAGCGGGACGTGCCAGCGCAGGATGTCGGCGGGACGGAAGCGCGGCGTGACGAAGTCGAATCCCAGCATCCGTCCGTACTCGCGGGAGAACTTCGGGTCGCCCAGCGCGATCAGCGGGTGGATCGAGGCGTGGATCCACGCGCCGAGCCCCATGCCGTCCGCGACCAGCATCATGTTCTGCAGAAGCAGGTCGGCCTCGATCTGGGTGCGCATCGGCCCGAGGGCCCCGAGCGGCAGTTTGATGTCGTTGTTCAGGAACCCGTTCCGCACCCATTTCCGCACGCCCGCGGGGCGGTAGAAGTTGCGGTCGTCGACGATGACGGGCCTGGCCCCCTCCGGCTGGGTGAGCAGGTACATCAGCGCGTTGATGTACTGGTGGGAGAGGTCGACGACCGGCAGGAAGACCGTGCTGCCCGGGATGTTGGACAGGAAGCGGTTGGAGTCCAGGTAGGCCGGGAAATCCCGCTTCCCCTCGGCGACGTCGAGCCGGTGGTCCAGCACCTTCACCTTGGCCTGGTGGGCCCGCTCGACCAGGGTGCCGGCGTTGAACGGCAGGTCCGGGGAGGGCGGCAGCTTCCTCAGGAAGTAGGTGCCGGCGTCGTTGATCATGAAGAAGTGGGTGCCCTGCGCGTTGTCGGGACTGCCCGCGGTACGCCCGGCCATGGTGAGGTTCGGCTTGGCCATGATGGGCGTCCCGTCGCGCGGGTCCTCGAACAGCCGGTCCGGCATGGTCAGGCCGGAGCAGCCGGTGAGCGCGATGAGGACCGCCTCCTCCATCTCCTCCAGCGGAATCGGACGGTGCGGGGACCGGTAGCTCATCGAACCCGCGGGAACGGACGCGCCGCGGCTGACCCGATGGGTCCGGCGCCTCCAGATGGTCTCCAGCAACGGCTGGGAGAGGAGGCTTTCCAGGCCCTCCTGCCGGACCTGCTGCTCAACGGACATGTCGGCCTCGCTCTCGGTCCCGCACGGTGCCGGGCTCGTGCCCGTCGGGCGTGGCCGGCCGCCACGGCGCGAACGCGCTGGCGGTTCTGGGCAGGAAGCCGGCCAGTTCGGGGCAGTGGCGCAGGATGACGCTCGTCATCCCGTTGTTCTCGATCCAGTCCATCCCGAGCGGGGTGTAGATCTCTGGCCGGAAGTCGACGGTGAGGAACCGGTCGCTCTGCAGCCGCCGGCTGGCCATGAGGATGAAGATGCGGAAGGCGGTGTCGCTGAACCCGAAGCCCTCGGGCGGATTCTCCGCGAAGAGCCCGACCATCGTGTCGATGTCGTCGACCGTTCGGTAGAGGTCCTTGAGCCTCGCGACCGTCTCCGGGTCGGAGGAGAGGTCTTGGAAACTCCGGATGCGGGGCTTGTGCAGGCCGGCGAGGAAGTCGTTGTAGCGCGGGACACCGCGGCGCCGGGTCCGCACGAGGTCGACCACGGACAGGTCGATCACTTCCCCGTCCCGTTCGAACTTCTGCAGCGCGCGCGGGTAGTTGTACAGGGTGACCGCACCAGGATGGGCGATGCCGAACGAGTAGAGCCCGTTGGCCAGGCCGATCCTGCGGAAGAGCGCCTCGGTGGCCGCGCCCTGCACGTCGTTGAAGCACAGAGTGTCGAGTGTCCGGCCGGACCGGTGGTCGGCGAACTCGAAGTCGTCCGGGATCAGCGGGTGCATCCGGTAGACCGTGACGAAGTCCTCGGTGAGCGAGTACGGGGCGGCGTGGTGGTCGGGCAGGGTCTTGGGGATGCCGGTGCGCGCGTGCGTGTCGACCAGCCACAGCCCCAGCCGGGTCAGCCAGTTCTGCGGCGGGCCCGACCAGTTGGCCGTCAGCCCGATATCGATCAGCTCGGTGGCGAGGATCGCGGGCGTCCACTCCACCGTGTGGATCTTCGCGATGAGGGCGGAGACGATGAGCCTCGCCGTGTGGTAGACGCTGTCCTCGTCCATGCGCGGGTACTCGTGCCGCAGCGCCTCGCACACGACGTTGTGCTCACGGGCGAAGAGGGTGTGCATCACGCTGAGACCGAGCCACCAGTTCTCCCTGAAACCGGTGAGCGGGATGCCGTCCGGGCCGGACGGCAGGTGGCCCTCCTCCAGGAGCAGCGCCGCGCGGCCGTCCGGCTCACGCAGGGCCTTCGCGACGGACTCGTCGCCGCCGTAGACCTCCGAGCCGTCCCACCAGTGGGACGCGGAGTTGGCGAACAGGATCGGCGCCATCGCTCCCCCGCCGTCCGGAGCGATGCCCTCGTTCTCGGCGAAGCGCATCACCTTCTCGGGTTTGCCACCCGGGGTGTTGCTCCAATTCATGCCCGGAGGCAACGGCACCTCGACGCTCTTGGTCCCCGCCGGGTAGCGCTTGTGGTCGACCCAGTCGTGCACCTGGAACTGGATCCACGCCGCGGCGAGGATGTTGAGCGATCGTGCCGGAATGAAGGTCTTGCGGTCGAGCAGTTCCCTGGCGACGGTCACCGGGTTCGGCTCGTTGAAGAGATCGGGCCGGTAATCGGGCGTGAGATTTCGGCCGAACGCCGAGCCGAGAGCACCCATCCTCGGATCGGACAGGTCGTTGTAGGTCCCGTCGTAGCTGCGCCTGACCCGCAGCCGCTCATCGATGGGCGGGGGGACGGGATGAGCCTTCGGCGGGGCCTCACGGATCTCGGTGTCGATGAGATTGCGACGGCGCAGCTCCTGCCGGAACGCCTCGACGTTGAGGAGCCCCAGCCGCGTCGGCAGCCGATGCCAGGGAACCGCCCGGTTGAGAGCGCGGAATCCGGTGTCCAGGACCCGCGCGGCGGCCACGTTGCGCTTGGGCGGTGGTGTCATGAAACGGTGGCCCCGGCGATGAGCGCTGGACGCCTCGTACGCGGCCTTTCGGGCGCGGTTCAGGTTGCCGAGCGGCCGGAACTCCTCGGTGGTGATCCACGGATCGAAGGCGAGCTGATCGATACGGGTCGCGACAGCACGCGCGTCCGCGGTGTCCAGATTCTGTCGCGGGATCGTCAGCGTCGCCACGGGGACGACCGGCGCGTCCTCCTCGTTCCAGTCGGCTGCGCCGTTCTCGACCGGTGTACGCCTGGCGTCCACGTAGCGCTGAACGCACAAGTCGAAGGCGATTTCCGACGTGGCCAGCCGCGCGGATATCTCATGCGCCAGGTAATCGGGATCGGTCTGCGACGGAGGAGGTGCGGCCGACGCGCCCGCGGCGGGACGGAGCCGGAACCGCACCGGTCCGGCGTCTCCCCACAGGATCGCGCCGCGGCTCCAGTACGTCTCGAGGGCGAGGCTGCGCACCTCGCGCCTGGCGCCCGCGGTCACGTTCCGCCGCATGCGCGCGGCGGTGGACCAGCCCACCGCCGCGGGCAGCTTCACGAACAGCGCGATCCCTTTGCGCAGATTCGTGTCCGCGCCCGCCATGGCCTGGGCGAATGCGACGAACTCACGTGCGTGCCGGGCATGCGAGACCGGATGGTTCGTCATCAGGAGGTCATGGGCCTGATCGGGCCCTTCCTGGATCCGCAGGGCCGCACCGCGCAGATCCGGGGCGAAGTCCGGCTGCCGGACGCCGCTGGCGTTGGACAGCCGGACGATGACCGGGTATTCGGCACCGGGCTGGGCGAAGCCGACCCGCAGGTCTTCCGGAAGGTCGTGATGGAACCTCAACCTGGCGTTCTCGACACCGAGGATCGCCTTTGCGTGAAAGGTCCGTTCGATGCCGGCCGCACCGCTACGCTTCTTGATCTTCAACTGGACCCGCATGAGGTCGCGGGCGAGCTTGTCGAACATCGCCCGTTCGACTTCGGGAGTACCACCGACATAACGCTCGTACCGTGCGGCCCTGGGCGGTGCCCCGGTCGCCGCCGGAGCCGTGCCGACAGAGTCCTTGTGCCGCCTGGTCTCGTACATTCGACTCCCCTACCGGTGCTGGTGCGGACGTTCGGGCACGGCTCAGGAATGCTTCCCGCGATTCACCGGGGGTCGCCGATAACGCAGCCGCCGCCCACTACAGGCCGTCCATTCCGCATGGATACCCCCTTCCACGCCCCCACCTATCCCGCAAAATGGAAACAATCCGGACAATGCCCCGACAAGCACACGGAGATCGTCTTTTAAAGACCGCGGCCCCCATCAAAGAATGCCGCCACATTCACCAATAAAGAAATGAACCTTCGAGCCTCATATCTCCGCCGGCTCGGGAATCCGGGCCGGGCCCGGCGGACGTGCCCGTCGATCCGCGCAGGATCAGGGACGACCGTCCGCGGATGCCCTCGCGGGCACCGGCATCGAGAAAGGCTTCTCCGGCGGGCCGGTCTGGGACGAGGAGCCCAACGCCGTCATCGGCATCGCCGTTCGGCGGCTACCTGGAGGCCAAGGAGGTGGCCGACTCTACCCGGCGACCCCAGGCGGGCACCGGCCCCGCCATCTTTATTAGAACGGTCGGCCGCCACCGTTGCGGGCATTGGGCCCGTAGAATCCCGCCGTGAAAGCCGCTCGCCTCGACGCAATCCTCGTCGCGGGGCTCGGGGGCGCGGCCGTCCTCCAGTTGGCGTACGAGCACGCATCGCCGGCCGTGTGGCTGGTCGCCGCCGCGGTGGTCCTCCCGCTGGGCGCGCGGCGCAGGTTCCCCCTCACCGTCTGCCTCGCGGTGCTGGCGGCCGACCTGGGCATATGGACGCTGGGGTGGCATCTGGTCGGTGATGCCGCGGCCGGGCTCGCCGTCTACAGCGGCGCCCGGTACGCCCGGTGGCCGAGATCGCTGGCCGCGCTCGCGGCCGCGCAGCTCTGGGTCGGCTCGGTCCTGCTGGCGGGGAACGTCGACGACTGGACCGACGTCCTCGGCGCGGCGCCCGTCATGGCCGGGATCTGGGGACTAGGGGTCATGGTCCACCGCAACCGGCATCAGACGGCCCTGCTGCGGGCGCTGGCCGACCGGCTCCGGCACGAGCAGGCCGCGAACGCGCGGCGCGCCGTGGTCGAGGAGCGCGCCCGCATCGCCCGGGAATTGCACGACATGGTGAGCCACCACCTCACGTCGATCGTCGTCCAGACCCACGCGGCGCGGCTGAGCGTGGCCGACGAGCCGGAGCGGGCGGCGGACGGGCTGGAGCACATCGCCCGGTCGGCCGGTGCGGCGTTGCACGACATGCGCCTGCTGCTGGACCTGCTCCGCCCGGACGAACATGACGCGCACTCCCCGACCCTGGCCGACCTCGACGCACTGTTCGCGGACGCGCGGCGCGCCGGACTGCGGCTGGCGACGGAGGCCGGACCGCCACCGGCGGACCTGTCCCACGCGGTACAGACGTCCGTCTACCGGATCCTCCAGGAGTCCCTGACCAATGTGATCAAGCATGCCGGAGCGGTGGCCGTGCAAGTCCGGCTGGCCTACGGCGCGGAGGAGGTCGTCGTGACCGTCGAGAACGATCCGGGCACCCCCGTGGGCGCCGTACCCGGCGCAGGGGCCGGGCTCGCTGGGATGCGCGCCCGGGTGGCGGCGTTCGGCGGGCGGCTCACCGCCGGGCCCGGCCCGTCCGGCGGATTCCGGGTCAGCGCGGTCATCCCGGTGTGCAGCGGGGAGGCGAACCCGTGACCGTCCGGGTGCTGGTGGCCGAGGACCAGGAGCTGGTCCGCGGCGGCCTGTGCCACATCATCGACCGCCAGGACGGGATGCGGGTGGTCGCCGAGGCGGCCGACGGCGAGCAGGCCGTCGCCGCGGCGCTCGGTCACCGGCCCGACGTCGTGCTGATGGACGTGCGCATGCCCGGCGTCGACGGCGTGGCCGCGCTGGAGCGGCTGCGCGGCGCGGCGCCGGAGCCGTTCCCCGCGGTGATCATGCTCACCACGTTCGACCTGGACGAGTACGTGCTCGCCGCGCTGGCCGGCGGCGCGGTCGGCTACCTGCTCAAGTCGATCCCCCCGGAGGCGCTCGCGGCGGCGGTCCGGACGGCCGCGGCCGGCGGCTCGGTGCTGTCCCCGGACGTGTCCGCCCGCCTGGCCACCCGGCTGGCCGCGGCGGTCCCGGCGTCGTCGGGCGTCGCGCCCGAGCGGCTCGACGGGTTCACCGACCTGGACCGCGAGGTGCTCGTCCTGGTCGCACACGGACTGTCCAACGCCCAGATCGCGGCGCGGTTGGGCTGCACCGAAGTGACCGTGAAGAGCCGGGTCGCCCGTGTGCTGACCAAGCTCGGCGTGGACAACCGGGTGCAGGCCGCGATGGTCGCGTACGAGAGCGGCATGGTCCGCCTCGGCCTGCCGTAAGCCGACACTTTAGCGTCGTCGTCGGCAACGCTTTCGTCTCGTCCGATGCCGTGCCGGAGGAGGACGCGGTGATCCGGCCGGAGTTCCTACCGTTGCCTGGTGCGGCAACGATCATCTGAACACGTGCTCCGGACCGACGCGCTCACAAAGGCGTACGGCGGCGGTCCCGGCACCGTCCACGCCCTGCGCGGCCTCTCCGTCGTCATCCCCGCGGGGACGTTCACCGCGGTGATGGGGCCGTCCGGGTCAGGCAAGAGCACGTTCCTGCACTGTGCGGCGGGGCTCGACCGGCCCACGTCCGGCTCGGTGCTGCTGGGCGGGGTGGACCTGGCGGGACTCAGCGAGGCCCGGCTCACCGAACTCCGGCGGGACCGGATCGGGTTCGTCTTCCAGTCCTACAACCTGGTCTCGTCCCTGACCGTCTGGCAGAACGTCGGCCTGCCACTGCGGCTGGCCGGCCGGCGGATCGACCAGGAGTGGGCCCGGGAGGTCCTCGCCCACGTGGGGCTCGCGGAACGGCTGGCGCACCGGCCCGCCGAACTCTCCGGCGGCCAGCGGCAGCGCGTCGCGATCGCCCGCACCCTGGTCGCGCGGCCCGAGGTGATATTCGCCGACGAGCCGACCGGCGCACTCGACACCGAGAGCGGACGGGACGTCCTCGGCCTGCTCCGCACCGCCGTCGACACCTACCGGCAGACCATCGTCATGGTCACGCACGACCCGGTGGCCGCCGCGCACGCCGACCGGGTGCTCTTCCTCGCCGACGGGCGGCTCGCGGACACGCTGGACGCGCCGTCCGCCGAGCAGGTCGCCGCGTGGCTGGGCGGGTTGGGGAGCCGATGCTGACCGTCGCGCTGTCCGCCCTGCGCACCCGGCTCCCCGGTCATCTGGGCTCGTGCGCCGCGGTCGCGCTCGCCGTCGCGATCATCGGGGCGTGCGGGCTGCTGTTCACCGCGACCGTGTCCGGCCCCCCGGGCGGCGACCGGTACGCCGCCGCCTCCGTGGTGGTCTCGGCGCGGCAGTCCCTCGGTGGGGACCCGGTGGCCTTCCTCCTCGGCGCCGACCGGGTGGCGGAGCGCCGCTACCTGCCCGCGTCCTCGGCCGCGCGGCTGGCCGGCGTGCCCGGCGTGCGGCGGGCGGTCGCCGACGTCTCGTTCTCCGCCCAGGTGCTGGGGGCCGGCGAGTCGACCGGACGGTCGTGGGAGGCCGCCGCGCTCACCCCGTACACGCTGGTCGCGGGCCGTCCGTCCGGGCGAGGTCGTCGTGGACCGCTCGCTGGCCGGCCGGCTGCGCGTCGGCTCCCAGGTCGGCGTGCTCACCAGCGCCGGCGTACAGCGGCTGCGGCTGGCCGGTCTCGCGGCCGCGCCCGCCGGTGCGCGCCTCACCCCGGCGGTCTTCTTTACCGAACGCGAGGCCGTGCGGCTGGCCGGGGGCAGGGTGAGTGGCAGGTAGGGAGGATGATCGCCCTGGAGGCCGCGGCCGTCTCCGCGGTGGGGGCGCTCGCGGGGGCGCCGCTCGCCGTGTGGCTCAGCGGCGTCATGGCGGACGTCCTGCGGGACCGGGAGGTCGTCCCGGCGGAATTCCGCGCCGACCCGTCGCCGATGCCGCTCGCGATCGCCGTCTTGGCCGGGCTGGCGGTCACCCAGCTCGCCGTGTTCGCCGCGGCCCGCCGCGCCGCGCGCACCCGGGCCGTGGAGGCGCTGCGGTCGGCCGCCGCGGACCGCCGGGCGGTGCCCCGGAGCAGGATGATCGCCGGTTTCGTCGCACTTGGCCTGGCGTCGCCGCTGGCCGTCGGGTCGGCCTCGGGGGGCGGCGAGACGGCGGCGGGCGCGTCCTTCGGGCTCGCCATGATCCTTCTGGTGGGCGCGGCCCTGCTCGCCCCGCTCGCCGTGCGGCCGCTCGCCCGGCTCGCCGGCGCCCCGGCCACGCGCCTCACCCGGGCGACCGGACTGCTCGCCCAGGCCAACACCGCCGCGAGCGCGCGCCGGACGGCGAGCGCGGCCGTCCCGCTGATGCTGGCCGTCACGCTCGGCGCCACGCTGCTGTCGACCCAGGCGACGAAGCGGGACGCCACACTGTCCGCCACCGCGGCCCGGATCCAGGCCGACCAGGTCCTGGTGCCCGCTTCCGGGCCCGGCCTGCCGCCGTCCCCGGCCGCCGGGCTGCCCGGCGTGACCGCGGCGTCACCGGTCCTGTCGACGACGGTGTACGCCGGACCGGCGGCCGAACTCGCCCCCGTCCCGGCCCTGGGCGTCGATGCCGCCACCATCGGCCAGGTCATGGCCCTTCGCGCCGACCTGTGTGGCCCGGGGCCTGGGGCGTGCTCTGCCGGCCGTACCGCTGGCTCCCTGCCTGGGGCTCCTCGCCGGTTGCACCTTCCTGGCCCTGCTGGCCACCACCGTCCCCGCCAACGCGACCCTCCGCCGCCCCACCCGCTGAACTGCTGCGGGAACTTCCGAACCGACGGTCGGGGGTGCAATCCCTCTGGGCACACCGCCTTTACCTGCGAGCCATTCCGCGCAACGGCCAGTGACGCTGCAAAGACCCGTGGCGGATCGGGAACATCGTCGCCGCAGCCCTCGTCCTCCTCCACTTCGACCACTCCCGCACCACATGACCGCGGTCCGTGGCCAACACTCTGCGGCGTAGTTCATTGTGACGCGGTGCCGCACGCCGACCGGGTCTGGTCCGGCCACTGTGAAAGCGCCCGACACGGGGTTGACATTGTCGCATGCTATGACTCATTTTGTTGAGACAAAGCTTGCGACATTCGGAGATGGTGGCAATGCGCCAGTCAGATCACACGGAGGCCAGACGGTGGCTGGCCCGGCACGGCTTGGCCGACGCCGAGCCGACCCCGCTGCTCGCGGCGCGGCTGGCGGTGCGGCGGCGTGCCAAGGTCGCCGACAGCCTCCTGCTGGCCGCGTTCCTGCTCGGCGCGGCACTCACGCACGCGCTGAGCCTGCCCACCGACGTCACCTCCTGGCTGCCGCTGCTGGTGCTGACGGCGCTGGTAGCCGGGTTGCTGGTGGCGCAGTGGCTGCTCGGCCGGTGGGTGCGGCGCGCCGACCGGCGGGCCGGCGCGCAACTGTCCCGGCGGGTGGCCCACCCGGTCGAGCTCGGCTGGCCGGCGGTGCTGGGCCGGCCGCATGCCATCTTCACCGTCGCCGCCTTCACCGCCGCAGCGCTGCTCGCGGTGAGCGTGCTGCCGGTTTCGGACTCCGGCTTGCGGAACGGGGCGATCATCGTACTGATCAGCCTCGCCGGCGCCGGCACCGGCATCATCATGCAGCTGCGCCAGGTGCTGGCGAGCCCGGCCGTGGCGGAGGACGAGGCCTCACTCAGGGCCGATGTCATCATGCGGGTCGAGGACGCCCGCGCCCTCGTCACACCCAGCTTGGTGTGGTCGCTGCCGGCCATCTTCCTGTCCGGGGAATCGCTCGGCTGGTGGAACGCGGTCGCGCTGGGGCTCGTGGTGGCGGGCGTCATCGCGTACTCCCTGATCCAGACCCGGACCACGGGTGTCGAGACGGCCGCACGGCGAGCCATGGGCACCCGATGATCGTCATCGACGCGGCCTCGCCGACGCCGCCGTACGAGCAGCTCCGGGCCCAGCTCGCGAGGCAGATCCAGGACCGCTCGCTCGCCGTCGGCACGAGACTGCCGACGATCCGCCGGCTCGCGGCCGACCTCGGCCTCGCCGTGAACACCGTCGGCCGGGCGTACCGGGAGCTGGAGGAGGCCGGGCTGATCGAGACCCGCGGGCGGGCCGGCTCGTTCGTCGCGGCCGCCGGCGAGCAGGCCCTCGAGCAGGCCCGCCTCGCCGCCCGCGACTACGCGGCGGTCATCGCCAGCGTCGGCATCGATCCCACCGAGGCGATCCGGATCGTCGAGGCGGCACTGGGCCATGCTTCGATACCATGAACCACCGGTTACTCACTGCTACCGTGCCCTTACCTGGAACTGCTCAGTGAGGTTGCCGGCGCTGGCGATCTGGATGATGTAGTGCGGTTCCAACCAGAGCCGCCCCACCCGTCCACGGTGTCTCGTTCGCGTCTCCTGGCTGTCAGGATGTGTGCGTGGGCGATCGCGACGAAATGTGGGAACTGATCCACCTGATCAATGCGAAACTGGAGCGCGCCAAAGCCTCAGGCGACCTGGCAGCGGCGCTGACCTCGGCCGACTTCGAGGAGACACGCCGACTCGCGTCGCTGCAGGAGCGGGCCGATGCCGACGACATCGACATGGTCGCCAACGCCCGGCATCTGCTGGGCACACTGCGCTGGTACCGGCACCAACTCGCGTCCGGCGGCACCGATGATGATCACGTCGCCGCGGTCTCTTACTTCACACTGCCCTTCATCATGGGATTGGACGACATCCCCGAGGCGCTGCTCCCCGACCTCGCCGACCATGCGATGCCCACCGCGACGTCATGGCAGCGGTCAGCCGCCGAGACCCGGGCCGGCGACCAGATCGACCACGCGTTCGAGCTATGGCAGCGCATCGCCGACCACCTTCGGCCCGACCATCCCGGCCGCACCGCAGTCACAGCCAACCTGGGCTCCCTGCTGATGCTCAGGTTCGAAGACAACGGCTCGCCGCAAGACCTCGACCGGTCCATCGAGATGCTCGAGGCCGCAGCGGCCGACACCACGAGCCCCCGGCAGCGCGAAGACATCCTCTCCACGCTGGTCAATGCCCTGCGGACCCGGCTGAAAGCCAACGCCGACCCGGCCGACCTTGACCGGATGATCGACCACTTGGCGGCAGGCGCCTCGGTAGCTGCCGACGAGACGCGCACACAATGGCTGTACGGCAGGGCGGACTCCCTCCTCATACGGTTCGACCGCGACGGCGATAACGCCGATCTGGACCAGGCCATCGACGCGCTGCGAACAGCACTGGCCGCCGACCGAACCGACGGCCACCCGCCAACAGCACTTCGATACGACCTCGCCTACGCATTGGCACGTCGTTTCAACCACTCCCGCTCCCGGACCGACCTGGCCGAGGCGATCGACATCGCCAGCGCGGCAGCGACCACCGCCGCCCCCGACGACGTTTTCAAAGCACCAGCCCAGAGCTTGCTGGACGACCTCCTCCGAGCAACGCACAAAATGCGTCCCGGCTAACCAGGGCCGTTCTCGAGATGGCCTGAGAGCAGTTGACCAGATCCCGTCCGATCGGTCTGATGGGCGGGATCTCGTGTTTCCGCAGCTGCTGTCATCTTTGGGCGACATCCGGGGCGTGTCCGGTGGTCATGGGAAGGCTGCCGCGGGCCCCGGGGACGGTGGCCAAGGCCCAGACCCAGGCCAACCGCGCGGCCAACGAGGCGGCGCAACGGCTCTTCGACACCGGCGACGCGTCCGAGGTACGGCAGCGGGACGGGCTTGTCAAAGCCCGTCCCGCTGCCTTCATCAGCTCGAGCTGCGCGGGGGCGGGGTGGTCTCTTCGTGGGCGAAGACCCGGTTGCGCGGGCGGGGCAGGTCGTAGTTGTCGCGCAGGGTGGTGCCCTCGTATTCCTTGCGGAACAGGCCGCGGCGCTGGAGTTCGGGCACCACGTGGTCGATGAAGTCGTCCAGGCCACCGGGCAGGTACGGGGGCATGACGTTGAAGCCGTCGGCGGCGCCCGCACCGGCCCAGTGCTCGATCCGGTCGGCGATCTGCTCGGGCGTGCCGGCCACGACCAGGTGGCCGCGGCCTCCGGCCAGGCGGTACAGGAGCTCGCGGAGGGTGGGCCGCTCGCGGCGCACCAGTTCGGTGATGAGCCTGGCCCGGCTCTGCGGGCCTTGCACCTCGCTCGGCTGCGGGAGCGCGTCGAGCGGGACCGGCTCGTCCAGCGGCAGGCCCGACAGATCCACCCCGTCGAAGCGTGCCGACAGGTGGCGCAGCCCCACCTCGGGGACGGTCAGCTCGTTCAGCTCGCGCTCCAGCCGCCTGGCCGCCTCCTCGGTCGAGCCGATGATCGGGCTGAGGCCGGGAAGGATCTTGAGGTGCCGGGGGTCGCGGCCCGCGGCGGCCGCGCGGCGCCGGACGTCGGTGGCGAAGTCGCGCGCCTCGTCCACGTCCTGCTGGGCGGTGAAGATCGCCTCCGCGTGGTGCGCGGCGAACCGGCGGCCCTCCTCCGACGATCCGGCCTGCACCAGGACGGGATGCCCCTGCGGTGACCGGGGCACCGTCAGCGCGCCGTGCACCCGGTAGAACCGGCCCTGGAACCGGGCGCCCCGGATCTTGTCCGGGTCGGCGAAGCGTCCCGACTCCCGGTCATGCAGGATCGCATCGTCGGCCCAGCTGTCCCACAGCCGGGTGACGACCTCCAGGTACTCGAACGCGCGGGCGTACCGCTCGTCGTGCGGGATCGGCTGGTCCAGCCCGAAGTTGCGGGCCGCGCCCCGTGCCCACGAGGTGACGATGTTCCAGCCGATCCGGCCATGGCTGATGTGGTCGAGCGAGGCGAACTGCCGGGCCAGGTTGTACGGCTCGGTGTAGGTGGTGGACGCGGTCGCGATCAGCCCGATCCGCTCGGTCGCGGTGGCGAGCGCGGCCAGCAGCGTCAGCGGCTCCAGCCCGCCGCGCGGCCGGTGCCCGGCGTCACCGCCCACGATCAGCTGGTCGGCGAAGAACACCGAGTCGAGCAGGCCCTCCTCGGCGCGGCGCGCCAGCCGCTGGAAGTAGGCGACATCGGTGACCGGCACGGTGGCGGAACGGGGATGCCGCCAGGCCGCCTCGTGGTGGCCGTGGCCGACCACGAAAACGTTAAGGTGCAGCTGTCCCGGCGCCATCGCGGCGGTCCTCCTTCGTGATGCCCAGCCCTTGCAGCAGGGTCCTTCTGATGGTCAGGAAGTCGGGGTGTTCGAGGTCCCTGGGCTTGGCCAGGCCGACCTGCAGGTCCACCGCGATACGGCCCTCGTCCAGCACGAGCACCCGGTCGGCCAGCGTGATGGCCTCGTCCACGTCATGGGTCACCAGCAGCACGGCGGGACGGTGCCGGGCGCACAGGTCGACCAGCAGGGCGTGCATGCGGATCCTGGTCAGCGCGTCCAGCGCGCCGAACGGCTCGTCGGCCAGCAGCAGCGCCGGTTCGCGCACCAGGGAACGTGCCAGCGCGACACGCTGCTGCTCGCCGCCGGACAGGGCGGTGGGCCAGGCGCGTTCGCGTCCCGCCAGGCCCACGTCCGCCAGCGCCGCCTGGCCGCGGGCTGATGCGCCTGGGGCGTCCAGGCCCAGGACGACGTTGTCCAAGGCCCGCGCCCACGGCAGCAGGCGGGAGTCCTGGAACATCACCGACCGGTTCTGCGGTACCTCCAGGCGGCCCTCGCCCGCGACGTCCGGGTCGAGCCGTGCCAGGGCGCGCAGCAGCGTGCTCTTGCCCGAGCCGCTTCGCCCGATCAGGGCGACGAACTCGCCCGGGGCGATCTCCAGGTCCACCGCGTCCAGAATCGTGCGGTCCCCGTACCGGCGGGTCAGGCCCTCGGCGCGCACCACGGGACGGTCTGCCGCCACCGCCGGACCGGTCAGGCCCCCAGCGACGTCCGCCATGACAGCGCCCTCCTTTCCGCGAGCCGGACGAGGGCGTCGGAGACCAGGCCCATCGTGGCGTAGATGACCAGCCCGACCACGATGATGTCGGTCTGCCCGTAGTCGCGGGCCTTGGTCATCACGTAGCCGATGCCCTCGGTCGCGTTGATCTGCTCCAGGACGACCAGCGCCGTCCACGACATGGTGGCCGCGAGCCGCAGGCCGGTGAAGAACCCGGGCAGCGCCCCCGGCAGCGCCACCCTGCGGACGAACTGCCACCGGCTCAGATTCACCGTGTAGGCCAGCTCGACGTACCGGTAGTCGATGCCGCGCAGCGCCGCGTGGGTGTTGATGTAGACCGGCACCAGCACGCTCAGCGTGATCAGCGTGATCTTCATGGACTCGCCGATGCCGAGCCACAGGATCGCCAGCGGGATCAGCGCCAGCGTCGGGATCGCCCGCTTGATCTGCACCAGCCCGTCCACCGCGGCCTCGCCGGCCCGTGACAGCCCGGACGCCAGGGCCAGCACCGTGCCCAGCAGCACACCGCAGACCAGGGCGATGCCCGCGCGGCGCGCCGAGGCCGCCAGATGCGGCAGCAGGTCACCGTCGGCGAGCATCTGGGCGCCTGTGCGCAGCGCGGTGCTCGGCGCTTCGAGCTGGCGCGGGTCCAGCAGGCCGGTGCTGGAGGCGAGCTGCCAGGCCGCCAGGACCGCGACCGGGCCGAGCAGCCGGGCCGCGCCCAGCGGGCGGCGCGAGGCCAGCCGTACCGTGCGTTTGGTCCGGGCCCGCCGCGTGCCGGGCCGGAACTCCTCGCTGCCGGTCCGTGCGGTCGTGTCGGATGCCGTCACCGTCATCAGGACCCGCCTCCTTCGGGACGCGCCGCCGGGCTCCGCGACGGCCCCGTCCCGCCCGAGGGCTGCGGGGAAGCGGTGCCGCGGTCGGCGCCCGCGCTTCGCGCCGCGGCCTGGACGACCGCGTCGAAGCGGGTGTCGATCGCCTCCTTGGCCTGCAGCCGCTTGGGCAGATCACCGGCCTCGAAGAGAAGGTCCATCGTCTGCTGCTGCCGGCCGATGAGCGCCTGGTCCAGCTTGGGGAAGCTGAAACCGCCCTGCGACCGGATGATGGTCTGCCCGTCGGCGACCGAGAGCCGCTGGTTCTTGACGAAGTAGGCGTCGATCCAGGCGTCGGCGTTCTCGCTCGACCACCATTGCGCGCGCACCCAGTGCCGGACGTACTCGGCGATGCCTGCGGCCTTCGCCGGGTCCTTCAGCGCCGCGCGCCGCGCGTACAGGAACCACAGCCCGGTGGCCAGCCCCGCCGTCTCGGCCTCGGGCAGGCCGCTGCCGCCGCGGCTCCGGTATTCGGTGAGGTAGCGGGTGTAGTGCGGCTCGTTCAGCGGTGCCGCGTCCACCTGCCGGTTGCGGACCGCGTCAGGGAAGTCCGCCGCCTTCAGCGGCACCAGCGTGACGTCCTTCTTGGTCAGGCCGGCCTTCTTCAGGGCGCGCAGGACGTAGGGCTGCCGTCCGGTGCCCTCCCCGTAGGCGATCTTCTTGCCCTTGAGGTCGCGCAGCGTCCTGATGTTCGCGCCGGGCGCGATCGCCAGGTGGTAGTCGTACGGCCGTTCCTGCCGGGCCGCGATGATGGGGACGTCCTCCCCCGCGGCCTGCGCCTGGATCGGCGGCGTGTCGGCGACCACGGCCAGGTCGACCGCATCGCCGCGGAACGCCTCCAGGATCGCCGGCCCGCCGAGGAAGTTGGCGTACTCGACCTTGGTCTTCATCCGGGCCAGCTCGCCGGAGGCCCGCAACAGGGTCTGGTCCTGCTCGTTCTGGTCGGCGAAGATGATCTTCGTTCCGGCCGGGACGGTCGTGGGGAGGGGCGCGGTGGCGGACAGGCCGCCGCTCTCGCCGCCCCCGCACCCGGCCAGGCTGAGCGCGAGCGTGAGCAGCGTGACGGGGGCGGCCAGAGACCGCGTGCTCCGCGTGAATCCGTTGAACATCTCTCTCCGGGCTCTTCTTCGGACGATCAGGGACGTGCCGCGGCGTTCAGGGTGGCGTCCGGAGTCGCGTAGCGGCTCGCGGGACGGGGCAGCCCGTAGTGCTCGCGCAGTGTCGAGCCCTCGTAGGCGGTCCGGAACAATCCGCGGCGCCGCAGCTCGGGGACGACGTGGTCGACGAACAGCTCCAGCCCGCCGGGCAGGTAGGGCGCCATGATGTTGAACCCGTCCGCCGCACCCGCCTCGAACCAGGTCTGGATCTGGTCGGCGATCTGCTCGGGCGTCCCGGCGACCACCCGGTGCCCGCGCGCACCGGCCAGGCGCCGCAGCAGCCCGCGCACGGTGGGACGCTCGCGCCGCACGATCTCGGCCACCAGCGCCCGGCGGCTCTTGCTGCTCTCCACGTCGTCCCCGTTGAACAGGCCCGGCGGGACGGGGGCGTCCAGTCGCAGGCCGGACAGGTCGACGCCGGCCAGGCGCCGCAGCTGCAGCAGCCCGTAGTCGGGGATGGCCAGTTCGTCCAGCTCGCGCCCGCGGGCCTGCGCGGCCTCCTCGGTGTCGCCGATCACGGCGCTGAGCCCCGGCAGGATTCGCAGCGTTCCCGGATCGCGTCCGGACGCGGCGGCGCGGCGGCGCACGTCGGTGGCGAACGCGATCGCGTCGCCCAGGTCCTGCTGCGCCGTGAAGATCGCCTCGGCGTGCCGGGCGGCGAAGTCCCGGCCCTCCTCCGACGATCCCGCCTGGACCAGAACGGGCCGGCCCTGCGGCGACCGCGGCACGTTCAGCGGTCCCCGCACGCGGAGCAGCGGACCGTCGTGGTCGATCGCGTGGACCTTGCCGGGGTCGGCGTAGACGCCGCCGGCCCGGTCACCGATGATCGCGTCGTCCTCCCAGCTGTCCCACAGCTTGGTCACCACCTCGATGAACTCGTCGGCGCGCACGTAGCGGTCATGGTGTGCGGGCTGCTCGCGGAGGCCGAAGTTGTAGGCGGCGGACGTGGCGGAGGAGGTGACGATGTTCCACCCGGCCCGGCCGCCGCTGATGTGGTCCACGGACGCGAACTGCCGGGCCAGGTTGTACGGCTCGGTGAAGGTCGTGGACGCCGTCGCGATCAGCCCGATCCGCTCCGTCGCCACGGCGATGGCCGCCAGCAGCGTCACCGGCTCGGGCCGGCGGACGGGCTGGTACCGGACGTCCTCGGTCAGCGACAGCGCGTCGGCGAAGAACACCGAGTCGAACAGGCCCCGCTCGGCGACGCGAGCGACCTCCTGGAAGTATCGGACGTCGGTCAGGCGCCCCGGGTCGGTCTCCGGATGCCGCCATGCTGCCTCGTGGTGACCGACGCCCTGGATGAAGGCGTTCAGATGCAGCGCTCGTCCTTCCGGCGCCATCGCATGCCCTCCTCGTGCTCTTCTGGCCGACCAGCAGACTATATATACTTTTTTGGTAGGAAAAAACGGCTATTCGCCCGCGCGGGCGCCCACCTGGCCCGCATGCCGTCCGCGCTATTCGTGAGGTTGGAACCGGCCGAAGCGACCCTGGTGGTAGAGCAAGGGGTTGGGGTTGCGCAGCGTGTCGGCGCCGACCACCAGGCCGACGACCAGAATGTGGTCGCCGATGCCGATGGTGTCGTGCGGCAGGCAGTGCAGGTACGCTGACGCGCCATCCAGCAGCGGACTGCCGTGGGCGTCCAGATGCCAGGCGGTGGGCGGGACGAAGCGGTCAATGCCCCGGCGGGCGAAGCGGGCCGCGGTCTCGGACTGGTCGTCGGCCAGGATGTTGACCACGAAGCGCCCGGCGCCGCGCAGCGACGGCCAGGTGGTCGAGGAACGGTCCACATAGAAGGAGACCAGCGGCGGCTCCAGGCTGACCGAGGCGAACGACGTCGCGGTCAGCCCGACCGGCACCCCGTCGGACGAGGCGGTGACGATCACGACCCCCGCGGCGTGCCGTGCGAGCGTCCGGCGGAAGACCGAAGGGGCCACGGCCTGGCGCGGCAGGATCTCGGTCATGCGGCGGTGGCCTCCTCTCCAGCGAGCGCCGGTCGCCCACTTTACCCATTAATCCTACCTTTTAAGTAGGTTATCGTCCATCTGGCGCGGACGCTTCGCTCCGAGGTCGCGGATCAGGAACCGTTCTCCTTCTTGACCGTGTCGAACGCGAGGTCGCGCCAGTTGCCCGGGACCTTCTTGATGACCCCGATCTCCTTCATGAACGCGGCGATCTTCAGCAGGCCGTGCGGGGTCGTGGTGAACTCGATGCCCTTGTAGGTCAGGTACTTCTCGTACTGGGCGGCGGAGATCTTGCCCTTCTCCGCGGCCACGAGGATCTTGGCGGCCTCGGCGGGCTGCTTGACGATGAAGTCGTTGGCACGGGCGATGGTCTTGTGGACCGCGGCGAGGACGTCCGGGTTCTTCTCGGCGTACTCCTCGGTCGCGGCCATCACGTTGAAGCCGTGCCGGCCGAACAGCTCGTAGCTGTCGACCAGCTTGCGGGCACCCTGCTCGACGGCCTGGAACTGGAACGGCGGCGAGGTGTAGGCGCCGGCGATCTGGCCGCCCAGCAGTGCTTGCAGCGCCTCGGGGTGCGCCATCGTCGCGATGTTCTTGTCGAGCGCGTGCGGGTCGCCGAGCTGCTGCTGCGCTGCCTTCTGCAACATGACCGACTGGATGGAGCCGGGCTGCACGGCGGCGATCTGGTCGCCCTGCTTGAAGTCGCGCAGGCCCCTGAACTTGGGATCCTTGGCCACCAGCCACAGCGGCATGTCGTTCAGCGACGACACGATCTTCCACGGGACGCCCGCGTCCCACCCGATGAGGAGCGGGCCGAGGCCGGACGAGCCGATCTGGAGCTTGCCCGACAGCAACGCGTCCCGCGTGGTCCCGCCCCCGGAGATGACCCGCCAGGAGACGGTGCGGCCCTTGAGCTCCTGCTCGAGCCAGCCCTTGGCCTTGATCACGTTGAACGCGGCGTAGCTGATCCCGTTCCCGATCGCGATGCCGATCTCCTTGCCGGAGCCGTTCGAGCCGCCGCCGCACGCGGCCGACAGCGCGGCGGCGCCGGTGGTGATCGCGCCGAGCCGGAGGGCGTCGCGGCGGGTGTGAGAGGGGGTCATATGGCTGCGCCTTCCTTCATTCCCCATCGGGTCACCGTGCGCCGTTCGACCCAGCCGAAGAACAGGTCGAAGGCGATGCCGATCAGGGCGATCGTCACCAGGCCGGCGAACACGTCAGGGATGCGTGCGAAATACCGTGAGTTGTTGATGAAGAAGCCGAGGCCGCCGTGCGCGCCCGCGATACCGAACACCAGCTCGGCGGCGATGATCGTGCGCCAGCCGAACGCCCAGCCGGTCTTCAGCCCGGCGATGGCGTGCGGCAGGGCGGCGGGCATCAGGACGTCGCGGGTGAGCCGCCGGCCCGTCAGGCCCAGGTTGCGGCCGACCATGGTGAGCGTGGCCGGGACGGTGCGCAGCCCCATGCCGACGTTGACGGTCATGGGCCACAGCACGGCGTTGGCCGTCACGAAGATCAGCGCCGAGTCGGTCAGCCCGAACCACAGGATCGCCAAGGGCAGGATCGCCACCGACGGCAACGGGTTGATCATGGACGAGAGCAGTGCGAGGACGTCGTCGCCGATCCTGGTGGTCATCGCCAGGACGGTGAGGACGATCGTGAGCGCGATCCCGATGCCCATCCCGCTGACCAGCAACCGCATGGTGGTGCCCGTCGCCACGGCGATCTCGCCGCTGGCCCACCCCTCGGCGAACGCCCGGGCCACGTCCCAGGGGCCGGCGAACACGAACCGGCTGGCGCCCGAGAACGACGCGTACGCCTGCCAGATCCCGATCAGCACGACGAACAGGATGGTGCGGCGCGCCCAGGCGGGCAGCCGCGACCAGGCAGGCGGGCGCCCGGTGCGGTCCGGTGCGCGCGGCGCCGCCTCGGGGGCCTGTGTCTCAGTCGAAGACGGCACGGCTGAGGTCCTCTCCTTCCTCCGCGAGCAGCGCGCGCAGGGTGTTCCGGGCATCGGCGAAGCCGGGGGCGTCCGGCCCGTCGAGGCCGGTGACGTCGACGATCCGCGCCACGCTGGAAGGCCGCCCCGCGAGGACGACCACGCGGTCTCCGAGCAGGATCGCCTCGTCGATGCTGTGGGTGACGAACAGCAGGGTCACGTCGGTGCGGGCGGCGATGCCGGCCAGTTCGCGCTGGAGGCGCCCGCGGGTCTGGGCGTCCAGGGCGCCGAACGGCTCGTCCATCAGCAGCATCAGCGGGTCGATGGCCAGCGCGCGGGCGATCGCCACCCGCTGCTTCATCCCGCCCGAGAGCTGGTGCGGATAGCTGTCGAGCGCCGCCCCCAGCCCCATGAGCTCCAGGTGCTCGACGGCCCGGCGCCGGGCGGCGGCGCGTTCGACCCCCGTCACCCGCAGGGGGTAGACGACGTTGCCGAGGACCGTGCGCCAGGGGAAGAGCTGGTCGAACTCCTGGAACACGACGGCGCGGTCGGGGCCCGGCGGCGGCGCGTCCCGCCCGTCGATGGTGATGCGTCCCGCCGACGGCCGCAGATACCCGGCGACGGCCTTGAGGATCGTGGACTTGCCGCAGCCCGACGGTCCCAGCAGCATGATCTTCTCGCCGCGGCGCACCTCGAAGCTCGCCTCGCCCACGGCGGGCACATAGCGGCCGTTCTGCCGATAGCCGACCGCGACCCGGTCGACGACCAGCAGGGCCGCGCCGTCGTCGGTGGCGACGGTCGTCATGTCATCGTCCACTGATCCCCTCCCTTAAAACAGGTAAAACATACTTGTTTTGTCGGCAATATTGAAACGCATCCCTGTTGCCGCGCCCCCGAAACCGCGGTCAGGCGAGCGAGGCGTCCACCGGAAGGGTCGCCACGTCCGCCGGGACCGTCTGCGGATACTTCAGCCCGGCGCCGGTGTTGAGCACGACGACCCGGTCGTCCTCGGTGATCCAGCCGGAGGCGCGCAGCTTACGGGCGGCGGTGAACGCGGCCGCGCCCTCAGGGCAGACGTAGGCGCCCTCCAGGGCGGCGACGGCACGTAGATCGGCCAGCAGCTCCTCGTCGCCGACGCTGATCGCGGTGCCCGAGGTCTCCGCCAGCGCCTCCAGGATGAGGAAGTCCCCCAGCGGCTTGGGCACGTTGATGCCGAACGCGACCGTGCGCGAGTCCTTCCAGAACGTGCTCTCCCGCTCGCCTCGTCCGAACGCGCGCACGATCGGGGCGCAGCCCTCGGCCTGCACCGCGACGAGCCTGGGCGGCGGGCCGGTGATCCAGCCCAGCTCGGACAGCTCCCGCAGCGCCTTATGGATGCCGATCAGGCCGACGCCGCCGCCGGTCGGATAGATGATCACGTCGGGCGACCGCCAGCCGAGCTGCTCGACGATCTCCAGCCCCATGGTCTTCTTGCCCTCGATGCGGTACGGCTCCTTGAGCGTCGAGGCGTCGAACACCCGGCCCTCCTCGCGGGCGACCAGCTCGCCGACCATGCGCCCGGCGTCGCTGATGAGGCCGTCCACCAGGTGCAGATCGGCGCCGGCCGCCACGCACTCGCGCCGGGTCGTCTCCGGGGCGTCCGCCGGCATGACGACCGTCGAGGTCAGCCCGGCGCGGGCCCCGTACACCGACCAGGCGGCCCCCGCGTTGCCATTGGTGGGCATGGCCAGCCGCTCGATCCCGAGCTCGGCCGCGCGGGAGACGCCGACGGCGGCGCCCCGGGCCTTGAACGACCCCGTGGGGATCAGCCCCTCGTCCTTCATCAGCAGCCCGGGCAGGCCGATGCGCTCGCCGTACCTCGCCATCGGCAGCAGCGGCGTCATGCCCTCGCCGAGGGTGATCACCGAGCCGGCCGCGGCGACCGGGAGCAGCTCGTGGTAGCGCCACAGGTCCGGCGGGCGGGCGGCAAGGTCGGCGGGCCCCACCGAGGAGCGGATCGCCGCCAGGTCATAGCGGGCGAGCAGGGGCGACCCGCACGCCGTGCACAGGTTCTGCGGCCGATCGGCGGCGTGGACGGCGCCGCACCGTCCGCACTCCAGATGCGACAGGTGGCTGAAACTCATCGGATGGCACGCTCCACTACGTCGGCGGCGATGGCCAGGCAGGCCTCGTCGATGTCGAATCCGGGACTGTGATGCGGCGCGGGGCTCGAAGCCCCCACGACCAGGTACGTCGCTTCGCCGCCGCGTTCCTGGACGGCCCGCATCAGGAACGTCGCATCGTCGCTGGCGCCGAACCGATGGTCGTCCAGGACTCGCGTCACCGCGGGGAGGGAACGGGCGGCCGCGGCGATCGCGCGCACCGCCGCCGGGTCGCAGTCAGCCGTCGTGGCGGCGCCGATCCGCTCGATCCGCACGCCGACCTCGTGCGCGGCGCCCGCCGCGTTCAGCACGGCGCGGGCACGGCGTTCCAACTCGTCGCAGACCTCCCCGGACGTGGCGCGCAACTCCAGCCGCAGTTCGGCATCGGCCGCGACGATGTTGGGCGCCGTTCCCGCCCGCAGCACGCCGACGTTCACCCGCGTGTCGGCTGCGCCGAACCGCGGCAGCGCGTGCAGGCCCAGCGCCGCCTGGGCCGCCGCGAGCAGCGCGTTGCGCCCCTCCTCGGGAGCGTGCGCGGCATGGGACGGCCGACCCGTGAAGGCCGCCAGCAGCTTGGAGTTGGCGAAGAAGCCGGAGGTGCCCGCGGCGACCTCCCCGACCGGGAGGCCGAGCCCGAAATGCAGGGCGTACAGGCGATCGACGCCTTCGGCCGCGCCCGCGGCGAGCATCGCGCGGGCACCCCGCCCGCCTTCCTCGGCGGGCTGGAAGAGCAGCCGGACCCGCCCGGGGAAATCCCTTCCGGCCAGGCGCCGCGCCAGTTCCAGGCCGACCGCGACATGTCCGTCGTGGCCGCACGCGTGCATGACCTCCGGCGACCGCGAGGCGAACCCGTCGCGCGCCGGCGCGTGCGAGGCGTCCTGGGACTCGTCCAGGGGAAGCGCGTCGATATCGACGCGCACGGCGGTCGACGGGCCTGGAGCGCCGCCGTCGAGTTCGGCGATCACAGCGGTGTGGCCGTCGCGCACCACTCGCAGACCATCGGCGTCGGCGCCCCAGGCCCGTGCCCGCTCCGCCGCGCGCGACAACTCGTCCGGGCCGGGCAGCCTTGGCGCGCGGGACAGGTCGATGGCCTCCGCGCCGGTGAGCACCCGCCAGCCGAGCCGCCGCAGTTCCGCCGCGATCGTGACCGAGGTCCACAGCTCGGTGAACGCCGTCTCCGCGTGCGCGTGGAAACACCGGCGCAGACCGACCAGATCGAGCTCCGCGATCGATACCCTACTATCCACACCGGAAAAGTACATGATGTCACCGATGCCAAGGGCGCACGGTCCGGGCACCGGCCCGTGCGCCCTCGCCCGTTTCCGGATCAGCTCGGGGCGCCCTCGCGGACGCGCCGCGCGGCGGTGACCAGGTTGCGCAGGGACGCCTCGGTCTCCGGGTAGGCGCGGGTCTTCAGCCCGCAGTCGGGATTGACCCATAGTTTGTCGGGCTCGACGGCCTGGAGCGCGCGCCGCAGGTTGTCCTCCATCTCCTCGGCGGAGGGGACGCGGGGGGAGTGGATGTCGTAGACGCCGGGACCGATGCCGTTCTCGTAGCCGGCGGCGCGCAGGTCACCGACCAGTTCCATGTGCGAGCGGGCGGCCTCGACGCTGGTGACGTCGGCGTCCAGGGCGCCGATCGCGTCGATGATCTCGCCGAACTCGGAGTAGCACATATGGGTGTGGATCTGGGTGGAGTCGGCCACGCCGGAGGTGGCCAGGCGGAACGCGCCGACCGCCCAGTCCAGATAGGCGGCGTGCTCGGTCCTGCGCAGGGGCAGCAGCTCGCGCAGGGCGGGCTCGTCGACCTGGATGATGCGGATGCCGGCCGACTCCAGGTCGCCGATCTCGTCGCGCAGGGCGAGGGCGACCTGCCGTGCGGTCTCGGCCGGCGGCTGGTCGTCGCGGACGAATGACCAGGCCAGCATCGTGACCGGCCCGGTGAGCATGCCCTTGACCGGCTTGTTCGTCAGCCCTTGGGCGTGGCTGGTCCACTCGACGGTCATCGGCCGGGGCCGGGCGACGTCGCTGTGCAGGATCGGCGGCCGCACGTACCGGGACCCGTACGACTGCACCCATCCGTGCTCGGTCGCGGCGTAGCCGTCCAGCTGCTCGGCGAAGTACTGGACCATGTCGTTGCGTTCGGGCTCGCCGTGCACGAGCACGTCCAGGCCCAGTTCCTCCTGAAACGCGACCACCCGGGCGATCTCGTCCTTCATCGCCTGGACGTAGGCGTCCTCGGAGACGCGTCCGGCCCTGCGGTCGGCGCGGGCCTTGCGGATCTCCGGGGTCTGGGGGAAGGAGCCGATGGTGGTGGTGGCCAGATCGGGCAGCTTCAGCGTGGCGCGCTGGGCGGCGAACCGGGCGGCCCGGTCACCGCGGCGCGCGTCGCCGAGCATGTCCAGGCGGGCACGGACGCGGTGGTCGATCCCGGCGGCCGGCGCCGGGACTTGGGCCGCAGGTGCCGGGGCGTCCTCACGCAGCGCCCTGCCCAGCGCGACGACCTCCTCGGCCTTCTGCCGGGCGAACGCGAGCCGCCCCCGCACCGCGGGCTCGAGCGAGGTCTCGGCGTCCAGGTCGATCGGGACGTGCAGCAGTGAGCAGGAGGTGCTCACGGTGACCTGGTCGACCAGGCCGAGCAGCGCGGCGCAGGTGGCCTTGGCCCGTTGCTCGTCGGCGCGCCAGACGTTGCGTCCGTCCACCACGCCCGCAACGACGGTCTTGCGCGGCAGCCCGCCAACGGTGGCGAGCACGTCCAGGTTCCCCGGTCCCGCGACGAAGTCGAGTGCGACGGCCTCCACACGGGACCCGGCAAGGACGCGCAGCGCATCCGCGCCGATCGCGCCGAAGTAGGTCGCCACCAGCAGGCGCGGCCTGCTGGACAGCTCACCGAGCCGCGCGTACGCGCGGGCCAGCGCGGCGACCTCTTCCTCGGTCCGGTCGGCGACCAGGGCGGGCTCGTCCAGCTGCACCCATTCGGCTCCGGCCCCTGAAAGGCGTTCCAGCAGCTCGGCGTACACCTCGACCAGCCCGTCGAGCAGGTCGAGTGGACCGAACCCGGGGGGTGCGTCCGCCGCGGGCTTGGCCAGCAGCAGGTAGGTCAGCGGCCCGACCAGCACCGGCCGCGTCTCGATGCCCAGGGCCTTGGCCTCCCGGTACTCCGAGACCGGTTTGGCGCCGGCTCCGTCCGCCAGCCGGAACCTGGTGCCGGGCCCGAGTTCGGGAACGATGTAGTGATAGTTGGTGTCGAACCACTTGGTCATCTCCAGCGCCGGGACGTCCTGGACGCCGCGCGCCATGGCGAAGTAGCGGTCGAGACCGTCCAGGTGCCGGTACCGGTCGGGCACGGCATCGACCAGCACGCTGGTGTCGAGCACCTGGTCGTAGTAGGAGAAGGTGTTCGACGGGATCGTGTCGAGACCGGCGTCGCGCAGCTGCGTCCAGACGGTGCCGCGCAGGTCGGCGCCGGCCTCCTCCAGGGCGGCCGCGTCGATGCGCCCGGCCCAGTAGTCCTCGGTGGCGAACTTCAACTCTCGGCGCGCCCCGATGCGCGGGTATCCGAGGATCGTGGTGTTCATGGCGGCTTCCCTCGCTGAGCCACAGGCGGCATACGGCGAAAGGGACACGGCGCACGGCGGGGACCACCGCCCGTGCGAGCCGCAGGCCCTCCCGCGAGGCCGCAGACCACCGCGCGCCGGCCGGCGCGCGGGCGGAGGCAGGTCTTCGGACTCACGGGCACCGCTCCTACCGACGTAGGAGCCTCCTACTGGCCGTCGCTTCCCAGGCCACCGGCCCAGTGCGTGATGACGGCGGTCGTTCCCGCTCACCGCTGCGGGGCAGTCCCGGAATCTCACCGGGTTCCCTCTTACGACGCTCGATCCCCTACAGGACCGAGCGAACCATCCACGCAGCCGAGTGTAGCGGCCCGGGACCAAGGAACGAGCGGGCGCATACGCTCGTTGATCCCGCCCCCGTGCTGACCGCCGAGAAGTGCCGGCGGCTGACCTCGACCAGCAGGCAGGTCGATCGGCGTCGGCCGCCGGCCGCTCGCCTGACTGCGCTGAGCCGGACGCGGCCACGGACCGGGTCTGTCCCGTCTGTCCGCGCTGTGGGAGTATCCGAGCGATATGGGTCCGTGGTCGGTGGTCCGATGGGTGCGCGCGGCGAGCTTCGCCGGCACGTGCGCCGGGCTCGCCACGCTCGGGCACGTCGCCGGAGGCGGCTCGCTCGCCCGGACGGCCACGCTGGCCGGTTTCCTCCTCGTCCTCGTTCCCGCGCTGGCGCTGACCGGCCGGGAACGCACCTTGGCCTCGATCCTGCCCGCCACCGCTCTCTCTCAGATCGTCCTGCACGTCCTGCTGACGGAAGCGGGCGGGCCGGGCTCTTCGGCGGACGCCATCACGGGCACGGGTGAGATGCACCACGGTGGGGTCCCCGGTCTGGGGATGCTGTTGATGCACGCCGTGAGCGTTCTGGTGACGTCCGCATGGTTGGAGTGGGGCGAGGCGCGCCTGTGCGCTCTTGTTCGGCTGCTTCTCGGGTGGGCCCTGCGCCCGTTGCTGTTCCTTCTCTCGGCGAGACGGAATCCCGCCGGTCACCTGCCGATCGCGCCGGCCCGCGCCAATGAGCGCGTGCCCGCCCTGGCCGTCCTGCGGTACGCCGTGGTACGGCGCGGGCCCCCCAGGACATGGGAGGTCCCGGGAACGGCCATGCGCTCGGTGGTTCTCTCCTGATTTCCTGATTCGGCGTTCCTGGGGCGAAGCGACCCGCCGGGACCTCTCATCACGGTGCCCGCAGGCTGAACCTGGCCTTCGGCTCCTGCGTATCCGGTGGTGGCGGCATCGTCCGCGCATGGACATGCCCGCCGGTTCTCCGCCGTCCTGGGACGGCGCCCGCTCCGTCTGGGAGGCCCGCGACGGCATGGATTTGTGGTCGGTGGTCCGCCTGGTGCGCGCGACGAGCTTCTCCGCCGCGTGCGCCCTGCTGGCCGCCGCCGGACACGTGTTCGGCGGCGGCCGGGTGGACGGCCCGGCCCTCCTGCTGGGCCTGGCGGTCGTGTTCGTTCCCGCGCTGGCCCTGACGGGGCGGGAGCGGACGATGAGCACGATCCTGCCGGCGGTGGCGGCCGCCCAGGTCCTGCTGCACACGCTTCTGCCGGACGGCTCGGGACAGCCCGACGCCGCCGCCGCGGCGGAACACGCCCAGCATGCGACGTCGCCTGGGTTGGGCATGCTGCTGATGCACGTGGTGGCCGTACTGGTCACCGCATGGTGGCTGGAATGCGGCGAGGCGAAGCTATGCGCACTGGTGCGTCGCCTAGCCGGTTGGGTGCTACGGCCACTGCGGCTGGAACGACCTGCGCCTGCCGGTGAGTTCGGGGTATCGCTTCCGGTGAGCCGGGAGCGGCATGGTCTGCGACTCGCGGCCATGCGCCATGTGGTGGAGGGAAGAGGCCCGCCCATCTGGCCGGCCGCTATCGGATGACCCGCTGAGGCTTCGCCCCCGACTCGGCGACCGCGCCGACGGGGCTGGTCCTTGTTCTGCATCCGATTCTTCCAGGGGTGCCCACGGCCGGACACAGGCCGTGCCCGCCCCATGCCCGGCCGCCTTCGCCATCACCGCGAACAGGCCTGCCGGTCCCCCACCCGAAGTTGCGCATACATCCCGAGACGCGCGCCGCGCGAACGGAGAACGCCTTCATGACCGCACTCGCCAATGACGAGCACGCCGCCGAACCTGCCCCGCCCACCAGACGCGCGACTTGGACGGCGCTGCGTCCGCTGATCCTGCGCCTGCACTTCTACGCCGGAATCCTCATCGCGCCCTTCCTGCTGATCGCCGCCACCACCGGCCTGTTGTACGCCGCGTCGTACCAGATCGAGAAGGTCGTCTACCAGCACGAACTGACCGTTCCCGCCCGTGACGCCCAGACGCCGCTGGCACAGCAGGTCGCCGCGGCACGCGCCGCACAACCCCAAGGAGAAGTCACCGCCGTACGTCCCTCCGAAGGCTCCGGCCGTACCACCAGGGTCTTGCTGGACGTCCCCGGCCTGGCCGAGAGCACCCAGCTGGCGGTGTTCGTCGATCCCCACACCGCCCAAGTACGCGGAACCCTGGAAAGCTACGGCAGCTCAGGGGCGCTGCCCGTCAGGGCGTGGATCTCCAACCTGCACCGCCATCTGCACCTGGGCGAGACCGGACGTCTCTACAGCGAACTGGCGGCCAGCTGGCTGTGGGTGGTGGCGCTCGGCGGCCTGCTGCTGTGGCTGGGCCGACGCCGCCGCCCGGGCCGTAAGCTCCGCGGCCTGGTGGCACCCGAGCGTGGCACGCGCGGACGGCGACGCCTCATGTCCTGGCACGGCGCGATCGGGCTGTGGGCGGCCGCGGGGCTGCTGTTCCTGTCGGCCACCGGCCTGACCTGGTCCAAATACGCGGGCGCCAACGTCGAGGACCTGCGAACCTCGCTCGGCTGGTCGACTCCCGCCCTGGCCTCCTCCGACCACGGCGACCACACCGGGGCCGGCGCCCGCGGCGGCCACGCGACCTCCGACGTCGGAATCGACACGGTCGTGCAGGCCGCCGCAGGCAAGGGCCTGTCGGGACCGCTGCAGATCACGTGGCCGGACGAGCCAGGCGGCGACTACGTGGCCGAGGAGATCGACAAGCAGTGGCCCCAGCGCCTGGATCAGGTCGCCGTCAACTCCTCCACCGGCCAGGTGAGCGGTGAGCTGCGCTTCACCGACTACCCGGTGGCCGCCAAGCTCACCCGCTGGGGCATCGACGGGCACATGGGCCTGCTGTTCGGCCTGCTCAACCAGATCGTGCTGGCCTGCATCGCCTTCGGAATCATCACGCTGATCGTGCTGGGCTACCGCATGTGGTGGCGGCGCCGCCCCACGCGCGGCTTCGCGCGCCCGTACCAGCGCGGCACCTGGCGGCGGGTGCACTGGGCCGTCCTGGTTCCGCTAGCGATCGCCGCAGCCGGAATAGGCGTCTTCCTGCCGCTGATGGGCATCTCCCTGGTCGTCTTCCTCCTCCTGGACGTCCTACTCGGCCTCCGCTCCCGCACGTCCCGAGCCGCCGAACCCGCGGCCACTCCCCCACAACCCGAACCCGACGAAACTCAGCCCGCTACCAGTGCTCCCGGCAGCTAGTTCGCCCCAGCAGCGATAGCGCGTTCGGCCGCTGGAGCGTCCTCGTGGCGGCTCCAGCGGCCGACGCACATGCCCGAACATCGGGGAGCGTCGTCAGAGCAGCGCGGAGTAGACGACCGCGAAGGCCGTCCCTGCGGTGAAGTGCCAGCACGAACAGCTCATCACCGCTCGATGACCAGCCGGGCCGGGACGAGCATTGAGATTCCGTACGGGTTGCCGAGGTCCATCGGCCCGGAGCGGTTCAGCCTTACGGACGTGTGGTGGGTGAGGTGGTCGGCGAACTTGCCCAGTCGGGGCCAGGCCGACAGCCTTCGCTGGTCGAAGTCGTCGATCACCTCCCGCACGGTGTCCTCGTCGGCACCCGCACGTCGGCTCGCGGCTACTCAGCGAGAGCGACCGCGTCCGTGTGTGGGAGATCCGCCTCGAACCCGGGGAGCGGTGGCACGCGCACCGGCACGTCCTCGACTACTTCTGGACCGCCGTCAACGCAGGCCGCAGCCGCCAGCACACCGCTGACGGCACCACCCGCGAGGTGTCCTACGACGTCGGCGAGACCCGACATTTCACCTTCGGCGAAGGTGAGTTTCTCCTTCACGACATCGAGAACGTCGGCGACGACGTCCTCGTCTTCACCACTGTCGAACACCTCGACTCGGCCAACCCGCCGCTACCGCTATCAACCTGAGAGCACCTGGCCGACACGCTCTACGTTCGCCCGAACCAGGCGTCGACGTCGTGCCCGCCCTGGCCAGGCGCGGGCACATCCTGCCGCTCTGGACGGGCTGGACGAACTGCCCCCGCCCGCCCAGGCCGGCCGCCGGTGATCGGGCCGATCAGTCCTCGATGAGGTCGACGGCCTGTTCCGGGCAGCTTGCCGCCGCGTCGCGGGCCGCGTCGGCCTGGGCTCCCGGGACGTCGATCAGCCGGCCGCGGATGGTGACGTAACCCTCGTCGTCGAAATCGAGCAGATCGGGGGCGAGCGAGTAGCAGCGGCCGTGGCCCATGCAACGGTCGTTGGCAACGGTGATCTTCAAGATGCGGTCTCCCAGGCGAGCGGGAGCCGCAGAAGGGTCATCATGGAGCCTCCGCCTCTCTCCCGCAGAGGCTCGGCGGTGGCGACGCGGAAGTCGGGGATGGCGCGCAGCCACTCCTCCACCGCGACCTTCATCTCCCGGCGGGCGAGATGCGCGCCCAGGCAACGGTGGGGACCGGCGGCGAAGCCGAAGTGGTTGTTGCCCTTGCGGTCGAGGACGAACTCGCCGGCCCGGTCGTAGACCCGCGGGTCGCGGTTGGCACTGGAGACCAGCCCGTACACCATGTCGCCCTGCTTCAGCGGGCAGCCGTGGAACTCGGTGTCGCGGGTGACCTTGCGCCCGTCCCCGAAGATGATGGTGAACAGGCGCAGCGACTCCTCGACGGTGGAGGGGATCAGGGCGGGCTCGTCGATCAGCCCGCGGCGGTCGCCGGGGTCGGCGGCCAGGTGCCGGAACAGGTAGCCCAGTTGCCCCCGGGTCGTGTCGAGCCCGGCGAGCACCAGCACCTGCAGTATGTCCAGGACCTCGGTGTCGGTCAGCGGGTGGTCGTCCACCGTGGAGTGGAGCAGGTGGGAGGCGAGGTCGCCGTCCCTGGGTCGGGTCTCGCCGCGGCGCTCGGCCACGGCGGCGGCCCAGTACTCGCGGATCCCGTTCAGGCCGTCGAGCATCGCCTGCTGCTGGTCGGGGTCGCCGCCGAACCCGCGGAAGAAGTCCTCGACCCAGGGAACGAAATGGTCGGCGTCGGAGGCGGGGACGCCGAGCACGGCCAGGAAGACCTCGGTCGGGTAGCGGATCGCGAACTCGGAGACGAAGTCGCAGCCCCCTCTGGGGGCGATCTCGGCGACCAGACGGCGGCAGATGTCGCGCATCATCGGCTCGGCCGCGTTGACCGCGCCGGGAGAGAACCAGCGGCTCAGCAGCCGGCGGTACTTGCCGTGCTCGGGCGGGTCGAGCTGGGTGGGGACGAACCGGTACGCCGGCTCGGGCTCCCACGGCGTGATCGACTCGCTGGAGAAGATCTCGGGCTGCTGGTAGATGTCGCGGACCTGCTCGTGGCCGGTGAACATCCAGTAGCCCGGCCCCATGGTGTTGAACAGCGCGGGGCCGATCTCCCGGAGCTCGTCGGCCTGCCGCCAGTAGCTCCCCGCCTCAAGCGGCGGGGAGACGTCGAGATGGACGACGGGGCAGCCGCCGAGATCGCGTCCATTCGTCTCGGCGGCATCCGCTGATTCGCTCATTTCACCCTCTCATTCGCCCACGCGCATCCAGACGCTCTTGATCTGGGTCAGGTCGTCCAGGGAGGCGGCGCCGAGCGTGCGGCCGTGCCCCGATTGCTTGACTCCGCCGTACGGGACGGTCGGATAGACCATCTGATAGGTGTTCACCCAGACCGTGCCGGCGCGCAGGGCCCTGCTCGCCCGGTGCGCGCGGGACAGGTCGTTGGTCCATACCCCGGCGGCCAGGCCGTACCGCGTGTCGTTGGCGATGGCGTACGCCTCCTCCTCCGATGCGAACGGAAGGATGGCCATCACCGGCCCGAAGATCTCCTCCTGGGCGATGCGCATGTCGTTGCGGACCGATGTGAACACCGTCGGCTCATGGAAGAAGCCGGTGTCGCCGAAGCGTCCACCGCCCAGGGCCAGTTCGGCTCCCTCCTCTCGGCCGATGGACACGTAGCCCTGGACCCGTTCGAGTTGCTCGGCGGAGACCAGCGGGCCCATCTGGCTCTCGGGATCGAATCCGGACCCGATGCGCATGTCGCGGGAGGCGCCCACCACCATGTCCACGACCTTGTCGTGGATGCTCTCGTGCACCAGAACGCGGGTGCCGCAGGTGCAGACCTGGCCGGAGGCGCCCCACACCCCGGCCATCGCGGTCTGCGCCGCCGTTTCGAGGTCGGCGTCGGGGAAGATGATGAACGGGCTCTTGCCGCCGAGCTCGAGGCTGACCCGCTTGACCTGGGGCGCCGCGGCGGCCTGGATCGCGCTGCCGGTGGCGACCGACCCGGTGAAGGAGATGGCGTCCACTCCGGGATGGGTGACCAGCTCGGCGCCGACGACCTCGCCCGCGCCCTGCAGGACGTTGAACACCCCCGGCGGGATGCCGGCCTCGATCGCCAGCTCGGCCATGAGCACCGCGGTCATCGGGGTCTGCTCGGCCGGTTTGAGCACGACGCTGTTGCCGGCGCTGATGGCGGCCACCGCCATGGCGAACACCGCGGTCGGGCCGTTCCACGGACTGATCAGGCCGACGACCCCGATCGGCTCGCGCGTCTGGTACACGGCCAGGTCGTGGGCGACGGGCGGAATGGAGCCGTTCAGCTTCGAGGGCCAGCCCGAGTAGTAGTCGATCCCGTCGATCGCGAACTGGACGATGAAGCCGGTGTACATCCGCAGCAACCCGGCGTCGATGACGTCCAGCTCGGCGAACTCGTCGCCTCGCTCGGCGAGCAGCGAGGACAGCCGCCGCAGCCGGCGCTCCTTCTCCAGCGGCGCCAGGAACCGCCAGCGGCCGTCGTCGAAGGCCGCCCGCGCCGAGCGCACCGCGCGGTCGGCGTCGGCCGCCGAACCCGCTGCGGCGACGGCCACGGGTGCCCCGGTGGCCGGGTCGATGACGTCCATCGTGGCCCCATCGAGCGATGCGACGACCTCGCCGTCGATCACATGGCCGAACAGCGGGCGCTCCAGGTGCCGCGCCGTCGCGGTCGTGATGGGGTAACCCGAAGCCGCGTTCTCCGTACTGCTCACTCTGCGGCCCCTCACTCCTCGGTATTGCCGCCCGCCAGACCGGTGCGACGCACATCACACTAAACATCATGAGGAAAGCGGGTCAAGCCCCGCACCTCGGAGCCCGCGGCCGCCGATCGCAGGGCGCTCCCCCGCCCACAAGCGGATCTCTTGACGGTTTCCTCATGAGGTTTTAGGTTTCCTGCACCGTTCCCCACCCCCGGGGGCAGAGAGGCAGGGCACCATGACCGCTTCCTCCGTCCAGACCCTTCAGGACCGGCTCGACATCACCGACACGCTCTACCGGTACGCCTCGTGCATCGATGTCCGCGACGGCGGCGGCGTCCGCTCCGTGCTCGCCGACGACCTGTGGGCCCGGTACGGCAACGCCGACCCGATCAACGGCGGCGAGGCCGTCGCCAAGTGGATCGACGAGCGGACCAAGGACGTCGTCTGGCAGCACCACCTCCTGAGCGTCTACCACGTCGACGTGGCCGGCGACCGGGCGAAGGCGCTCGTCTACCACACCTCCCACCAGGCTTTCCAGGACGATCCCGAGACCGTCCACGTACTCGTCGGCCGCTACCACGACGAGATGACCCGCACCGATGACGGCTGGAAGATCTCCCGCCTGGTCTTCGAGATCCTGTGGGGCGAGCGCCGCACCGACGCCACCGGCTACCTCGAAGCCGTCGGCGGCCGCGGTCCCCTGGACCTCGCGGGCTGACCGGCGGCCCCTCCCGCACACCCGGCCGGTCGCGCCAGTCTCATGATGTCCGGGCCCCGGCCCGAACGGTCACCCAGGACCGGGACATGACCCCGGGGTGCGGCCGACATCCCTCGGCGCCGCATCGCACGGATCACAGCCGCGACGGAAGCCCGCTCCTCGACCAGGATGTCGACGTGGTCGAGGACGCGCGGCGCACCGTCCGTTTCATCGTCGACGGCCTCCTCATCCGGCCCTTTCCGCCTCGCGGTTCAGATCGATCGCACACTGAGCGATGCCGCGCCGTCGCGGTAACCCTCACCGTAGGCGTCCGCCTCCGCTGGTCGCCGGGCGCGGTGGGCGCGCGGCGCGACGATGGTGGTGCGGTCCAGCGCGATCGTCCGGGTGCTGTGCGCGGTCTTGGGCGGGCAGACCGTCAGACCCGCCAGCGGTAAGCAACAGTGCACGGCGGCTAAAGACGTGTGCACTCACCCGTAAGACATCCCCGGCCGCAGCGTGCATCCTCCTATTAATCGAGGCAAACCGAAGCGATGGCCCTTCGGCGCGCACCGAGTCGGAAGTAATGCCATCTTCGCCCCGGGCAGATACGGGCGATGGAACGAGCACGCCTATACGGGATCGGTCAGGTCGGTATCCGATGGTAGATCGGTATATGAATTGATTATGTCAGGCCACAATGTCGACAACACCGCGTTCATGGTTCAGCCGGCCGGCCGGCATGGCGACACCAGTAGTGGTGTCAGGCGACTCTTGCATGACCACCCGATACTGCGGATGCACGCAGCCTGGCAATCCGTGCCCGTATACGGCGACACACCCGTCCTTCTTTTTCCGCAGCCTGAGCATGGTGAGGCTGCAGCAGGTTCGATCGGCGTGACCGCGGACATGCTGCTTCTCGACAGAGGATTGACGGAAGGAATCTTCCGGCGAAGAACGACGCTTGGCATGGCCGGCGTGCAATCGCTGTTGGAGTGTTTCCTCCGGCCAATGCTGCGAGTGTTCAGAACGTCACTGGACATATGCGGATCGCCGATCGTGGACCCCGCGTCGGACGGTGTCGTCTTCGAGCTCACCCCCGCCCATCTGCCGACCGGACGCATCCTGGTGGCCGAGCCTCCCCGTCGGCACGACGCCAGGCCGACACGGCTGACCACGGTCGACACCCTGGTCGACGCATTCATCCGAGCCGGCCTGCCGGCCGACGAGCGGACAGTGCGCCGGCAGGTCGCCGCGGTCATCGCCGCCGAGCTGCGCTACTTGCGCCCCGACAGTGCACGCGAGCTCGCCGGCCGACCCTGCTGGTCGCCCTATGTGCACAGCGTGTCACCTGAACAGGAAGCGATCTTGCAGCGGATCGTCGATCGGGTCCGGGAGCAGGCGTCCGCCCGCCGCGCCGGCGTGGACGTTCCGGCCCCGGTCGTCCGCGTTTCGCCGAACGGGTGCGCCGCCGCGAAAGGCTTCACCCGCTTCCGCGGAGAGATCTTCCATCTGGGCGGCAGACTCCAGGTCGGCTCGCCATCGGCCGACTCACTGACGGCCGATCCGCCGGAGGCGACGGTCTGCGAGGTGGCGGTCGGTCGAGCCGGCGGCGATCCGGACGCCCCCGTCCCTACGGTGGCGACGTTCGAGCGGGCTCCGGCCACGTGGCGAAGACCGTGGGCTCGGGGCCCGCACATCTCGCACGCAACGTCGCTCGCCGGACTGCGGCTCGGTGAGCTGCGCGAGAACCCGCTCGGCGAGCAGTTCGCGGTCCACTGGGATCGGCCCCAGACCACCGGGCTGGTCTCCCGTCTGGTCGCGGCCGCGAGCCGGGCCGCGGAGCACACCGCCGACCGGGCGGTGGCAGTGCACCCGCACGCGACGCCGGGCACCGACACCTGCATCAGTCTCACCCACCACATCCTGCAGCGCGACCAGTTCCGAGCGGGACCACGGTCGGATTACCGGCTCGACGACGCCCGAGCGGATCTGCTGCCGGCGATGTCCCGCGGCGAACCGTTGCACCTGTGCATGCTCTTCTTTCCGAACAAGCTCGGGCACGGGGGGCTCAAGGCCGCAGGGATGCTGCCCGACCTGGCCGAGCTCGCGACACTCGTGCGCATGCTCGAGCTGGTCGAGGCACTGCGACGCGTGTACCCGCCCGGCGTCGCCCGTTTCAGTCTCCTCAGCGACGGAGAGCACTTCCGAAGGCACCCGCGTGCCCGGGTGGGCGCCGGAATCGCGAAGATGCAGGAGTACGCGCGACAGGTCGCCGGCGATCTGTTCCAGGTGCACGATCTGGACACGGTGACCGCCGAGAGCATGAGCGGTCCCGCCCGCTCCGGCTACAGCGAGCTCCGGACGCGGGTCCGCCGGTCGTACAACGACCTGTTCCGCGGACTGGACATCACCGCCGATCCGGTGGCGGTCCTGTGCCGGGTCGCCGAACTGGACCCGGCACGGAACGCCGCGGACCTGTTCCGGTCCCTGGTCTACTCGGTCCCGATCCCGGAGAGCGCGCGGGCAGCGGGATTCTCGGATCCGACCGGGTCGGCCTGGGCGAGAGCGCTCTACGACGACATCTACGACGTCGGGGCGGACGTCGAGCCGGTCGTTCGGCGTGCGCGCCAGCAAGTGTTGCGGACCACCTGGGAGGACATGCTGAGCTACGCGTCGGTGCTACGCGCCGACCAGCAGCTCGGCGTTCGCCGGCGGGTCTTCCCCGAGGCGCTGTGGCTGACCACCCGTCCGAGCCGCGGACGGCCGGCCTTCGGGCCTCTCGGGCACGGCCCGGCGCCATGGCACGCGACCGGAGCCGTCGACTCGCGCGGAGCGATCTGCCACGACTTCCTCGTCGCACTGCGGGACCAGGGTTTCGTCCCTCTCTTCACGCCCCTGCTCGGGCGCCGGCAGCCGTTCGCGATGGTGCCGATCACGGCGACCCGCGTAGGCGCTGACGGGCTGAACGAGCTGCGCCCCGACTTCATCGATTCGATCAGGTTGCGACCTAGATGACCCTTGTGGGCCGCCAGTGTTCGTCCGACCGAAAGTGGGGCCGCAATGCGGGATCAACGCTACGAACTCGTGCTGGAGGTGGTCCGCCGGGTTCTCCGGGTGGAGCTCCTGGACGTGCACCGCGATTTCTTCGATCTCGGTGCGAACTCGCTCGCCCTCATGCAGGTGGTGAGCCGGGTGCAGCAGGAGTGCGGGCCGGCGATGTCGCTCGCCGATGCGTTCGACGCACCCGACATCGATTCGTTCGTGCGGGCGGCGGTCGAGCGGTGGCCCTCGGCCTCAGACGAGTCGCTCAATGCCGATGCCGGTCGTTCCGCTGAACCATGGACGCGGCGCTATCCACCTCGTGAACGGATATGAGAAGCCTTACCTGTATGGGCGCGCTCGCTCCATCGCCCGCATTTGAACCGGACGGAAATGGTGTCAACACGGAAGAAGGAGTGTTCGCTGGATGTCGGCACACGATGCGTCCCTGGTCACCGTCGGGGAGCGCCTCGATCGGCTGGCGGCCGGGCATCCGGCGGCCAGCGCCGTGATCTCGGTGGCGCCGGACGCCCGCAGAACGGCGCTGACCTGGGGGGAGCTCTCCCATCTGACGAACGCCGCGGCTCGCGGCCTCGCCGCCCGAGGCGTCACGCCGGACACCACGGTGGCGATCGCCCTGCCGGCCGGTCTCGACCACGTGGTGGCGACGGTCGCGGCATGGAAGCTCGGGGCTCTGGTCGTCCCGCTCGACCCGGCCGCACCGGCGGCCGAGCGCTCGGCCATCGCCGACATGCTCGGCGCCCACGTGCTGATCGGCGAGGGGGCCGGGGCATCACTGCGGCCGGGATGGTGGCGCACGGGCGAGCACAGCGGCGAGCCGCTGCCCCGTCAAGGCATGCCCCGCTCCGCCTCGCTGACCGGCGGGACCACGGGGCTGCCGCGAGTGATCGTGCGCCGCAGGCCCTGGGCCTACCGGCCGGGCGCGTGGCTCAACGAGCATGAACGCACGCAGGGAATGCGGCTCGGCCAGACCCAGCTCGTGGTCCTGCCGCTTCATCACAGCGGTTTCGGCGCTCTGTACCAGGGGCTGGTCCTCGACCATCAGGTGATCATCATGGAGTCCTTCGTCCCGTCGCTGTTCCCGAGGCTCGTCGAGGAGCACCGGGTCGGCCACGTGCGGCTCGTGGCCGCGATGATGCGGATGATCCTCGATGTACCCGGGCTTCGCGACCACGACCTGTCGAGCATCGAGTCGATCCACCACGGCGCCGGCCCGTGCTCGGAGAAGGTCAAGCGGGCCTGGCTGGATCTCCTCGGGCCGGAACGGGTCTATGAGGTCTACACCAGCCAGGAAAGGGTGGGCCGGACCGTCATCCGGGGCGACGAGTGGTTCGAGCATCCCGGCAGCGTCGGCCGCCCGACCGACTACGAGATCGAAATCCTCGACGAGGCCGGGCGGCGCCTGGACCCCGGGGAGGTCGGTGAGATCTACTTCCGCTCGCCGGCTTCCGCGCAACCGCTGTACCTCGGCCCCGGCCCCCGGCTGGCCGAACGGGACGGCTTCATCAGTATCGGCGATCTCGGCTACCAGGACGCCGACGGTTATCTCTACCTCGTCGACCGCAAGAGCAATGTGATCAACGTGGGCGGTCAGAACGTGTATCCGGCGGAGGTCGAGGCGGTGCTGCTGGATATCCCCGGTATCGCCGACACCGTCGTCGAGGGAAGGCCGCACGAGTACCTGGGCCAGGCGGTCCATGCGCTGCTCGTCGCGGCGGACCCGGCCGATCCCGTGCCGATCGCGGTCGTCGATGAGCACTGCCGCGAACGCCTGTCCGCCGCCAAGGTGCCGATGTCCTACGAATCCGTGCCGAGCGTACCGCGTCGCAATAACGGCAAGATTCGCAGGTCAGAAATACAGCGGTGAGATCGGCTTGTCGGCGGCGACCGCACTCGAACGAAGGCGACCTGGAATGGAACCGTTGTGCTACGGCCAGTTGTCGGTATGGCGATATCTCGAAAGGAATCCGCGCGACTCGTGGGCGCAGGCGAACCTTACCCGGCTGCACCGGCTCGCCGACGGAGTCACATTGCGGGATCTGGACACGGCGTTCACAACGTTGTGGGGCCGATACGAGACGCTTCGCACGACATATGACGATGGTTCCGGGGGGATTCCCCTGCAGATCGTGCACGACGCGCCCGAGTCCGTTCTCGAGGTCCTCGAACTGGAGGACGGCGGCGCCGAGGAGGCCCGGCGGCTGGTGGACGAGTCCGCGGCCCGGCCTTTCACCTTCACCGACGACTTCGGCTGGCGACACCTGGTGATGGTCAGGTCCGGCCGACCGGTCTTCCTCGGGCTGGTGGCCGGCCATGTGGTCGTCGACGCCTGGGCCATGCGTCATCTCGAAAGCGAGCTGAGGTGGCTGTTCCGGCACCCCGAAGCGGTGCGCCCCACGGAGGGCGCCATCGTGGAGGGGCCGCGCGACATGGCCCGCGAGCAGCGTTCACCGGCATGGAAGCGGCGTCGCGCGATGGCGCGCGACCACTGGGACCGGGTGCTGACGGGCGAGCTGGACGGCCTGGTTCCCGGATCGGCGGCCGGGCCGCTCGCCGCGCCCGCCGACCGATTCCGCGCCGTCTTGCGGCTGGGCGCCGCCAGCGGGCTGGTGACCGCTTTGGCGCGCCGCTACCGGGTGTTCCCTCAGGGGGTGCTGCTGGCCCTTCTCGCCCTCGGCGTCGCCCGCCTGGACCAGGCCGACCGCCACATCGTCTGGGTGATGTCGTCGAACCGGTACGAGCCTCCATGGAACGGGCTGGTCACCTCGATGAACCAGCGTGTTCCGATGAGCGTCCGGATGGATCCGGCGGAGCCGCTCTCCGCCTTCGTGCGCCGGGTCCAGGAGTCCGCCGTCCAGGCTTGCTGGAACGGATCGTACGACGTCGACGAGATGTCCCGGCTGGCGCTGCGGTTGCTCGGATCCGATCCGGACAGCGGGTGCCTGCTCAACTACGCGGCGACCGGCTGGCCGGCGCGCGCGGCGGACGATCCGGCGGCGATCCCCCGGGCCCGGGTCGAACTCGGGCCGTCCGACCGCCCGGCACCGGCGAAGCTGTACCTGGTCGTGTCGGGCGCGGACACGATCTCCGTCCAGGCGCACGCCGATCCGGCGGTGTTCCCGGAGCAGACGGTACGCGCCCTCCTCATCGGGTTGGAGGAGTCGCTGCGAGCCGCGTTCACGGATCCGCGGATCGATCTCGCCTCTCTTCCGTCATGGTCGGGATCTCAATGACCGAGGCCGTCACCCTTGAGCGGGTGTCCCATTCCTACGCCAGGGGCCGTGAACGCCGGAGGACGCACCGCCGGGTCCTGAACGACATCGAGCTCGCCGTGCCCGAAGGGAGCCTGTTCGGCCTGCTCGGCCCCAACGGCGCGGGCAAGACCACCGCCATCAAGATCATCTCCACCCTCCTGCTTCCGACCGCCGGCTCCGTCCGCGTGCTCGGCCGGGACGTCACCCGCTCCCCCGGGGACGTCCGCCGCGACATCGGCCTGGTCCTGGGCGGTGATCGAGGGCTTTACGACCGTCTGTCCGGCCACGACAACCTCCGCTACTTCGCCGAGCTGTACGGCCTCGGAGGCAGGGCCGGCGCGCGCCGGATCGACGAGGTGCTGGAGATCGTCGAAATGGCCGATCACCGGCACACCCGGGTCGAGCGGTACTCGCGCGGGATGCGGCAGCGGCTTCACATCGCCCGCGGCATACTGCACCGGCCGCGGCTCCTGCTCCTGGACGAGCCGTCGATCGGCGTCGACCCGGTGGGCGCCCGCCGCCTGCGCGCACTGGTGCGGGAGGTGAACCAAGGCGGCACCACCGTCGTCCTCACCACGCACTACATGTTCGAGGCCGAGGAGCTGGTGGATCGGCTGGCCATCGTCGACCACGGGCGGATCGTCGCTCGCGGCAGCGTCGACGACATCCGCAAGGCGGCGCGTGTGGGCGAGGTGCTCGAGGGACCGGCTCCCGGCCTCACGGAGCCGGAGCTGGACCGCATCCGGACCCATCCGGCCACCGAGGGAATGGAGATCGCCGAGCACGGTGGCCGCCAGCGCTTGACGCTGCGGCTGGCGACCGGTGACGACCGCCGGGTCCAGGCGCTGACCGAGCTGCTCGGCTCGCTCGGCGCCGGCCCGATCGTGCGGCGCGGTGGGACGCTGGAGGACGCCTACGTCAAGATCGTGCAAGCGGGACCGGGCGCCTCAGTGAAGGACGTCTCCGGGACACCGGCGTGAAGTCGATCGGCATCTGGACGGTCCTGACCGTCAAGCAACTGCTGCGGTCGAGGTTCTACCTCATCCTCGCCCTGCTGCAGCCCCTGTTCTTCCTGACGGTCGCCGCTCTGATGTCCGGGACCCGCGGCGAACGGCTCGGCGCGACGCTGGCCGGGACCACGATCATGGGCATGTGGTCGACCACGCTGTTCGGCGCCGGCCGGGCGCTGCACAGGGAGCGCGTGTACGGCACCCTTGAGCTGCTGCTCATTTCGCCCCGGTCCCTCCTGCGGCCGGTCCTCGGGGTCTGCCTCGGCTCGTCCGCGCTCGCGGTCGCCTCCGCCGGCTCTGGACTGGTCGCCGTGACCGTCCTCTTCGGATTCCGGACGTCATGGGCGCGACTGGCGCTGTTCGTGCCGACCCTCCTCGTCGGTGTCCTCGGCCTCGCCGCCCTCGGGACGCTCCTGTGCGCATCGTTCATCCTCATGAGGCAGGCGACGGTGCTGTCGAACACGCTGGAGTACCCCGTCTGGTTCGCCTGCGCCCTGCTGATCCCGTCCGATGTCCGCCCGGCGCCCGTCGCGCTGGCCGGGGAGTTCTTGGCGCCCACGCACGTGAGCACCCTGATGAACGCCGCGGTCGTCCACGGCGACCTCGACCGGTTCGCGTGCGCGAAGCTCGCCGTGCTCTGCCCCCTCTATCTGGTGGCGGCGGTGCTGCTCTTCGACCGCGTGACGAAGATCGTCAGGCGCCGCGGGGAGTTGACCCTGGGGTGAACGGTCTGCGCGTCGCGTTCATCGGCGGTCTCCTCAGCTACCGGGCGCTCTTCGAATGGCTGTCGCCTCCCCTGTTCGCGGCGACGATGCTGGCGACCCCCGCCTTCCAGGTCATCTTCTTCGCCTCGTTCGGGGCGGCGCATTCCACCAGGCCGGCGGAGTTCTTCGCGCTCGGCAACGCCGTCCAGGCGTGCGCGATGGCGGGCATCTACGGCGTCGCCCAGACGCTCGCCAACGAACGCACCTTCGGCACGATCGGCCACGTGCTGCTGTCGCCGGCCAACCGGGTGGCGCTGTATCTCGGCAGATCGCTCCCGCACGTGCTCACCGGAATGGTCACCTCGCTGGCCGGGCTCGGGCTGACCGTGCTGATCACCGGTGTCACGCTGGCCCCCGCGAGGCTGGGGCCGCTCCTGCTCGTCCTGCTCGCCACGTCCGCCGGGAGCGCGGCACTCGGCATACCTCTGGGCGCGCTGGGTCTGCTCAACAGGGACACGGTCGTCGGCTCCAGCGTCGCCTACTTCGGCCTGCTGCTGGTCAGCGGGGCCGCGGTGCCCGCCGAACGGCTCCCCACCGCACTGCGCGTGCTCGGCGGGTGGCTGCCGGTCGGCAACGGCGTCTCCGCCCTGCGCCGCCTCTTCGGCCACGGCCCGGACGGCGTCTTCACGATGTACCTGGTCCACGAGGCGTTGTTGGGCGTGGTCGCCATGACACTCGGAATGGTCGTACTGAGGTACGTCGAACGGCGATCCCGGCGCCGTGGTGACCTCGACCTCTTCTGACGGCGGCACTCCGTGGAGCGGCAGGTCGCATCAGGCGTCCTGGTCGTTCCGGAGGCGCGCGGCGCGGGCGCGGGCCATGGCATCGCAGGCCTGTGTCACCCAGGCCATGGGAATGGCACCGAAGATCCGGCCGTCGTCGACGTGCCTGGTGAGGGTGTGCCAGTTCGGAGCGCCGTGAGCGACGGCCACCTCCTCCCGTACCCGCCGCAGGACCGCCGCGTTCGGTGGGCCCGACCGGGCGAGCCGCCGGGTCGCGTACCAGCGGGCGAGCTCGGCGTCGAGCTCGTCGAGGAACTCCAGTTCGTGCCAGATCCGCCGCTCCAGGGTGCCGCCGGCGCGGAGGAGCCGAGCCAGGACCTCGGCGAGCGATGCGCGTAGCGCATCCGGTCGCTCCTGAGGATCCTCGGGCAGATTCGCGAACTCGGGTTCGCCGATCACCAGGGGCCAGACGTACCGCTGGTAGCGGCCGGATCCGAACAGCCAGGCGACGAGGTCTGCACGGGCCGCCTCCGCGGAGGCATCGAAGTAGCGGTGATGGCCCGGGTAACGTACCGGCGGGGTGAGCACGGGACCCGCGGTTCGCGCGGCGACCTCGTCCTTGACCTGGTCGGGCACCCGCCCGAGCCGCCGCAGCGCGCGCAGGGCGTCCTCCCGCTTGACGTCGACCGAGCGGCAGAACTCGGCGATCCCCTGATAGTCGCCCTTGATCCCCGTCCGCCTGAGGATGGCGGGCCATGTCCGCTGCGAGAAGTGCATCCGCCGGGCGGCGGCGACCGCGGCCTCCTCGGTGGAGCGGTCGATCAGGCCCGCCGCGACCGCACGCCGCACGGCGAACCTGACGTTGACGAGGGCGCAGGAGATCGCCTCATGGTCCCGGTCCGCGTCCGTCGCGACCGCCACCTCGTCATCGGTGGTGAGGATCCCGTGCCGGTAGAGCCGGAAGACCACTCCTACGCCGACCATCCCGGCGGGCCAGCATTCGGCGGCCCGGATCGCCCCCATGCTCGACGCCCCGAGCACCAGTGCGCCGTCCTGGACGACATCGACCACCTCCCGCGGAGAGACGGCGAACCCGTGCGAGAACGTGCCATCGAGAACAAGAAAGATCGCGAAGCCCGCGGCACGCGCTTGATGAAGGTGCTCGCGCGCCACCGGCGGGACGACCACGGCGTCCGGCACCATCGCCCTGATGTCGGCCGCCGTGATCGTTGGTCCGGCGAAGACGACGGGACGCGTTCCGGGGTGTGCGCAGCCGGCCGCGACCGCGCGGAAGTCGACCATGAGCTTGCCACCTCAACGTTTCGTCGATGGGATCACACGAGGCTCTGCAGCAACCGCCGGCCGGGGCGCCGCGACGACTCGCCGAACGGGGCGGCGAGTCCGGGAATGAGTACGCGGACCGCGGGCACACCGAAATCCTCCCGGGTGAGGTCCACGACGACGCAGTGCTCGATGCCGCCTCGCCGCAGCCGCGCCAGTACCTCCTTCATGTCCTCGTACAGGTCGTATGAGGAGGAGGGAGACGGCGGAAAAGGCTGAACCGCGTCGGGGTGGAGCGTGGACAGATGCCGGCGCAGCATGGCCGTCCGTTCATTGGTCACCGCCCCGCCTTCGAAGGTGTCCCTGGCGCCCAGCACCGTCCCCGTATGCGCCTGGACCGCCTCGGTAATGGCCCGGAACACCGCCCGTGCTGGATCGAGATCCGCTCCGTAGCCACCGAAGGCAATGGTCTCGCCTTCGGCGCCGGGGAAGGAATCGTTCGTTATGTAAGCGACGAAGACCGGGATGCCCAGATCGTTGGTCAGGTCGCGCACGACCAGGTCCATGCCTTCGTCCCGAATGCGCCGTACCCATTCAGTGGAATCGACGGGCAGCGTGGATACGTCAATCATGCGGAGCGGCCGCCGCTGCGCGTCCTCCTGGTCGTGATACAGGTCGTGAAACCGGGCCTCTGACACCACGTGCCGTTCCACGACCTCGTATATGGCATGCAGCGTGCTCTCGGTGATCGAATTTCCCGCCGCCAGCCCGTTCGTCTCGACGGGCCCGCAGATCCCCTCGACCGCCGGCGATACGACCAAGTCGCGGGCGACGTGGAAATACCGTTCCGTCAGGAGGTCGTAACCGGGAACCCAGTCCATCTCCAGATCCGGCCGATATCTCGTGTCGAAGGGCAGGTCGAAGAGTTCCGGATCGATGGCGGGCGACTCCGCGGACAACTGCCGGTGGCTTGCTCTCAGCACCCGTTCGTCCGCGACGCTCTCCCCGCAGAGCCGCTCGATCGATTCCATGACGGCGCTCAGCCGCGCGGCACGCGGTGTGGCACCCTTGCCCGCGTGAACGGTGAGATCGGCCGCGAGCGGCGTCACCGCACACCACACCGGCAGGCCGAGCACGTCCAGCGGGGTCGCGTCGAAAATTCTCGTGATGGGTACCCGCGTCAGGACGGTGCGCAACCATTCCTCGGTCTCTTCGTAGGAGCGGGCGTGTCCAGCGGGGCTCACCATCGGAGTCGAATAGAAGCTCTGCCGGCCCAGCCGCGCAGCCGCGGCAATTCTTTCCACGGTGCTTGAGGAAGCATTCATGTGCTCCGACCCCTCTGCAGGAAACCCTCTGAGCTGAGCGGAAAGTCCGGGAACCAGACTCAGCCTGATCCCCGGACTCCGTGTCCCCAAGTGTCAGCAGGGCACCAGAACAACCGCCGTGAGCACCCTCTTGTCCTTCTTCTTGAGTTTCACGCTGCTTCCCTCCTTTCCTTGGCCGGATCTATCCGAATCGGTTGCTGGTGATGGGCGCGTTCCCGGCTCCGGAACGTACTCGTAAACAGGTCGGCAGCCAGCCGTGACGCGTGGTGGCGGGCGCTGCCGGCCTGCCTCATCAGGGTGCAACTCTCGGCCAGTGCCTGTCTTTCGGGTGGGTGCACAGTCGTTTAGCGTGCGTGCACCGTCGTGTACCTGCTAGGCGAAACCGGCGCGGGAACAGGCCGTAGGTGCCGTGGACGTCGGCGAGCCATGCCCAGGCCCGGCAAGCCTTTGGCGCTCTCGGCGTCACTGCCGGCGGAAATCGCGGGGAGAGAGGCCGTAGGCGCTGCGGAAAGCCTGGCTGAAGTGTGAGGGGCTGGTGAACCCCCACCGGGCCGCGATCGCGTTGATCGGGCGGGCGGCCAGCCGGGGGTCGGCCAGGTCGCGTCGGCATTGCTCCAACCGTTGCTCGCGGACCCAGCCGGCGACGGTATGCCCTTCGGCGTGGAACAGCTTGTGCAGATAGCGCAGGGAGATGTGGTGCGCCGCGGCGATCGCGCCCGGGGTCAGGTGCGCATCGCCCAGGTTTTCCCGGATGAAGGCGTGGATCTGAGCCAGCAGCGCTCGCCGCCGGGTGTGGGGCGGCACCGCGCTCTCGGCCTCCAGCGCGTTGGCCAGCGCCGCGGTCAGCACATCGAGCGTCAGGGTGGACAGCCGGGCGGCCTCGGTCGGGCTGAACTCGTCCATGCGCCGGGCCAACTGCAGCAGGAACTGCGACGACAGCGCACCGATGCCCTGATCGCCCGGGATGCTAACCGCGGTCAGCCGCCGCAGGTCCCTGGCAGGCAATGGCAGCAACGAGCGTGGGAAGCGCAAGACCAGCATCTGACCGGCCGGAATATCCGGCGCAAGCTCGGCCAGGTAGGGACGTGAGGTGTCATACAGCACCAGGTTCCCGGGTTCAAAGTCTGCGCGCCGGCCGTCTTGCGCCATCATGCCGTGACCGCGCAGGACGCAGCACAGCTTGAACACTTCGGGATCGGCCTGGCGAATGAGCTTGGGCGTGCGGTGGATCGAGTACGGCGTCGTGGTCATCAGCGTCGCCTGCACAGGGCCGAGTTCGCTGATATCGATCTGAGCCCGGAATCGGCTCTCCAGGTGCGGTCCGCAGCGTAGGTCATAGGGCACCCAGATCTTCGAGCTCACCTCGCGCCAGAAGGCGAACCGCTCCCCCGCCGGGACCTCGTCGGTGCTGACCACGTCCATGCCCCACCCCACAGTGTCGTGCTGGCGCCGGGGGCCAAACCGGCATCCCTCGAACAGACTTTCGAGCGCAGCCCGCCACCGCCGTACCCGTCTCGGCCGGAACCCGACCGCAGTTCATTGACCCGCGAGAGATCGCCGGTTCTTCAACACGCACTCACGACAGCACATAGCGGTTTCATCGTCGCTTCACATCGGCGTCATGCCTGCTCACTCGACTGTCAGGCCTGGTCGGGGGTGAGCTGGGGTCGGCGGCCCCGACCCGGCCGCGGACCGGCGGGTGCCCGCCCGCATGACCTCCGGCCGATCTTGTCGAGCAGAAGCTTCGCGGCCGGCTCCGCCCCGTCGGTGCGGACCGTCTCGGCCACGACGGCCGCGCGGGCACCGGTCACGGGGGCCAGGGCGATCTTGAGTGCGGCCGCCAGTGCCGATGCCCAGCGCGGTCACCCGGCCCGCCCAGTACGGCTGGTCCGCGACCTGGGGCACCAGCACCTGCGGCGTCCCGGGACGGGCCGCCGTGGTGCACGACCGCGGCCACCCGGCGGAACAGCGCCTGCTGGTTGACCTCGCCGACGACGAAGCAGTCGTGGCGCCAACGACTGTGTCCCCCAATCCCGGACGACTCCCAGCCTGTGGTGCCGGAGATCACATTGGCAGTGGGCGGTCCTGGATATGTAATATCCAGGTTATCCGGAGGCGTGAAGGCGTGGCGTGGGCCCTGCACGGTTGCCTGAACCTGACATGGGCCGAGGTGAGTGTGGCGTTCCGGGCGGCTCCCCGCCGTGCCCGGCCAGATCCGCAACGGGATCTCCGACATTCGTCACTGCAACCCCCGGCCTTCCCTTTCGGAGAAATCTAGATGTTTCCTAGTCAGGTAGTCGAAAATAGATCGCCCGCCCGGCAGTGGGCACCGGTCTTCGCGGTGACGCTGGGCATCTTCGCTCTGATGACCTCGGAGCTGCTGCCCGTCGGTCTGCTCACACCCATCGGCTCGGACCTGGAGGTCTCGGAGGGGACGGCGGGGCTCATGCTGACGGTGCCCGGCTTGGTCGCCGCCGCCTCCGCGCCTGTGATCACCGTCCTGGCGGGCGGCGTGGACCGGCGGGTGCTGCTGACCTCGCTCATCGGGCTCATGGCCGTGGCCAACCTGGTGTGCGCCGCCGCCACCCACTTCGCGGTACTGCTGGCGGCCCGTGTCGCGATCGGCGTCGCAGTGGGCGGGTTCTGGGCCATCGCCGGAGGGCTGGCGGTACGGCTCGTGCCGTCCAGGCACGTCGCCCGGGCCACCGCCATTGTGTTCGGTGGCGTCTCCACGGCCTCCGTGCTCGGCATCCCGGGCCGGCACGCTGATCGGCGATCTCAGCGGCTGGCGCACCGCGTTCGTGGCGGTCGGCGTGCTCGGGCTGGCCGCGCTGGTCGGCCTGCTGGCGGTGATGCCCAGGCTGCCGTCGCAGGGCACCATCGGCTTCCGCGAGCTGCCACTGCTGCTGCGCGACAACCCGCGGGCACGGCTGGGCGTGATCATCACGTTCCTGCTGATCAGCGGGCACTTCACCGCGTACACCTTCGTCCGTCCCATCCTGGCCGAGGTCGGCGGCATCGAGGCCGGCCTCATCGGGGTGCTGCTGATGGCGTACGGCGCAGCGGGCATCGCGGGCAACTTCGTGGCCGGTTCCCGGGCGACGGGGAACCTGCTGAGCACTCTGATCACGATCTGCGCCGCGCTCGGAGCCGTCACGGCCGTGTTCGCCCTGACGGATCCGGGGCCGGTCACCGGGATCGCACTGCTGGTCGTCTGGGGCGTGGCCTACGGCGGGGTGTCGGTGAGCCTGCAGACCTGGATGCTGCGGGCCGCACCCGGCACTCCCGAGGCCGCCTCGTCGCTGTTCGTCGCCACCTTCAACCTGTCCATCGCGCTCGGCGCCCTGATCGGCGGTGCCGCGGCCGACGGCATCGGCCTCACCGGCGTCCTCGCCGTCGCCGCCTGCCTCCTGCTGTGGGCCGCCGCGACCATCGGCACCGCCCGCACGGGCAGAACGATCTGACAACCCGAAAACGACAAGGAGCCACCATGCCACCCACCATCATCAACCCCGAAGGCCTGCACGACCCAGTCGCCTTCGGTTACAGCCACATCGCCCGGGTCTCCGGGCAGCTGGTGTTCATCGCGGGCCAGTACGCCTCCGACGGCGAGGGCCATGTCACCTCCGGCGATTTTGCCGAGCAGGTCGACCGATCCATGATCAACCTGCGCACCGCGCTAGCCGCCGTGGGACTCGGCTTCGACGATGTGGCCCAGATCCGCACCCATATCGTCGACCACGACGAGGGCAAGCTCGCGATCCTGGCCGAGCGGATCGCCGGCATCTGGGGTTCCCGCCCGCCCACACAAACCCTCACCGGCGTGGCGGCCCTCGCACTGCCGGGCATGCTGTTCGAGATCGACGCCATCGCGGTCGCCGGCAGCTGACACCCGCGGCCGACCCTTCCCGCCCGCCCGGTGCCTGCACGGGCACCGGCCGGGCGGGCTCGTGTCACCGCCGGGTGGGGGCGCCCCGTGACCGCTGCCGTTTCTCGGTCCGATGCGCCGGTCGACCCCTGTCATGCGGGAGGGGTACGACGCGCGCCGTCAGCCGGCGGTCGACGGGCTGGGTAGGGCTCCCTCCATGGCCTGTTCCAGGTCTTTCCGGATTCCTCTGGCGTGGATCTTCTCACCGAGCTCAGTGGTGAGGAACGACCCCTTCGGCCGGCCGCGTACGACCACCTGGGCGCCCTGGCGGGCGGGAGCGACCTGGGCGATCATGTGCTCGCCCCAGCTCGTCAAGGAAACACCGGTGCTGAACTGCACGGTCATGGCGGAGTCGTCGGTCCTGGCCTGGCCCATCGTCGCGGTCGCCCGGCAAAGCGCCGACCAGACCACTTGCGGGTCGTGCGGGTATTCAAGGGTGAATAGCTCTATCTCTTTATTCATACCCCCCGTGATACCCGCCCCGACCGACCCGTAACAGGTGCACAACTCACAGTGACCAGCGGTCATTCAGCACCGACGAATGAGGAGGATCGGTACGTGGGATTGGCGGTAGAGCTCGTGACCTGCAAAGGCATCGTGCCTCAGCCGCGACAGTGCCGCTGTCTGTTGGGCCCGCCCACCCGGCAGGCCTTCGACGAGCACGGCCGCTACGCGCTGCACGGCCCTGGCTGTTCGTCGTCGTAGCCGGCGGGGTCGGGCGCGCCGTCTGGGCCCGTGTCGCGGCGGCTCCGTCGCACGCGGCGCCGCCGGCGACGGTCTTCGCCAGCCGGTGCAGGTGGATCCGTTCGTCACGGGACAGACCCAACGTCTCGGCGAGCGCGGCGAGCACCTGGGTGGACGGGCTGCGGTCGCGTCCCTGCTCCAGCCGGGTGAGGTAATCAACGCTGACGCCGGCGAGTGTGGCCAGTTCGGCCCGGCGCAGGCCGGGGGTGCGGCGCCGGTTCCCGTCCGGGAGCCCGACCGCGGCCGGCGGCACGGCCTCCCGGTGCGCGCGTAGGAACGCGCCCAGCTCTGTCTCCCTCATCAACCGCATGGTATTCAGGCGAGCCTGGCCCTGCCAGGGCTAGGAAGACCGCGGCCTGGCCCGGACACGCCCAGCGCCGGGACACTCGCAGGCATGAACACCTTCACCGACGGTGAGAGCACAGCCCCGGCCGCTGCGCGGGCTGCTCGGGCGGCGGGCCGCCCGTCGACCCGCGAGGGGCTTCACAAGCCTGGTCACGAGGCGCTCGTGATCGGCGGCCACGCCGCCACAGATCTGGCGGCGACCAAAAGGTCATGACCTCGGCTGAACAGAACCAAGGAGGAGGCCCATGATCCAGATCGCGATCATTCTGGGCAGCACCCGCCCCGGACGCCGAGTAGAGGACGTGGCCCGGTGGGTCGCCGAGGCCGCCGGCCGGCACCCCGCCGTCAAGGCCGGGGAGGCCGGCCTTGAACTCGTCGACATAGCCGCCTACGAGCTGCCGTTGCTGGATGAGCCCGCGCCCGCGGTCATCGGTCCCTATCAGAATGCGCACACCAAGCGGTGGGCGGCCACGATCGACAGGTTCGATGGGTTCGTGTTCGTCACCCCGGAGTACAACAGCGCCATCCCCGCCGCGCTGAAGAACGCCATCGACTACCTGTACGCCGAATGGAACGACAAGGCAGCCGGGATCGTCAGCTACGGGGTCTACGGCGGCACCCGCGCCGCCGAACAACTACGGCAGACCATGGCCGAGATCAAAGTCGCCGACGTACACGCCCAAGTCGCGATCACCCCGTACGTCGACTTCGACTTCGCCGACTCCAAGGTCGGCGTCTGTGCCCCCGGCGAACGCCAAGAGACCGCCCTGACCACCATGCTGGATGAAGTCCTCGCATGGTCCCGAGCCCTCCGAGTGCTGCGCGACCCCACCGAGAGCGCCGATCCCCGTTCCGGGCCGACCTGATCCACGCGCTCTTGATGGACACGGTGGTCGAGATGTTCGGTCCGCAACGAGCTGAGGCGATGGTCACGGAGATGACACGGGTCGGTGCCAGTGAAGGGATCGAGTACCGATTCGACCGTGCGATGGCGGTAAACACCTTGACCGCGCACCGCCTGCGGTGGCTCGCCCTGCACGAGCACGGTGCCGAGGTACACGCCTCGCTGGCGACCGCCCTCTTCGACGCGTACTTCCGCGACGGCGTGAACCCCGCCGACCACGCGCAACTCACCGAACTGGCCGAGCGGGTCGGCATGGACGGCGGCCGGGTGCGGGACTTTCTCGCCACCGAGCAGGGGGACGCCGAGGTACGTGAGCAAGTGGCCGCAGCGCGGCGGGAGGGCGTCACCACGGTGCCGAGGTTCGTCTTCGAGAACGGCGAGCTGATCGTCGGTGTGACCAGCACCGAGACGCTCGGCGACGCACTCCGGCAGGCCAGCGGCCGGTAACGCGCAGCAGGTGGGCAAGCTGCGGGTGCAGCCGGCCCTGGCCGAGGACTTCGCCGCCCCCTGCAGCACGCCCCCCCCGCCGAGCCCGACCCACGGGACTGACCGGCCCGGTGGCGCCGGGTTGACCCTCGACCGCGGTTGCACCTGGAAAGTCGACGGCCCCGACCGGCAGCACGCCCGCCGCCAGGAGCTCACCACGGAGTCGGCCCTGCTCTCGTCGGCGAGGACATCCGGATGCGCCGCGGCACCTTCGTCGACCAGCCGGCCGACGAAGGCGCGGCAGTGCCGGCGGTAGGCCCGCGCCGTGGGCGTGCTCAGCAGAGCCGTCCCCCGCCCGCACGCGCACGGCTACGCGCTGCTGCCGGACGGGCGGACCGTGGACGCCACCCGCATGTGCTGTACCGGCACGGGTACTTCTACGTGACCACGGGCATCGCGATGGTCCCCGGTGGCGCGACCGCCGACCCGCAGCCCGTGCCCAACCGCGGCAGCGCCCTCAAGATCAACAAGAGCACGGGCGAAGTGTCCTATGTGGCCGGAGGGCTGCGCACGCCCAACGGCCTCGGCTGGGGGCCGGAGGGCGACATCTTCGTCACCGACAACCAGGGTGCCTACCTGCCCGCGTCGAAGCTGCTGCGGATCAAGAAGGGCGCCTTCTTCAACCACTACACGAACCCGGACGGTCGGTTCGACAGCCGGCCGGTGACCGAACCCGTGCTCTGGTTGCCGCACGGCGAGATCTCCAACTCGCCGAGCAATCCGATCGTGCTCCCCAAGGGCCCCTTCGCTGGCCAGATGGTGTTCGGCGACGTCACCTACGGCGGCCTGCAGCGGGCGTACCTGGAAAAGGTCGGCGGCGAGTACCAGGGGGCGGTGTTCCGAATGACGCAGGGACTGGAGGCAGGGGTGAGCCGAATCTCCCTTGGCCCGGACGGCGCGATCTACGCCGGCGGCATTGGCTCGGAGGGTAACTGGGGCCAGACAGGCAAGCTCAAGTACGGCCTGCAGAAACTCACCCGGGGCGGCGCCGACGCCTTCGACATCCTGTCCATGAAAGCCATCAGGGACGGCTTCAAGCTCCAGTACACCCAGCCGCTGTCCGAGGCGACCGCGCAGGACCTCACGGCGAAGTACAAGGTGAAGCAGTGGCGGTACGTGCCGACCCCGCAGTACGGCGGCCCGAAGGTCAACGAGCAGACCCTCACCGTGACCTCGGCGACGCTGTCCAGTGACCGCAGGACCGTGACCCTCAAGATGGACGGCCTGCTCCCGGGCCGGGTTGTGCACGTGCAGTCCCCGCGCCCGTTCACTGCGGGCTCGGGCCAGGAGCTGTGGAGCACCGAGGCGTGGTACACCCTCAACAGGCTGGCGGACGGCACGACCCCGCCGCCGGAGTACGAGGCCGAGTCCGCCGCACTGGCCGGCGGCGCCGGGTACAACACCAACCACACCGGCTACTCGGGCGCCGGCTTCGTCGACCGCAACTGGTCCCCGGGCGCGAGCACCACGTTCGCCGTCAACGTCAAGAAGGCCGGCAGGCACGACATCGCGCTGCGCTACGCGAACGGGACGAATCCCGATCATCCGCAGCCGGTCACCAAGTCGATGAGCCTGTACGTCAACGGCAAGAAGCACAAGCAGATCTGGCTGGCGAACACGGGCGGCTGGAGTACGTGGGCGGCCCATGTCGAGTCGGTGCCGCTACGGCGCGGCGCCAACACGATCTCCTACGTCTACGAGCCCACTGACGACGGCCACGTCAACCTCGACAAGATCACCGTGACTCCGACCAAACGGATCACCCTGTTCGACGGGACGAACCTCGACGCCCGGGAATCGGCCGGCGGTGGCCCGGCGATGTGGCCGGTGGCGAACGGCTCGATGGAATCGCTAGGCGGGGACATCCGCACCAGGGGGACGTTCGGCGACTTCCGGCTACACGCCGAGTGGAACCAGCCGAACTACCCCCCGGAAGTCACCGGGCAGGCCCGCGGCAACAGCGGGGTCTACCTTCAGGAGCGCTACGAGATCCAGGTGCTGGAGTCCTTCGGGCTCCCGCCGGCGGTCGACGGTGCCGGCGCGATCTACTCGAAGCAGGCGCCGGACGTCAACGCGGCACGCCCGCCGCGCACCTGGCAGACCTACGACATCGTGTTCCGGGCCGCCCGCTTCGACAGCCACGGCACCAAAACCGCGGACGCGCGCGTGACCATCTGGTGGAATGGCCGGCTTGTGCACAACAACGTCGCCGTCGACAGCCAAACCGGCGCCGGCCGGCCAGAGGATCCGGCACCAGGCGCCATCCGGCTGCAGGACCACCGGGACCCCGGCGAGAACCCAAGATTCCGCAACATCTGGATCGAACGGCTGTAAAGGCTGCCTGGCGTCGCGGCCACCCCCGACATCAGCGGATCCCCACCGCCTACCGGCAGCGGGTCCCGGCGTGATCCTGAGGAGGCGGCTCCGCTCTGGCGGGTGCGGTCCGGCGGACGCTCTCGAACGGGAGCAGGCGCGGCTGGCGTCTGTGCCGGTACGGGTGACCGCTCTACCGTCCCGCTGCATCGGCGGCAAGGACACTTCCCGGTCCGCTAAATCGACGCCGGGGATGCCCAGCGTCCTTCATGCCTTCGAGGGCGGTCGGCCACGCGGCCCTCTTCTCGGCGGTCAGGCAAGGGGCGCCTCTTCGTAGGCGATGTCGTACTTGGCTGCGATGGGGTTGAGTTTGCGCGGGTCGAGTTTGCCGCCCGTGGTGATGTGCGGCCTGGCCTCGATGAGGTCCTCGACGAAGCACTCCCAGCCGCCGGGAGAGGAGATCTGCAGGACGCGGGGAGGCGGTGTGGAGCCGGGGGACAACGAATGCTGCACACCCTGGGGCAACAGCAGGAACTGACCCGCGGTGGCCCCGTGGATCCGGTCGGCGTACTCGACGAGGAGTTCGCCGTCGAGCCGGTCATCGGTATCGGTGCTACGCGCCTTGGAAGCGAACACGGGCGGCACCCGCAGACGGCCTGGCCGTGCCTCCCCCTTGTCCAGGACGTAAAACCGGTCCTTATCGCCGTTCTCCACGGTCTCGCCGTTCACGTGGTAGCGGCGCCGAGATCGTTGATCTGTGGAAGGTCGCTGACGTCGCCGGCCGCGTCTCCCAGAGAGTGGTCCCGGCCGCCCGGCCTGCAGGCCGGGCACGCCGCGCATCGCATGGGTGATCCTGTAGGGCAGGAACGCGCACATGCCCTGGGCGAGTCGGTGCGTTTCCCGGCGACGTCTGGGACGTTGTCGGCGATCCGCGTGACGAATTCGGTCAGGGCCAGCGCCGCCTGCTCTTCGGGAGTGAAGAAGTCCGCCGCGTCCCGCCAGACCTGCACCATGTGCAGGCGCTGTTCGCTTTCGCCCGCCTTCCGCGCATCGGAGGTGTGCAGGTGGAGGCAGTACGCGCAGCCGTTGAGTCGCGACGCGCGGATCTGGGCCGGTTCGACCAGCGCGGGGGCGAGGCCTTCGCGCGGCGGCTAGCCTCGGCACCCGAGAGACCGATCGAAGGGTGCAGTCCGGTGCCGGATTCCCAGGTCAATTCTGCCCGTGATGCAGGCTCTGACCTGCATCTTGAGGTGTCGCCTGCGGGGCCGCGCCGCGCAGCGGTGGCGGCGGCCCTGCGCGAGGCGGTGCGCAGCGGGCGGCTCGCGCCGGGCACCCGGCTGCCGCCGTATCGCTCGCTCGCCGTGGATCTGGGGGTCGCCCGCAACACGGTCGCGGACGCCTACGCCGAATTGGTCGCCGAAGGCTGGTTGACCGCCCGGCAGGGCTCTGGCACCCGGGTTGCCGAGCGGGTCGCGGCCAAGCCGCAGCGGGTCCCCCGGAAGGCCCCTGGCCACCGGGCCGACGCCCCCGTCCATAACCTCCGGCAGGGACAGCCCGACGCGAGGTCCTTTCCGCGCGCCGCGTGGGCCGCGGCCGTCCGTCGCGCGGTGACCGCCGCACCGCATGACGCCTTCGCCCCCGCAAACCCCCAGGGGCGTCCCGAACTGCGCCGCGCGCTTGCCGAGTACCTCGCTCGGGCGCGCGGTGTTTCCGCTTCACCGGACCAGATCGTTGTCTGCGCCGGGTTCGCGCACGGGTTGCGCCTCATCTTCGGCGGCGGCGTGCTGTCCGGGCCGCTTGCCGTCGAGCCGTACAGCCTGCCCTTCCACCGCGGCATCCTGGCCGACGCCGGAGTACGCACGATCCCGCTGGGCCTCGATGCCCGAGGCGCGCACACCGACCCACTGGCGTCGCACCCCGGGATCTCGTCGCGGCGCGGCGCACGCGCCGTACTGCTCACTCCCGCCCACCAGTTCCCGACCGGCGGCCCGCTGCATCCGACGCGCCGTGCCGCGGCCGTCGACTGGGCGCGCGGCCGTGGCGGTGTGGTGCTGGAGGACGATTACGACGGCGAGTTCCGCTATGACCGCGAACCCGTGGGCGCCGTTCAAGGGCTCGATCCCGACCATGTCGTATACATCGGCTCGGTCAGCAAGAGCCTGTCCCCGGCGATCCGGCTCGGTTGGATGGTCCTGCCTCCGTACCTGGTCGACGCCATGCTGGCGGCCAAGGGGCTGCGCGAGGCGTGGACGGGCGTCACCGACCAGCTGGCGCTCGCGGAGTTCATCGAGTCCGGGCAGTACGACAAGCACATCCGCCGCATGCGGCAGCGCTATCGCGCCCGCCGCAACCTGCTCGTCGCGACGCTGGCCGAGCACGCCCCGCACATCCCGGTGACCGGCATCGCGGCCGGGCTGCACGCGGTCCTGCGCCTGCCGCCGGGCACCGAGGCGTCCACCGTCAAGGCGGCCATGTGGATGGGCGTGGCACTCGACGGCCTGGCGGAGTTCCGCCATCCCGACAGCCCCGAACCCCACCGGGACGGTCTGGTAGTCGGATACGCCGCACCCCCCGAACACCGCTACCGACCGGCGCTCGACGCGCTGTGCCGAGCCCTGCCGCCCCCTGACGGCTGAGAAAGGGCGGCGCCGTTGCGGCGCTTGGGGCGTGGTCGAGGGCATGACGGAGACCGCTTTCGGGAGGAAGAACGGGCCGCCAGGCCAGGCGGCCCGGCCGCGGGTTCAGCGCTCGGCGAGCGCCTTCGACCACACGGGGCTCTCGAAGTAGTGGTTGTCGTACTGCTCCGAGCTGTCGCGGATGTCCTGCACCGTGGCCTCGCCGCGGTAGACCCGCTCCAGCAGCCGGTAGTAGTCGAAGCGGTGCAGGCCGGGGGTGAAGACCACCAACATCTCGGCCTCGCTGCCGGGTGCCGGCGCGAAAGCATGCGGCACGGTCGGCGGGACGGTCAGGAAGTCACCCTTGCCCAGGGTCAGGACCTCCTCGTCCACCAGGATGCGCATCGCGCCGTCCAAGACGAAGAACATCTCGGTGGCCTTGGTGTGGAAGTGCGCGGGAGCGCCCGGCGAGCCCTTGCGAAACCCGGCCTTGTTGGCGGTGAGCGCGCCGCCGGTCGCGCCCGCGTCGGCCAGCAGCGTGATCAAGCTCGTCGCGCCGTCCTGGAGGGACTCGGCCTCCGCGGCGCGGACCAGGACGGGGGCAGTCGGCTGGTTCAGGACGGCGTTCATTGGATTCTCCCGGATGTCCGGCCCGGCTTCTCACCAGGCCCTTCTTGCTGACACCGACGAATCTACGGGACACAAAGACCCATCAAATGGTTCATTTATGGGTGAGATTCATAGGTCAATCTCTCTTGGACCACGGCGGAAGCACACCGTGCCGAGGCGTTGACCCGCGCCGGACCCGCTTGGTTCTACGCCGACGCCGCAGCCACTGGTCGGTCGAGAGCGGGGCCACGCAGCCGTGCCGAACGCCTCTTCCGCGTCTTACGTCCGGCGGGCAGGCGGTGGGAGCACAGGCTGTGCCAGATCCCGTTCCAACTCCATCGGTGGACGCAGGTTCTGCCGGAATGTCGGAGGGTCCCGACGCCGTGGGGGACGGTGGGCTCGATCACGTTGGCCGCCTCTGTCCTGCGTCGGTCCGTGACGTGACACTGCGTCAGGTTGGGAGGCCCTAAACTGACGGCATGCCAGAAACGGTGCTGACCGCAGACGGCAGGATCGCGGGGCGGCGTGCCAAGGCCACCCGGCGACGTCTGCTCGACGTTCTCACGGAGATGCTCGCCGCTTCGCCGTACCGCGACATCACCGTGATCGATGTGACGCGGCGGGCCGGAACGTCCCCCGCGACGTTCTACCAGTACTTCCCGGACATCGAGGCCGCCGTTCTCACCATCGCGGCCGAGATGGCCCAGGGGGGCAAGCAGCTGCGTCCGCTCGTGGAGGACCAGCCGTGGACGGGGAAGTCCGGGTACGAGACGGCGCGGATGCTCGTCGACGGGTTCCTGGACTTCTGGCGTCACAACGAGGCCGTCCTCCGCGTGGTGGACCTGGCCACGATCGAAGGCGACGAGCGTTTCCATGAGCTGCGCGTCCGCATGCTCAACAACGTGACGAACGCGCTCGCCGACGTGATCCGCGAGTTGCAGCGGCGCGGACGGGTGGCCGAGAACGTGCGGCCGGAGGCGATGGCGGGTGCGCTCGTCGGCATGCTCGCGCACAACGCCGCCCATCAGCAAGGCTTCGAGGCCTGGGACATCACCCTCGAGGACCTGCGGGAGAGCATGGCCCAGCTGGTCTTCTGGGCGGTGTCCGGCAGGCGCGCCCCGAAATAGTCCCGCGGCACGGGGTATTCCGCCCGGTTCGCACACGCGCTAATCTGACGATCCATCAGAAAGTGCTCTCGCGGGAGGCACCGTGCCCAGCCGTCAGGTGGCGATCGTGGGTGCCGCGCTGGCCGATCCCGGGCCGGCCGGCCACACGACGCCCTACGCACTGCACGCACAGGCCGCGCGCCGCGCGCTCGCCGACTCCGGGCTTCCGCGGGAGCGGATCGACGGCTTCGCCTCCACGGGGCTCGGCATGCTGGCCCCGGCCGAGGTCGCCGAATACCTCGGGCTCCGGCCGCGGTGGGTCGATTCCACCTCCGTGGGAGGCAGCACGTGGGAGGTCATGGCCGCGCACGCCGCCGACGCCATCGCGGCCGGTCACGCCGACGCGGTGCTGCTCGCCTACGGGTCCACTGCCCGTTCCGACCTCAAGCGCGGGCTGCGCACCGCGAACATCTCCTCCGGCAACCGCGGCCCGGCCCAGTTCGAGGCGCCCTACGGGCACACGCTCATCGCCAAGTACGCGATGGCGGCCCGCCGGCACATGCACGAGTACGGCACGACGATGGAGCAGTTCGCGGAGGTCGCCGTCGCCACCAGGGAGCACGCCGCACGGAATCCCGAGGCCCAGCACCGGAATCCGATCACGGTCGACGACGTGCTCGGCGCGCCGATGATCGCGGATCCGTTCACCATGCTGCATTGCTGCATCCGGTCGGACGGCGGCGCGGCCGTGATCCTGGCGGCCGCGGACCTCGTCCGCGACTGCGCCCGGCCGCCGGTGTGGATGCTGGGGACCGGGGAACACGTCTCGCACGTCACGATGAGCGAGTGGCCGGACCTCACGGTGTCGCCCGCGGCGGTCTCCGGACCGATGGCGTTCGACAGGGCCGGGGTGCGGCCGGAGGAGATCGACTTCTGCGAGATCTACGACGCGTTCACCTCCATGGTTCCGGTCACCCTGGAGGACCTCGGCTTCTGTGCCAAGGGCGAAGGAGGCGCGTTCGTCGCGGAGGGGCGGATCCGGCCGGGCGGCGCGTTGCCCACCAACACCGACGGCGGTGGGCTGTCGGCCTGCCATCCGGGAATGCGCGGCCTGTTCCTGCTGGTGGAGGCCGTGCGCCAACTGCGCGGCGAGTGCGGGGCGCGACAGGTTCCCAGCGCGCGGCTGGCCTGCGTGAGCGGTACCGGCGGCTGGTTCTGCTCCAACGGCACGGTGATCTTGGCGGCTGACCGGTGACCGGTCCGGCGGAGGCACTCGGCGAGGCGGTACGGCGGTTCGGCCCCGCGCCCGCGTTCCGCGCCCCGGCGGGGTGGGAGGTCTCGTACGCCGAGCTCGGCCGACTCGTCGGCGAGACGGCGGCCGGGCTGGCCCGGCGCGGGGTTCGCGAGGGGCACGTGGGGGCGCTGCTGCTGCCCGCCTCGGTCGAGTACGTGGTCGCCTACCTCGCCCTCGCCCGGCTGGGTGCGATCACCGCGGGGGTGAATCCCCGGCTCACCGCGCCTGAGGGCCGGGCCGTCCTGGACCGTGCCCGGCCGGACGTGGTCATCGGCACCGCGGAGCTGGTCGCGGGACGGCGCTGCGCCGCGGAGACGATCGAGGTGCCGCTCGCCGGGGCTCCGGGCGACGTGCTGGCGGTCCTGCGCGACGATCGGCGCACTCCCCCGGCCGCCCGGTCGGATCCGGATCGGCCGGTGGCGATCGTCTTCACCTCGGGTTCGACCGGGACGCCCAAGGGCGCGGTGTTCGCGGGCCGCCAGCTGCGGGCGATCACCTCGATGGACGCCGGCGGCCCGCGCCCGGCTCCTCCGATGCTGGCGGGGACGGAGCTGCCGCACGTGGGCTTCATGACCAAGCTGCCCGGCCACCTGCTGTCGGGCGCCCGCGTGCAGCTGCTGCGCCGCTGGCGGGCGGCCGAGGTGCTGAGTCTGGTCAGCGAGCAGCGCATGCCGGTGATCGGCGGGGTGTCCGCCCAGGTGGCGCTGCTGCTCGAGGTGCCGGGGTTCGGCTCCTACGACCTGTCGGCGGTCCGGGCGCTGGTCATGGGAGGCGGTCCCTCACCGCCGGACCTCGTACGGCGGGCGCGGCGGCGGTTCCGCGCCGCCTACTCGATCCGCTATTCGAGCACCGAGTCCGGCGGAGTGGGGACCATGACGGCGTTCGACGCCCCGGACGAGGAGGCGTTGTGCACGGTGGGCCGCCCGCGGCCGGGCATCGACCTGGAGATCCGCGACGAACACGGACGGGCGCTGCCGTCCGGTGAGGTGGGGCAGATCTTCCTCAGGTCGCCCGCGACGATGGCCGGTTACTGGCGGGACGAGGCGGCGACCGGCGCCGTGCTCGCCGGCGGGTTCCTGCGCACCGGGGACCTCGGCCGTGTCGATGACCGGGGATGCCTGCGGCTGGCGGGCCGGCACAAGGAGATGTACATCCGGGGCGGCTACAACGTCCATCCGCAGGAGGTCGAGGCCGTTCTCACAGAGCATCCCGGCATCGCCGCGGTCGCGGTCGCGCCGAGACCGGACGCTGTGATGGGCGAGATCGGGGTGGCGGTCGTGGTGCCGGCGGACCCGGCGGCGCCTCCCGTGCTCGACGATCTGCGCGCGTTCGCCGCGGAACGCCTGGCCCGTCACAAGCTTCCGGAGGCGTTGCTCGTGGTCGACGAGCTGCCGCTGACCTCGATGTACAAGATCGATCGGCGTGCCCTCGCCGGCTTCGTCACGCGGTGAGGGGCCGGAACACCGGGACGGTCACCTCGCCCTCGTCGCGGAAGTCGACTTCCAGCGGCATGCCGATGGCCAGCTCGGCGGGATCGCAGCCGACCACGTCGGTCATCATGCGCGGTCCCTCGGCCAGGTCCACCAGGGCCGCGATGTAGGGCACGCGGTCGCCGAACGGCGGCAGGTCGTTCCGGTGCACCACCGAGTAGGTGTAGAGCGAGGCCCGCCCGCTCGCCTCCACCCACCGGACCTGGTCGCTCCAGCATCGTGGGCAGAAGGGCCGGGGATAGAAGTACGGCTCGCCGCAGGGGTCGCAGTGCCGGATCAGCAGGCTGCGTTCACGTGCGGCGTCCCAGTACGGCCGCGTCTCCTCCTCGACCAGCGGCAGGTGGGAGTGCGCCAACGGAACCTCCTTCGAAGAAGCGAATCTGATGCTCTATCAGATTCGCCGTGTCATGAGTCTAAACTGACGGTATGTCAGATAACAGCCCGCTGGAGGCGGAGGACATCGAACGGGACGTGAGCGGCCGGATCCTCGCGCTTCGCGAGGAGGATCTCGGCACGTTCTTCCGGCCGCGCACGCTCGCGGTCATCGGGGCGTCGGACGCCCCGGGACGACCCAACACCGCCATCTACCGCAGGCTGCGCGCCTGGGCCGAGCGCGTCGGCGCCCGCGTCCACCCGGTCAACCCCAGGCGCGATCAGGTGGACGGCGAGCCGTGCCACCGGTCCGTGGCGGACGTGCCCGAGCCCATCGACGTCGCGGCCGTCCTCGTCGGCGACCCGCTCGGGGTGATCGAGGAACTGGCCGCGGTCAAGGCCCGGTTCGCCGTGGTCTTCGCCTCCGGCTTCGCCGAACTCGGCGACGACGGCAGGCGCGCCCAGGAGCGGATGGCCCGGATCGCGGTGGACGGGCCGCGCGTCCTCGGCCCCAACACCAATCTCAACGCGTTCGAGGAGTTCCGCGACGATCTGGACGGCAAGGCGATCGCGCTCATCTCGCAGAGCGGCCACCAGGGGCGGCCCGTCTTCCAGGCCCAGGAGCTCGGCATCCGGGTGTCGCACTGGGCCCCCACGGGCAATGAGGCGGATCTGGAGTTCGCCGATTTCCTCCGGTATTTCGCCGACCTGCCGGAGGTCGGGGCCGTGGCCGGGTACATCGAGGGTTTCAAGGACGGCCGCACCCTGATGCTCGCCGCCGACCACGCCGCCCGGCGCGGTGTCCCGGTGGTGCTCGTGAAGGTGGGGCGCACCCGGGACGGTGCGTCGATGGCCGCGTCCCACACCGGCAAGCTCACCGGGTCGGACGCGGTGACCTCGGCGGTCCTGCGCCAGTACGGGGTCACCCGGGTCGACGGGCTCGACGAACTCCTGGACACCTCGCAACTCCTGGCGCGGGCGAAGCCCCCGACGAGCACCGGCGTCTGCGTGTACGCCATCTCCGGCGGCACCGGCGCGCACATGGCCGATCTGTGCGCGGCGGCCGGCCTGGAACTGCCCGCCCTGTCGGAACGCACGCAGGCGGCCCTGCACGAATGGATCCCCGACTATCTGCGCGTCTCCAATCCGGTCGACAACGGCGGCCATCCGGTCGGCGACTGGCGCGGGCGGCGCATCCTGGAAACGCTCGTCGACGATCCGGCGGTCGGCGTGCTGATCTGCCCGATCACCGGCGCCTTCCCGCCGATGAGCGACACCCTCGCCCGGGACCTGGCCGACCTCGCCGAGCGGACCGACAAGCCCGTCTGCGTGGTGTGGGGCTCACCGGCCGGCACCGAGCCGGCCTACCGGGACGTGCTGCTCGGCTCGCGGCGGCTGGCGGTGTTCCGCACGTTCGGCAACTGCGTGGGGGCGGTGCGCGCCTATTTCGACTACCACGAGTTCCGGTGCCGGCACCGTTCCCCGTTCCGCACCGTCCCGCGGTCCCCCTCACCGGCGGCGGCCGAGGCGCGGCGGCTGCTCGCCTCGGGACCGGCGTCGGAGCACACCGCCAAGGAGCTGCTGCGCGCGTACGGCATCCGGACGCCCCGGGAGGAGCTGGTGGACAGCGCCGCGGCGGCCGTCCGCGCCGCCGCCGGGATCGGCTTCCCGGTCGTTCTCAAGGGTTGCGGGCCGGGCGTCGAGCACAAGTCCGACCTTGGGCTGGTGCGCCTGAACCTGCGGTCGGCGGCGCAGGTGCGGGAGGCCTACCGGCAGGTCACCGCCTGCGAGGGGGTTGAAGCGGCACTGGTCTGCGAGCAGGTGCCGGGCGGCGTCGAGACGGTCGTCGGCCTGGCCCGCGACGAGCTGTTCGGCCCGACGGTGATGGCGGGCCTGGGCGGGGTCTTCGTCGAGGTGTTCCAGGACGTGGCGTTCCGGGTGCCGCCGTTCGACGAGGCCGAGGCCCGCCGCATGGTGGCCGGGCTGCGCGGGTTTCCGCTGCTCACTGGGGCTCGGGGCCGGCCCGCCGCGGACGTCGGCGCGCTCATCGACGTGATCATGAAGGTGCAGCGGATGGGCCTGGAGCTCGACGGCGTGCTGACCGAGCTGGACATCAATCCGCTGGCCGTGCTGCCCACCGGCGCCGTCGCCCTCGACGCGCTGGCCGTCCCCGCCGGAACGGAGGGAGAGCCGAGCCATGAGCACTGAGCGAACGCGCGAGTCATGGAGCGAGGCGATGGACATCGACGACCTGTTGTGCACTGTCGAGGACGGCGTCTGCCGGCTGACTCTCAACCGTCCCCAGACCCTCAACGCCATCACCCATGACATGCGTGAGCGCCTGATCGAGGCGCTCGACGACGCCAATGGGAATCCGGAAGTACGGGCGGTGCTGCTCACCGGGACGGGCCGGGCCTTCTGCTCCGGGGCGGACCTGCGGGGCACGCCGGATGCCACGGGGCAGGGCAGGGCACCGCGTGCGGCGGGCGACGTCGCACGGCTGCTGCGGAACGGGGTGCAGCGGCTCATCACGGCGGTGCTGGACTGCGAGCGGCCGGTGGTCGCGGCGGTCAACGGGACCGCCGCCGGGATCGGCTGCCATCTGGCGCTGGCGTGCGACCTCGTCCTGGCCTCCGAGGAGGCGCGCTTCATCGAGGTGTTCGCCCGGCGCGGGCTGGTGCCCGACGGCGGCGGCGCCTACCTGCTGACGCGGCTGGTCGGCCCGCAGCGGGCGAAGGAGCTGATGTTCTTCGGGGACGATCTGCCCGCCGCCGAGGCGGTCCGGCTGGGGCTGGTCAACCGGGTCGTCCCGGGGGCGGAGCTGGCGGCGACGGCGGCGGACTGGGCGCGGCGGCTGGCGACCGGCCCGACCCTGACCCACGCGCTGACGAAGCGGCTGGTCAACGGGGCGCTGGAGGGCGACCGGGCGTCCTGCTTCGCGGACGAGGCGATGGCCCAGGAGGTCAACATGACCACCCGCGACGCCGGGGAAGGGCTGCGGGCGTTCGCCGAGCGGCGCCCACCGGTCTTCGAGGGAAGGTAGCTGACGAAGTGTCAGATTCGGCCCGTGGCCGTCTTCCGCAATCGGCCGCGCGCGATTAACGTGTTTCTGACGATCCATCAGAAAGGCTGGGGTGCATCATGAGCCTGTCCTTCGGGGAGCTACCGAAGATCATCAGCGTGGACGATCACGTCGTCGAGCCACCCCACGTCTGGCAGAACTGGCTGCCCACGCGGCTCCGCGACCGCGGCCCGCGGATCGAGCGCCGGGGCATCGGCGGGATGGAGCACCTCGGCGGCGGCACGTACCGGCAGACGTTCGACGACGACGGTCCCCAGGCGGACTGCTGGGTCTACGAGGACCTCGTCTACGTCCACAAGCGCCACGTCGCCGCCGTGGGGTTCGACCGCGACGACATGACGATGTCGCCCATCACCTACGACGAGATGCGCAAAGGCTGCTGGGACCCGCAAGCGAGGGTCGCCGACATGGAGCTCAACCATGTCGAAGCCTCGCTGTGCTTCCCCACCTTCCCCCGCTTCTGCGGGCAGACCTTCACCGAGGCCAAGGACCGCGAGCTCGGACTGGCCTGCCTGAAGGCCTACAACGACTGGATGGTGGAGGAATGGTGCGGTGACTCGCGCGGCAGGCTGATCCCGCTCTGCCTCATCCCGCTCTGGGACGCCGGACTCGCGGCCCAGGAGGTGCGCCGCAACGCCGAGCGGGGCGTGCGCGCGGTGTGCTTCAGCGAGATCCCGCCCCACCTCGGCCTGCCCAGCATCCACTCCGGCGAGTGGGACCCGTTCTTCGCCGCCTGCCAGGACACCGGCACGGTCGTGAACATGCACATCGGCTCGTCGTCCAAGATGCCGGCCACCTCCGCCGACGCGCCGCCCGCCGTCGCGGCCGCGCTGTCGTTCAACAACGCGATGGCCTCGCTGTGCGACTTCCTGTTCTCCGGGGTCCTGGTCCGGTTCCCGCGGCTGGAGGTGGCCTATTCCGAGGGCCAGATCGGCTGGCTGCCGTACGTCCTGGAGCGGGTCGACGACGTGTGGGAGGAGCACCGGGCCTGGGGCGGCGTGCGCGACACGATCCCCGAGCCGCCGTCCACCTACTTCCGCCGCCAGGTGTACGGCTGCTTCTTCCGGGACGTGCACGGCCTGGAAGCACTGCACCGGATCGGCGTCGACCGGGTCACCTTCGAGACCGACTACCCGCACACCGACTCCACCTGGCCGCACACCCGGAAGGTGGCCGAGGAGATGTTCCAGGGGCTGGACGCCGACACCGTCTACAAGATCACTCGCGGGAACGCCATCCGCATGCTGAAGCTCGACCTGGACTGAACATGGACCTGCGCCACACCGAAGGCGAACAGGCGTTCCGGCGGGAGTTGCGCGCCTGGCTGGACCGTGCGCTGCCCACGCTGCCGCCTCCTCCCCGCCGCGACGACTGGGCGGGCCGCCGCGCGTACGACACCCGCTGGCAGCACATGCTCCACGAGGCCGGGTACGCGGGCATCGACTGGCCGCCCGACGCCGGCGGGCGGGGTGCCTCACCGGTCGAGCACCTCATCTACCTGGAGGAGACCGCGCGGGCCGGGGTCCCGTACGTGGGGGTGAACTTCGTGGGCGTGCTGCACGCCGGGCCCACGCTCATCGCCGAGGGGACGCCCGAGCAGCGCCGCCGCCACCTCCCGCGGATCCTGTCCGGCGAGGACGTCTGGTGCCAGGGCTTCTCGGAGCCCGCCGCCGGCTCCGACCTCGCCGCACTGCGGACGGCGGCGGTGCGGGACGGCGACCACTACGTGGTCAGCGGACAGAAGACCTGGAGCTCGTTCGCGCAGGTGGCCGACTACTGCGAGCTGCTGGTCCGTACCGACCCCGGCGCCCCCAGGCACAAGGGGATCACCTGGCTGATCGTCCCGATGGACCTGCCGGGCATCGAGATCCGCCCGATGCGCACGCTGGCGGGCTCGGCGGAGTTCGCCGAGCTGTTCCTGGACGACGTGCGCGTGCCGGTCGGCAACCGGGTCGGCGCGGAGAACGACGGCTGGCGGGTGGCCATGGTGACGCTCCGGTTCGAACGCGGCACCGCGTTCGCCGGGGACCTCATCTCCTGCCTGGAGCTGCTGCGGGAACTGGCCGTCCTGGCTCGCGCACAGGGAACCGCCTGGCATGACGACGCGCTGCGGCGGGAGCTGGGCCGGCTGCACGGGGAGCTGGCCGCGCTCTGGTCGCTCACCAAGTGGAACGTGTCGCAGAGCCGTGCGCGGGTGCCCGGGGTCGGCGGCTCGGTGGTCAAGCTGCGTTTCTCCGAGCTGCGGCAGCGGCTGTTCGACGCGGCGGCCGAGGTGCTCGGCCCGGCCGCGCTGGCCGTGTCCGATCTCGACGGGCTGCCGAACGGCCGTTACGTGCGGGAACGGCTGTCCTCGCTGTCGTACACGATCGCGGCGGGCAGCTCCCAGATCCAGCGCAACATCATCGGCGAACGGATCCTCGGCCTGCCCCGGGAACCGGACGCCGCCGCCCGATGAGGCCGGGCAACGGCCGGACGAGGAGGACGCGTGGACTTCCAGCCCACCGAGGACCAACAGGCGCTGCAGGCCGCGACGCGCGACCTGCTCGACGGCCGGCTCGGCCGGGACCGGCTGCTGGCGCTGGCGGACGGGGAGGCCTTCGACCCGGCGCTGTGGCGGGACCTCGCGGGCATCGGGGTGTTCTCCCTCCGTGCGCCCGCGGGGGACGGCGACGCCGCCCTGGGCATGGCCGAGGCCGCGCTGGTGTTCGAGGAGCTCGGCCGGTCCCTTGCACCGGGACCGCTGGTCGCCACCTGCCTGGCGGCCGGCGCGCTTCCGGGCGCGACCACCGGGGAACTGGTGGCCGGACTCATCGACCTTCCCGCGGATCCGTTGATCGCCGAACGGGCGGCGCCGGTGCTCGTCGAACACGCGGACGCCCTCGACGTGCTGCTCACGCTGGACGACACGGGTGTGCGGCGGCTGGACCCCGAGGCGCTGAAACCTGACGTGCTGACCCCCGTCGCCGAGCCGCTGGACCCCCTCACCCCGCTGCATCACGCCGTCGGGCTGCCGCGCGGCGACAAGATCGCAGGACCGGAGACGGCGCAGCGGTGGCGGCGGGAAGGCACGGTCCTCACCGCGGCCCTGCAAGCGGGCATCGCGCTGCGCACCACGGACCTGGCCGTGGCGTACGCCAAGGAACGCGAGCAGTTCGGGCGCCCCATCGGCTCGTTCCAGGCGGTCAAGCACCTGTGCGCCGACATGTTCGCCCGCGCCGAGGTGGCGCGCGTGGCGGTGTACGCCGCCGCCGTGGCACTGGACACCCCGGACACCGCCCCTGAGAACGGCGGACAGCCCGCCGCCGTCGCCACGGCCAAGCTCATGGCCGGGCAGGCGGCGCTGGCCAACACCAAGACCTGTGTCCAGGTGCACGGCGGTATGGGCTTCACCTGGGAGACCGGGGTGCATCTCTTCCTGAAGCGGGCGCTGGTGCTGGCGGCCTCCTTCGGGACCGCGTCCCGCCACGAGGAGACGCTCGCGGCGGCCCTGTGTTTCCAGCCCCCCGCCAGACCATCGGATACGAGGAGCGAGAGTTGACGGGTTTCCTGAAGGACAAGGTCATCGCCGTGACGGGGGCGGGACGCGGCATCGGCCGGGCGGTCGCGCTCGGCTGCGCCGCCGAGGGCGCCGCCGTCGTGGTCAACGACCACGGCGTCGGCGTCTCCGGCGAGGAGCCGGCGAGCGAGGTCGCCACGGCCGTGACGGAAGAGATCACGGCTGCCGGCGGCACGGCCGTCGCGGTCGCCGACACCGTGACCACGATGGCGGGCGGGCGGCGCGTCGTCCAGACCGCCGTCGACGGGTTCGGCCGGATCGACGGCGTCGTCTGCGTCGCGGGGATCCTGCGCGAACGCATGCTGTTCAACATGTCCGAGGACGAGTGGGACCCGGTGGTCGCCACGCATCTCAAGGGCACGTTCACGGTGTTCCGTGCCGCCGCGGAGCACATGCGGCGGCAGGGCTCGGGCAGCTTGATCGGCTTCACCTCGGGCAACCACGCCGGCAGCGTCTCGCAGGCCAACTACTCCGCCGCCAAGGGCGGCGTGGTGTCGCTCGTGCGCAGCGCCGCCCTCGGCATGCACAAGTACGGCGTCACCGCGAACGCCGTGGCGCCGGTCGCCCGCACCCGCATGTCGGCGAACGTGCCGTTCGCCCTGGCGGAAATGGGCGAGCCCGAGGACGTCGCCCCGCTGGTGGGCTACCTGCTGTCGGACGCGGCGCGCGACATCACCGGCCAGGTCTACACCGCCGCCGGCGGCAAGATCGCGGTGTGGAACCAGCCGCACGAGGTGCGCGCGATGTACGCCGCCGGCCGCTGGACCATGGAGGACATCGCGGCCCGCCTGCCCGGCACGGTCGGCCAGGAGCCGATGCCCATGCTCGCCCAGATCGAGTCGATGTCCAGGGCCGCGGCGGATGGTGCCCGGCCGAACGCACGACCCGCGGGGTGATCACGATGGGGCCGTCGAGGCTGTGGGAACTGGTCGAGTGGCGGGCGGCGGCCACTCCGGACGCCGAGATGGCGGTCGACGAGCGCGGGCGGCGCCTGACGTTCGGCGAGTACCGTGCCGCCGCGGAGCGGGCGGCGGCCGGTCTCGCCGCCGCCGGGGCCCGCGGCCCCGGGACGCCGGGCGGCGGCACTCCCCCGATCGCCGATGTGTCCTGGCAGCTGCCGACCTGGATCGAGTCGCTCGTGCTGGTGGCGGCGCTGGCGCGGCTCGGTCTCGTGCAGAATCCGATCCTGCCGATCTACCGGGAGCGGGAGGTCGGCTTCATCGCCGGGCAGGCGCGGCCGGCGCTGCTGATCGTCCCGCCCGAGTGGCGCGGTTTCGACCATCCGGCGATGGCCCGACGGGTCGCGGCCCGGCACCCCGGCATGAAGGTGCTGGTGGTGGACGGGGCGCTGCCCGAGGGCGATCCGGCGTCCCTGCCGCCGCCCTTGCCTGGCGGCGGCGCCGCGCCGGTGCGGTGGCTGTTCTACACCTCGGGGACGACCGCGGACCCGAAGGGCGCGCGGCACACCGACGCCGCCATCATGGCGACCGCCACCGGCATGTCGGAGCGGCTGGCGATGGGGCCCGGGGACCGCAACGCCCTGGTGTTCCCGTTCACCCATATCGGCGGCATCGTCTGGCTGTTCGCCGGACTGCTCGGCGGGTTCGCGCACATCCTCACCGAAGCGTTCGATCCGCGGGGCACGGCCGAGGTGCTGCGGCGGGAGGGCGTCACGACGGCCGGTGCGGGCACCCCGTTCCACCAGGCCTACCTCGCCGCCCAGCGGGAGCGTCCGGGGGAACGGCTGTTCCCCCGGCTGCGGGTTTGCCCGGGCGGGGGCGCGCCCAAGCCGCCGCGCCTGCACCTTGAGGTCAAGGAGGAGCTCGGCGGCGCCGGGGTCGCGTCCGGCTGGGGCCTGACCGAATGCCCCATCCTGTCGATGGGGAGCGTGCACGATCCGGACTGGGCGCTCGCGGGCACCGAGGGCCGCGCCCTGCCCGGGGTGGACCTGCGCGTGGTGACGTCCGACGGCCGGCTCGCCGGGCCCGGCGAGGAGGGAGAGCTGCGCGCCATGGCGCCGCAGTTGATGGCGGGCTACGCCGACGCCGCGTTGGACGCGGCGGCGTTCGACGCGCACGGCTACTTCCGCACCGGCGACCTCGGCACGATCGACGAGCACGGCTTCGTGACCGTGACGGGACGGCTCAAGGACGTGATCGTCCGCAAGGGCGAGAACATCAGCGCCCCGGAAGTCGAGAACCTGCTGTTCGAGCATCCCGGGGTGCGTGACGTGGCGGTCATCGGCCTGCCCGACCCGGTGCTGGGCGAGCGGTGCTGCGCGGTTCTGGTCCCCGAGACCGGACGCGAATCTCCCTCGTTGGAGGAGCTGTCGGCCTGGCTCCGGGAGCGCGGCCTGATGGTCCAGAAGCATCCCGAGCGGCTGGAGCTGGTCCAGGAGCTGCCGCGCAGCCCCGCGGGGAAGGTGCTGAAGAGCGATCTGCGGAGCCGTTTCGGCGCCGCGTGAGAGCCGACACGGCCCCGGCACCGGAGACGGTGCCGGGGCCGTGCCCTCCCAGGACGTCAGGGCTTGTGGCCCACTGCTTCGGCGTACAGGGTGCGGTCGACCGCCTGGCTCTCGGGCACGACCCTGCCCAGGGCGCCGCCCTCGACGTAGGCCTGTTGCAGCCGGTCGCTGGTGCCCTTGCGGATCTCCCAGTCCCACTGCGAGGACGGTACGGCCCTGAGGATCTCCGGATCGAGACCCAGGGCCGAGGCGAGCTGCTTGACCAGTGCGTCGTTCTTCTTGTAGTCGCCGTTGAAGTAGGTGTTGTAGATGCGGACGAGGGCGCGGACGAAGGCGACGCCCGCGTCGGGGTCGGTACGCAGCATGCTGGGCCCGTAGATCATGCCGCCCAGCGGCTCGCCGCGCGGCTGGCCGCCCAGGAAGGCCAGACCGGACTTGCCTTCCAGCTGCTTCCAGGCCGGGTCGACGACCCAGGCGGCGCCCACCCCGCCGTTCTCCAGCGCGGTCACGACGTCGGAGGGCCCGCCCAGGCTGGTGAAACGCACCTTCTTCAGGTCGGCGCCGTGCTTGCGCAGCACCTCCCGCATCGGGTACATGATCACGCTGCCCTTGCCGATGAGCGTCCCCACCTGGGTGTCGGCGGTGAACTTGACGGCGCCGGGCGCGGTGCCCTGCGGGACGCGCGCCCACAGCCCGGACTTGGAGGCGGGATCGGAGGAGAAGTTGCCCAGCACCCAGCGCAGCTCGAACCGCTGGTTCAGGCCGTTGAAGAAGGCCGCCTCGGGCGCCGACCAGATGGCGTCGAGCTCGCCCTTCGCCAGCAGCGGGATCGAGTCGGCGACGCCCAGCTGCTTGAACTCGACCTCCAGGTTCTCGTTGGCGAACTCGCCGTTGGCGATCCCGAGCTTCACGGGTGCGACGAACTCGGCCGAGCCGGTGCTCGACGCCACCGTGATCTTGGTCTTGCGGGGCAGCGGCTTGGCCGCGGGCATGCCCTTCTCGCAGCGTGCGGGCTTGCGGTCCGGCTTCAGGTCGGCCGGGTCGGTCCAGGCGGCCGCGCCGCAGCCGGCGACCGGGGTGATCGTCCGCGTCGCGCGGGGCTCGGCCGAGGTGGACCCGGACGAGCCGCACGCGGCGGCGGTGAGTATGAAGGCGGCGATGACCGGGACGATGGCTGGAGATCTCATGGTTCCTCCGCTGCCGGGGCGGCTGGTCGGATGGCGGCCGGGCGGGGGCGGCCGGTCGGGGGGTGGCCGGTCGGGGGTGGCCGGTCGGGGGGTGGCCGGTCAGGTGCGGACGCGGTCGCGGTCGTCGGGTGCCCAGGGGGTGAGCCGCCGCCCGAGGAACCGGATGATCTCGGAGAAGATCACGCCGAGCAGGGCGACGCAGACGATGCCGACGTACATGACGTCGTTCTGGAACAGCGTGCGCGAGTTGAAGATGAGGTAGCCCAGGCCGTCGGTGGCGGCCACGAACTCGGCCGCCACGATGACCAGGACGGACACGCCGGCCGCGATCCGCGTGCCGACCAGGATCTGCGGCAGTGCGCCGGGCAGGAGCACGTGCCGGAACATCTGCCGGCGGCTCGCGCCGAAGACCGCTCCGGCCTCCCGGTAGCCCTCCGGCACGGCCATGATCGCCGACATGGTGGAGATCCACACGAAGAAGAACACGGTCGCGGCGACCAGCGCCAGCTGGGGCCCCTCCCCCAGGCCGAACATGTTGAGGAAGATCGGCAGCAGGGCCAGCTTCGGGACCACGTAGAGGGCGTCGAGCAGCGGCTCCAGCGCGGCGCGCGCCGTCCGCGAGGTGCCCATCAGCAGCCCGAGGAGCAGGCCGATCGCCGTTCCCAGCAGGAAGCCGAGGACGACCCTGCGGGTCGTGGCCCACGTGTCGGGCCACAGCTTGCCGTCGATGGCGCGTTCCCATCCGTGGGCGGCGATCGTGGACGGCGCCGGGTAGAGCCTGGCGTCGATCCAGCCCTGGCCCGAGGCGAGCTGCCACAGCGCGATGAGGACGACGGGGACGCCGATCGCCAGCCCGAGTTCGAGCGTCCGCCTGCGCGCGGCGGCACGCGCCGGAGAGCGTTCCGCGGCGCCCGGCTCGCGTACGATCACCCGCTCCGCGGGCGCTTCCGCCTTGGTGGCGCCGGTCATTCGCTTCCCCTCCCGGGCGGCTCGACCTCTCCCCGCAGCAGGTGCCAGAGTTCGGCCTTGAGCTCGGCGCACTCCGGTGAGTTGCGGACGTCCCCGCTGCGCGGCCGGCCGAACGGGGGGACGCGCTCGGCCATGATCCGGCCGGGGCGCGCGCTCATCACCAGGACCCGGTCGCCGAGGACGATGGCCTCCTCCAGGCTGTGGGTGACGAACAGGACGGTGCGCCGGTCGGCGTCGCAGATGGCCAGCAGTTCCTCCTGGAGGATGGTCCGCAACTGGGCGTCGAGCGCGGCGAAGGGCTCGTCCATGAGCAGGATCTCCGGCTCCACGGCCAGCGCGCGGGCGATCGACACCCGCTGCCGCATGCCGCCCGACAGCGCGGCGGGGTAGGAGTCGGCGAAGTCGGTGAGGCCCAGGCGGGCGAGCCAGTCCCGGGCTCGCGCCGCCGCCTCCTTGCGCGGCACGCCCTGCACGTCCAGGCCGAACCGGACGTTGGCCAGCACGGTCTTCCAAGGGTAGATGCCGTAGTCCTGGAAGATCATCGCCGCCGGGTCGGGGCTGGTGGCGCGGATCTCCAGGCGTCCGGCGCTGGGCCGCAGCAGCCCGGCGACCAGGCGCAGGTAGGTCGACTTGCCGCAGCCGGACGGCCCGACCAGGCAGCAGAACTCGCCCGTCGCGATGTCCAGGTCGAGCGGCCCGAGGGCGTGCACCTCGCCGTCGGCGGCCCGGCGCCGGAGGCGGCCGGGCAGCGGCAGCCGGCCCCGCCCGCCGCGGAACCGGCGCTCGACGCCGCGGGAACGGATCTTGATGTCCGTCTGCTCGGGGTCCCCGCCGGGCTGTGGCTCCGAATCACGGCGCGGGATCGTAGAACTCGTTTCTTTTCGGGCGAGTTCCATGGCCTCACCTCCAAGGGCGCAGTGAAAGCGACAATATGACGGGTCGTCAGATTTACGCAATAGACACATACATCGAAGTCCGCCGGCCACGGTCCCGGTCAGGCGCCCAGCGCGCCCGTGCCGCGCAACCGCGTGATCCTCTCCGCGTCGTAGCCGAGCACCTCGCGCAGGACCTCCTCGGTGTGCTCGCCCACCGACGGCGCGCGACCCGGGACCCGCTGCTCCTCTCCGACGAACCGGATCGGGCTCGGGAGCTGGTCGGCGCCCAGGCGGCCGGCCGGCAGCCAGGGCAGGCGATCCCGGAACTGCGGGTCGCCGGCCAGCGTCCTGGGGGTGTTCACGGGGCCGATGGGCACGTTGTGCTCGACGCCGAACGCGATCCACTCGGCGCTGGAACGCCCGGCGAAGATCTCCGTCAGCGCGTCGCGCAGCTCGGTGTCCCCCACGGCATGGTCGGCGTAGCGCGCGCCGGGATGCCGCTCGAACAGGTCGGGGCGGCCGACGGCCGCGCAGAAGTTGCGCCACAGCTCGCGTTCGGACGCCATGAACAGGACATGGCCGTCCCGGGTCTCGTAGAACTGGTAGCGCACGCCGTGGCGCATCCCGGCCGTCCCGGGCTCCCGCCGCCGGTACCCGTCGGTCGGGTTGCCGGTGACCTCGTCCTCCGGCCGCTCGTAGGCCCGCCAGGTCTCGCTGCGCAGCCAGTCCATCGACGCCGCGGCGTCCGACTGCGCCACCTCCAGGACACCGCCCGTCCCGGTCGCCCGGGCGCGGGTGATCCCCGCGAGGATGCCCAGCGCCGCGTACAGCGGACCGGCGTTGATGCCGGTCGACGGGTGCTCGGGGATCGCCCAGTGGCCGTCCTCGGTCCGCTCCGGCCGGACGAGGCCGGCCCAGGTGTCGTAGGCGATCCCGTGGCTGGGCAGGTCGCGGTACGGGCCCGTCGCCCCGTACCCGGAGATGCCGCAGAACACCACGCGCGGGTTCACCTCGGCGAGCGTTCCGGGCCCCAGGCCGCGGCGTTCCAGCCCGCCGGGGCGCATCGCCTCCACGACGGCGTCGGCGCCCTTGACGAGGTCGAGGAAGACCTGCCGCCCCTCCGGTGTGCGCAGGTCGAGCACCACGCTGCGCTTGCCCCGGCTGATGTGCAGGTGCATCAGCGACACGCCCTCCACCAGGGGCCAGGTCATCTCGCGGATGTAGTCGCCCTGGGGCGGCTCGACCTTGATCACGTCCGCGCCCAGGTCGGCCAGGTGCGTGGTGACGGCCCCGGGCCCGAGCATGGACGCCTCCACGATCCGGACCCCGGCCAGCGGCGCGCCGGGCCGCTCCTCCGCCCCCGTCACCGCGGCGCTCCCGGTGTGGCGACCGTGGACGTGTCGCGGCCCGACCGCAGCACGGCCCCCGGTGTGGCACCGGTCGCGGTGCCGTCCCGAACGGTCTCCACGCCGCCGACCAGCACCCTGACCACGCCGGTCGAGCCCGCCGTCAGCCGCGGGCCGCCGCCGGGCAGGTCGTGCACGAGCGCGGCGTCCTCGGCGCCGACGGTCGCGGGGTCGAAGAGCACGATGTCGGCGTGCCGCCCCGGCGCGAGCACGCCGCGCCCGCGCAGCCCGAACAGCCGCGCCGGATCCATTGTGATCATCCGTACCGCCCGTTCCAGTGGGACGAGCCGGCGGCCGCGGAGCGCGTCCCCGAGGAACCGCGTGGTGTACGGCGCGCCGCACATCCGGTCGAGGTGCGCTCCCGCGTCGGAGCCGCCCAGCATGACGTGCTCGTGCTCCCAGATCACCTGCCGCAGCCGCCACGAAGCCGCGTCGTTGTCCGGCGGCATCGGCCACAGCACGGTGCGCAGGTCGTCGGCGGCGGCGATCTCGATCAGGGTCGCGAAGGGGTCGAGCCCCCGTTCCGCCGCCACCTCCTCCACCACCCGGCCCTTGAGCCCTTCGTTCGCGGCCGAGTAGGTGTCGCCGACGACGTACTTGCCGAAATCGGCCAGCCGCCGGAACACCCCGGCCTCGGGACCGTGCGCGCGCTCCAGCAGGCGCTTCCGCACCGCCGGGTCGCGCAGCGCGGAGACGCGCCGGTCGATCGGCAGGCCGAGGACCTCGCCCCAGCCGGGGATCAGGTTGAGCGCGCAGAAGGTGCGCAGGCTCATGTTCATCGGGACGGGCACCGGCATGGTCAGCGCCACCACCCGGCCGCCGGCGTCCGCCGCCCGCGCCGAGGCCTCCAGCTGCCGCCGCGCCTTCTCCGGGGCGCGCGAGTCGATGGTCAGCACGTTCCAGTTGAGCGGGCGCCGGGCCGCGACGCTCATCGCGGTGAGCAAGTCGATCTCGTCGTCGGAGAAGGTGTCCAGACAGCCCTCGAACGCGCCCTCCAGGGTGGTCCCCTCGTGCTCACCGGTCGCCCGGGACAGCGCGACCAGTTCCTCCCGGGAGGCGTACCTGGAGGCGACCGGCCGCCCGTCCCCGTCGGAGTGGGTGTGCGAGAGCGTGGTCGACAGCCCCATCCCGCCGGCCGCGATGCACTCGTGCAGCAGCCGCGTCATCTCCGCGAGCTGGTCCCCGGTGGCCTCCCCGCCGGTCGCGTCCGCTCCCATCACGTAGCGGCGCAGCGCGCAGTGGCCCACCATGAATCCCGCGTTCACCGCGATCCGGCCCTCCAGAGCGGCCAGGTACCCGGCGAACGACTCCCAGCTCCAGTCCACGCCCTCTTCCAGCGCGGCCAGCGGCATGCCCTCGACCTTCGTCATCATCCGCCGGATGTAGTCGGCGTCGCGCTCCTTCAGCGGCGCCAGCGTGAAACCGCAGTTGCCGCTGATCACAGTCGTCACGCCGTGCACGTTCGACGGGGTGGCGTACGGATCCCAGAACAGCTGCGCGTCGTAGTGGGTGTGCGGATCGACGAAGCCGGGCGCCACCACCAGCCCGTCGGCGTCGATCGTCTCCGCGGCCGGTTCCTCGACCCGGCCCAGCGCCGTGACGCGCCCGTCCCGCACCCCGACGTCCCCGGTCACCCCCGGGGCCCCGGTCCCGTCGACGATCGTCCCGCCCTTGATCAGGTAGTCCAGCATCCCGGTCCCTTCCACCTCATGTCTCTCCTCCGGCCGCGCCGGCCCGGCGCCGGTCTCACCTCGCGGCCCCGGTCCAGAGGCCGTCCGGGCCGAGGTGCAGCATGCGGATGGCGTTGCCCCGCACCACCGCCTCCACCGTTTCGGCGGGCAGCCCCGCCAGCTGCCGCTCGGCCAGCTCCCGGCTGTGCGGCCAGGTGCTGTCCGAGTGCGGGTAGTCGGTCTCGTACGTCACGTTGCCGACGCCGATCTCCTCCAGGGAGCGGACGCCGTGCGGATCGTCGAAGAAGCAGCCGTACACGTGCTCGCGGAACAGCTCGCTCGGCGGGCGCGTCACCCGGTCGGCCACGCCGCCCCAGCCGCGGTTCTCCTTCCAGACGGTGTCCGCCCGTTCGAGCACGTACGGGATCCACCCGATCTGGCCCTCGGAGTAGGCGATCGTCAGGTCGGGGAAGCGGGTGAAGACCCCCGACATCAGCCAGTCGGCCAGCGAGAAGCACGTGTTGGCGAAGGTGATGGTCGAGCCGACCGCGGCGGGCGCGTCCTCCGACGTCGAGGGCATCTGCGAGGAGGAGCCGATGTGCATGTTGATCGTGGTGCCCGTCTCGGCGCAGGCGGCGAAGAACGGGTCCCAGTGGTCGGTGTGCACGCTCGGCAGGCCCAGCCGCGGCGGGATCTCGGTGAAGCACACCGCGTGCACACCGAGCGCGGCGCAGCGGCGCACCTCCGCGGCGGCCAGCGCGGGATCCCACAGCGGGACGATGATCAGCGGGATGAGCCGGCCGCCCGAGCCGCCCGCCCACTCCTCGATCGTCCAGTCGTTGTAGGCGCGCACGCACAGCAGCGCGAGGTCGCGGTCGCGGGCCTCGGTGAACGTCTGGCCGCAGAAGCGGGGGAAGGTCGGGAAGCACAGCGAGGACTGGATCCAGTTCGCGTCCATGTCGGCGAGCCGCTCCGGCACGCTGTGGCAGCCGGGCCGCATCTCCTCATAGGTGACCCCGACCACCTGGACGTCGTCGCGCTCGTAGCCGACGGCGGCGTCCAGCCGGGTGAGGGGCCGCCGCAGGTCCTCGTACACCCACCAGTCGCACGGCGGGCCCTCCTCGGCCATCCGGAAGGTGAAGCGGCCGCCGACGAAGTCCATCTCCGCCGGCGCCCGCACCACCCGCGGCCCGGTCTCGCGATATCTGGCCGGGAGCCGGTCGGCCCAGACGCCCGGGGGTTCGATGACGTGGTCGTCCACTGAAATGATCTTGGGAAGCTCTGGCACGGTCGATCACCTGCCCTGCACTCGACGGATCGTCGTCTGGATCGTCATGGGGTGGGCTCCCCCGCCGGGGACGGGCGGAGCCGATGCTTGAGGACCTTGCCGGCGGCGTTGCGGGGCAGCTCGTCCACGAGCTCCACCCGCCGCGGCACCTTGTAGTTGGCCATCCGCTCCCGGCTCCAGCGGATGATCTCTTCAGGGTCCGGCCGGGGTCCGCGCCGCGGCACCACCGCAGCCAGGCCGACCTCGCCGAGCCTGGGGTCGGGGACGCCGACCACGGCCGCCTCGGCGATCCGCTCGTGCCCGGCGAGGATCCGCTCCACCTCCGCCGGGTACACGTTGAACCCGCCGACGGTGAACATGTCCTTGAGCCGGTCGGTGATCCGGACGCGGCCGTGCTCGTCCACGACCCCGACGTCGCCGGTGCGCAGCCAGCCGTCGGCGTCGACGGCCTCGGCCGTGGCCTCCGGGTCCTCGAAGTAGCCGCGCATCACGTTGTAGCCGCGGACCCGGATCTCGCCCGGCTCCCCCGGAGCGGCCTCCCGGCCGTCCGCGGTCACGGCGCGCACCCGCGTGCCGGGGATCGCACGGCCCGACGTGCCGGCGATGACCTCGGCCGGGTCGTTCCGGCGGCACATGGTGACCGTGCCGGTCGCCTCGGTGAGCCCGTAGGCGGTGAGCACGGTCTCGAACCCCAGCTCGGCGCGGATCCGCCGGACCAGGTCCAGCGGAACGACCGCGGCGCCGGTCACCGCCGTCCGCAGCGACGAGAGGTCGCGGCCGGCACGCCCGGGATGGTCCAGCAGGGACAGGTACAGTGTCGGCGGTCCAGGCAGCACGGTGACGCGCTCCGCCTCCACCGCCTCGATGACCGCGGCGGGGTCGAAGACGGCCTGCGGGATGATGGTCGCGCCCCGCATCAGGCAGGCCAGGACCCCCGCCTTGAACCCGAAGGTGTGGAAGAACGGGTTCACGATCAGGTAGCGGTCCCCCGGGGCCAGGCCGGCCACCTCGCTCCAGGTGTCGAAGACCCGCAGGTTCTGCGCATGGGACGTCATCACGCCCTTCGGACGCCCCGTGGTCCCGGACGTGAAGAAGATGTCGGAGACGTCATCGGGCGAAACCGCCGCCGCCCGTTCCGCGACGAGACCCGCGGGCACCGCGTCGCCTTCGGCGAGGAACCGCTCCCAGTCGGCGGACCCGAGGACCACCATGGATCGCAGGTGCGGCAACTCCCTGTAGAGCGAACCGTCGGCACCCGCCGGGCCGCATGCCTGACGCAGCATCCCGGGGTAGTCGTTGCCGAGGAACGGGGGTGACACCACCAGGAGGCGGGCCCGGCTCTTACCGAGGATGTAGGCCGCTTCGGGACCCTTGAACCGCGTGTTGAGCGGCACCAGCACGGCCCCGGCCGTCATGGCGCCGAGGGCGGCGACCACCCACTCGTGCGAGTTCGCCGCCCAGAGGGCGACCCTGTCGCCCTGCCGGACCCCGCCCCCGATCATCGCCGCCGCCGCCCGCCGGACCCGCACGGCCAGCTCCGCATGGCTCAGCCGGACCGGCCCGTCGACGACGGCCGGGCTCCCGGCGAAGCGCCTGGCCGCGTCCTCGACGAGCCTGGGCACCGTCTCCCACTGAAGGTCACCGCGCATGCCGCTCCCGGGAGTCGCACGTTTCTGACTACCCGTCAGGTTAGCGCCGAGAACGCCTTGCTGAAAGCCCGTCAGATAACCGAGGATGGACGGCGACCACGGATCCCACGCGCCGGGAGGACAGATGACCGGCTTCCGGACACTCCGTTACGAGGCCGCGGAAGGCGTCGGGCGGATCACTCTCGACCGCCCGGAACGGCACAACGCGTACGACCGCACACTGGTCGACGAGTTGCACGGGCTCTGGCGGGACCTCCGCTTCGACGACTCGGTCCGGGTGATCGTGCTGACCGGGGCCGGAGACCGGGCGTTCTGCACCGGCATCGACCGGGACGAGGTGGTCCCCCAGCCCGGCTCGCCGTTCATGGTCGACGACCCGTCCGAGCGGCTCGGCCCCAAGGCCGCCGGCCTGTGGAAGCCCGTGATCGCCGCGGTCAACGGCATGGCCTGCGGGGGCGCGTTCCATCTGCTCGGCGAATGCGAGTTCATCATCGCCGCCGAACACGCCACCTTCTTCGACCCCCACGTCTCGTACGGCATGGTCGCGGCGTTCGAGCCCACGCACCTGAGCCAGCGCCTGCCGTTCGGGGAGCTGATGCGCATGTCGCTGACCGGGACCGCCGAGCGGATCACCGCCCGGCGCGCCTACGAGATCGGCCTTGTCTCGGAGGTCGTTCCCGGTGCCGAACTGCCGGACGCGTCGGACCGCGTGGCCTCCCTGATCGCCTCCTACCCGCCCGCGGCCGTCCAGGGGACCGTCCGCGCCGTCTGGGCGGCCAGGGACATGTCACGCCAGCAGGCCCTGGCGATGGCCCCATCGCTGGTCAGCCTGGGAAGCCTGGCGAAGAACGAACAAGAAGACCTGTTCCGCTCACGTCCCGGCGAATGGCGAGCGCGCTGACCCGTGGCGCCGCCCGCACGCCCCGGCGGCTGCCCGCTCCCGCCGCGGCGGTGACCACGACCGAGCGAGGAGCCGGTGCCCGGGGACGTAGGCCGGGACGGGCTGCTCGGTCTCCGGGGTGGTCACGGTCGCGCCTCCCTGGGCAGGCCGAGCACGCGTTCGGCGATGATGTTCCGCTGAATCTCGTTGGAGCCGCCGTAGATGGTGTCGGCGCGGCTGAAGAGGAAGAGCCGCTGGAACTCGTCCAGCGCGTAGGGCGGGGCCTGGGCGACGAGAGACGTCGCCCCCGCGACCTCCATGGCGAGTTCACCGAGGCCGCGGTGCCAGGTGGCCCAGAGGAGCTTGGAGACCGACGCCTCCGGCCCGGGCGTGCCCGAGCGGTTCCCGGTCAGGGTGCGCAGAGCGTGCAGCCGCATCACGTCAAGGCCCATGCGCGCGCGGGCGATGCGGTCCTGGATCACGGGGTCGTCGATCGCGCCGTTGCGCCGGGCCAGCGCGACCACGGCGTCGAGTTCGCGGCCGAATCCGATCTGCTGGCCGACGGTGGAGATCCCGCGCTCGAACCCCAGAGTGCCCATGGCGACCGTCCAGCCGGCGCCGGGCTCCCCGACCACGAGCGAGGCGTCGGTGCGGGCGCCGTCGAAGTAGACCTCGTTGAACTCCGACGTCCCGGTCAACTGCGTGATCGGCCGGACCTCGACACCGTCCTGGCGCATGGGGACGAGCAGGTAGGAAAGGCCCTGGTGGCGCCGGGAACCGGGCACCGTGCGGGCCACCGCGAAGCACCAGTCCGCGTGGTGGGCGAGCGAGGTCCAGACCTTCTGGCCGTCGATCACCCACTCGTCCCCGTCGAGCCGGGCCCGGGTCGACACCGAGGCCAGGTCCGAGCCCGCACCGGGCTCGGAGTAGCCCTGGCACCACAGTTCGCGCACCGCGACGATCGCGGGCAGGAAGCGCCGGCGCTGTTCGCCGGTGCCGAAGGCGATCAGGGTGGGCCCCAGCAGTTCCTCGCCGAGGTGGTTCACCCGGGCCGGGGCCTCCGCCCGCGCGTATTCCTCGTGGAAGATGATCTGGCGGAGCAGGCCGAGCCCGCGCCCGCCGTGCTCCTGCTCCCATCCGATGCAGGTCCAGCCGTGGGCGCCGAGGTGCCGGTCCCAGGCGAGCCGCTCCTCGAACGCCTCGTGTTCGCGGCCGGGCCCGCCCAGCCCGCGCAGCCCGGCGAAGTCGCCGGAAAGGGCCGTCTCCAACCAGTCTCGGACCTCGCGCCGGAACGCCTCATCCGCTGCCGAGTACGTCAGATCCACGTGCGCGTCTCCGTCATATGAGCTCCCTGTGCCGGCCTGCGGCGACGATAGCAAATCTAACATTTGTTTGGTATAGCTGATTCCGGGCCGGTCCGGACCCCGGCAACGCGACGACCGTCAGGAGAGAGCGCATGACGATCCAGGAGACCTCCGCCGAAGAGCAGGTGGTGACCTACGAACGGCGCGGCACGGTCGCGATCGTGACCCTGAACCGGCCGCGCTACCGCAACGCCCAGAACTCCAAGGTCACCTACGCGCTGGACGAGGCGTTCGTCCGCGCCGTCGACGACGACGAGGTCAAGGTGATCGTGCTCGCCGGGAACGGCCCGCACTTCTGCGCCGGTCACGACATCGGCACGCCCGGGCGCGACATCGACGAGTCCTTCGAGCGCAAGGCCGTGATCTGGTGGGACCACATCGGCAGGGCGGGCGTCGACCGGAGGCTGGCCCGGGAAGAAGAGGTCTACCTGGGCATGTGCCGCCGGTGGCGGGAGATCCCCAAGCCGATGATCGCGATGGTCCAGGGGGCCTGCATCGCCGGCGGGCTCATGCTCGCCTGGTCCTGCGACTTCATCGTGGCCTCCGACGACGCCTTCTTCGCCGACCCCGTCGTCCGCATGGGGATCCCCGGAGTCGAGTTCTTCGCCCACCCCTGGGTGATGAACCCGCGGGCGGCCCGGGAGTTCCTGTACACCGGCGACCGCTTCACCGCGGCGCGCGCCCACGCGCTGGGCATGGTGAACCACGTCGTCCCCCGCGAGGAACTGGAGCGGGCGACGCTGGCGATCGCCGAACGGATCGGCGAGATGCCCGGCTTCGGGTTGGCGCTGACGAAGAAGGCCATCAACCAGGCCGAGGACCTGCAGGGCATGCGGAGCGGGATGGACTCGGCCTTCGGACTGCACCACGCCGCCCACGCGCACAACGCCGAGGTGAGCGCCGACTCGCTGGCCGGCATGGACGCCCGCGCCGTCCGCGACGCGGCGGCGCGACCGGAGGACACCCGATGAACCTCGACCTCGGCGACCGCGAGCGGGCCTTCCGGGATGAGGCCCGCGGCTGGCTGGAACGGCACGTCCCGGAGTCGCCGCTGCCGCACATGGACACGGCCGAAGGCTTCGAGGCCCACCGCCGGTGGGAGGCCGCGCTCGCGGCGGACCGCTGGTCGGTCGTGTCGTGGCCCGCGGCCTACCTCGGGCGCGACGCCTCCCTCCTGGAGTGGGTCCTGTTCGAGGAGGAGTACTACCGGGCGGGCGGGCCCGCGCGCGTCGCGCAGAACGGCATCTCCCTGCTCGCCCCGATCCTGTTCGAGTACGGGACCCCCGGTCAGCGGTACCGGTACCTGCGCCCGATGGCCGACGGCACCGAGATCTGGGCGCAGGCCTGGTCCGAGCCCGAAGCCGGGAGCGACCTGGCGGCGCTGCGCAGCACCGCGGTCCGCGACGAGGCCCGTGGCGGGTGGATCCTCAACGGCCAGAAGACGTGGAGCTCGCGGGCCGCGTTCGCGCACCGGGGCTTCGGGCTGTTCCGCTCCGACCCGGCGGCCGGGCGGCACAAGGGCCTGACCTACTTCCTCTTCCCGCTCGGCGCGGACGGCATCACCGTCCGCCCGATCCCCAAGCTCGACGGCCATCCCGGATTCGCCGAGATCTTCTTCGAGGACGTCTTCGTGCCCGACACCGACGTCCTCGGCGCGCCCGGCGACGGCTGGCGGGTGGCGATGAGCACCGCGGGCAACGAGCGCGGCCTGTCCCTGCGCTCACCGGGACGCTACCGCACCGCCGCCGACCGGCTCTCGGCCCTCTGGCGGGAACGCGGGTCCGGAGCCGCGGACCTGGGCGACCGGGTCGCGAACGCCTGGATCGCCGCCCAGGCCTACCGCCTGTACACCTTCGGCGCCGTCACACGGATCTCCGAGGGCGGCGGCATCGGCGCGGAGGGAAGCGTCAACAAGATCTTCTGGTCGGAGCTCGACGTACGGCTGCACGAGACCGCCCTCGACCTGCTCGGCGCCGAGGCGGAGCTGCGCGGCACGGGCGCGGTCGCCGACGGCGCGTGGATGGACGGCTACCTGTTCGCCCTGTCCGGGCCCATCTACGCGGGAACCAACGAGATCCAGCGCGACATCGTGGCCGAGCGCGTCCTCGGCCTGCCGAGAGGAAACCGATGAGGTTCTCCCTGAACGACGAGCAGCGCGGCTTCGCGCAGTCCCTGGACGACCTGCTGGGCGATGCAGACGTTCCCGCCGCTTCACGCCGCTGGGCGGACGGGGACGGCGCGGCCGGCCTGAAGCTGTGGAAGCGCTTGGCCGACCTGGGGGTCAGCGCGCTCTGCGTGCCCGAGGCCCACGGCGGCCTGGGCGCCGGCCCCGTCGACATGGTCGTCGCGTTCGAGGCTCTGGGCCGCCATCTGGTTCCCGGCCCCCACGTCGAGTCGGCGGTGCTGGCCCCGGCCCTGCTCGCCGCCTCGGGAGGCGGGCCGGGGCTGGACGCCCTGGCCGACGGTACGACCATGGTGACCGTCGCCGCGCCACCGCTGACCCCCTTCGCCCTCGACGCCGACGTGGCGCACGAGGTGCTCCTCCTCGACGGCACGACACTGTTCACGGCGGCGGCCGGCGAGGCGCGCACGTCCGTGGACCGCTCCCGCAGGCTCTTCGACGTGCACCGCGGGGAGGAGGTGGGTCGCCTGGAACCGGCCGCTGCGGAGCGCGCGCTCGACGGCGCCGTGCTCGCCTGCTCGGCCCAACTGCTCGGCGCCGGGGAGCGCGCCCTGGCGACCACGGTGGAGTACGCCGGGTCACGGCGCCAGTTCGGCCGGGCCATCGGTGAGTACCAGGCCGTCAAGCACGCCCTCGCCGACATCCGCGTCGCCCTCGACTTCGCCCGTCCCCTGGTCTACGGCGCCGCCGTCTCGCTCGGCGCGGGAAGCCCGGACGCGGGCCGCGATGTCTCGGCCGCCAAGGCGGCGGTTTCCGATGCCGCCTATCTCGCCTCCCGCACCGCCCTCCAGACGCACGGCGCGATCGGCTACACCGAGGAGTACGACCTCGGGCTGTGGATCAACAAGATCCGGGCACTCACCACCGCCTGGGGCACCCCGCGACATCACCGGGCCCGGGTGCTCACCGCCATCACCGCCGTCTCTCCCTGACCCGCACCGAGGAGCGCCCATGTTTTTCGCACTGAGCGAGGAGCAGTCCGAGCTCGCCGCCACCGTCGGCGACCTGCTGGGACGGCGCGGCACCGGCGAGGCCGTGCGCCGAGCGGTCCTGACCCCGTCCGGTTACGACACCGCGCTGTGGTCGACCCTGTGCGAGCAGATCGGGGTCTCGGCCCTGGCCATACCGGAGAAGTTCGGAGGCGCCGGCTTCACCCTCTTCGAAACGCACGTGGTACTGGAGCGGCTCGGCTATGCGTTGACTCCCTCTCCCCTCCTGGGTTCGGCCGTGCTCGCCGCGCAGGCGCTCCTGCGGTCGGAGCACGCCGAGGCGTGCGCGCGGCTACTGCCGGGCATCGCGTCCGGTACGACGTTGGCCGCGCTCGCGTGGGCTTCGGCCGATGGAGGCTGGCACCTCGACCGCTCGGACGTGCACGCCTCCCCCGGCGCGCGGCTGACCGGGACGTCCCATCTGGTGCTCGACGGCGCGGCGGCCGACGTCCTGCTGGTCGTCGCGGAATCCGGCGCGGGCACGACCGGGTTGTACGAGGTCGATCCCCACGCGGAGGGCGTCCGCCGGGAGCACACCCCGGCCATGGACACGACGTTGCGGCTCGCCCGGATCGATCTGGCCTCCGTGCCCGCGCGCGTCCTGGCCGACGACGCCGGCGCCCTGCTCGGCGAGCTCCACGACGTGGCGGCCGTGGCCGTCACCGCGCTCCAGGTCGGCACGGCCCAGCGCTGCCTGGACATGACGGTCGCCTATGCCAAGGAGCGAGAGCAGTTCGGGCGGCCCATCGGCTCGTTCCAGGCGCTCAAGCACCGGATGGCCGACATGCTGGTGCAGGTGGAGACGGCGCGCACGGCCTCCTGGGCCGCGGCCTGGTCAGTCGCGGAGAACGCACCCGACCTGCGGGAGCGGGCGGCGACCGCGAAGGCGTGGTGCTCCGACGCGGTCAACGCGGTCGCCGCGGAGACCGTCCAGCTGCACGGCGGCATCGCGATCACCTGGGAGCACGACGCGCAGATGCTCTTCAAACGGGCCCATGCGACCTCGCAGCTGTTCGGGCAGCCGCACGAGCAGCGCAGAAGGCTCTTCGAACACCTGCGCCTGAGGTGAGCGCGAGCCGTTCCAGCACGGAAACGGCTTGGGCGACCTGCGACGGTTGCTAGAGCAACCCCCCGTAGAGAAGGTTCTGGTACTGGTCCGCGACGGCCTCGGAGTCGAACTGCCCTCCGGCGCGGTACCACCGCACGGTCGACCAGATCGCGTCCCGGATGAACAGGTAGGCGAGCTTGACGTCCACGTCGGGCCGGAAGACCCCCGACGCCTGGCCCGCGGTGAGCACCCGAAGCCAGATCCGCTCGATCCTCGCGCTGTAGGCCCCGACATAGGCGAAAGCCTCCTCCCGCGCCAGGTTGCCCGATTCGTTCTGGTAGACCGCGACCGCATGCGGGGCGCCGTGGATGACGGAGAACGACACGTGGATCAGCTTGCTGAGGGCTTCCCGCGGGTCGTCGTCATGGCCCTCGATGGCGGCGTAGCCTTCGTGCAGACCGGACAGGAAGTCCCGGAGGATCTCGTCGAGCATCGCCTCCTTGGAGGCGAAGTGGTGGTAGATGCTGCCGGCCAGGATGCCCGCCGCCTCGGCGATGTCGCGCACCGTCGTCTTGGCGTAGCCCTGCCTGGCGAAGAGCTCGGCTGCGACCGCCAGCAGCTGTGCACGCCGGTCGAAGGCGCCGTCGGCCTTGCCCGACTCCCCCTTGGGCGCCCCCCGGCGCGACCTGGCCACCGCCATACGGTCTCCCCTCAAGCTCCGGGACGACGACCGTCCCGGGCATCAACCTTCATTCCGAAGGATCCACCATACCGAACAAATATTTGGTTGGCCTGGAGGTGTCATGAACACCGATTCCCCCCGATGACCGTCCCGGCGCTGCTTCGCGCCGCGACCCGGCGCGCACCTCGCCGTTACGCCGATGTGCGACTGGCCTACCAGGAGCTCGCCCGGCTCGTCGGGCGGGCGGCGCGGTCCTGCCTCGCCTGGACGTGCAGGCCGGAGAGCGGGTGGCCTGATCTTGGTGGCAGAGTGTGGCGGCAAGTGCTCCCGTCAGGGAGGAAACACCCCGGGAATGGGAGTGGGAAGCCGGCGATCGCCCCGGGGCGGGCATCGGATCAGATCGCGGTGCGGGCGTGGCCGAGCGCGGCGGAGACCTCTGCCGCCGCGGCGGCGACGAGGTGGCCGATGTCGTCCATGACGTGCTCCATTCGCTCGGCGACGCCGGCGACGCTGATCGCGGCGATGGGACGTCCGGTGTGGTCGTACACGGGGGCGCCGCAGCAGCAGCTGGACTCGTCGAATTCTCGGCGGTCCTCGGACCAGCCGCGTCGACGTGTCCGTTCGAGCGTGGCGCGCAACTCGGCGATCATGCCTTCGTGGAGCGGGGAGTCCGCCGCGCGGAGGAGCGTGTCGAGCTGCTCGTCGAGCTGTGCGTCGGGCAGCGCGGCGAGGTAGGCGCGCCCGACCGAGGTGCTGTGGAAGGGACGGCTGGCGCCGATCTCATCGGTCACCGCAACGGGGCGGGGACCGCGTTCACGGTGCACGAAGACCATCGCGAGGCCGTTGGGGACGGCCAGGCTCGCCGTTTCCCGGGTCTGCCGGACCAGGCGAGCGATCACCGGGACCGCGGCGGACCTCAGGTCCACTGAGCCGAGCGCGGCACCGGCCAGCCGCGCCGTGGACGGGCCGAGCCGCAGGTTGCCGGTGGCCGGGTCGCTGGCCAGCCAGCCTCCTTTGACCAGCCGGTCGACCAGCCGGTAGGTGGTACTGCGACTCAGGCCGAGGACGCGTGCCAGGTCGGAGGTGGTGCAGGAACGTACCGTGGCCAGATGGTCGAGCATGGCCAGGCCGCGGTCGAGCGCTCCCGCACCCGGCCCGAGCACGGTGGGGCTCTGGGGGCTCTCGGTCACATGGTCTCCACGTCCTGGAAAGAACAGTGTCTCACTGAGCAAGACTACTGACCTCCCTTCCCCCTGTCGGTCCGTCCTCCTCCACCGGGTTGCCCAGGCGCCCGATCCCGCCGATCTCGACTTCGACGTGGTCGCCCGGGCGGAGGCTGAGGCGTGGCCGGCGGAAGTCCCCGCAGCCGGCGGGCGTACCGGTCAGGATCACATCTCCCGGGTAGAGGGTGAAGAAGCGGGAGCAGTAGGCGATCAGCTCCGCCACGGGGAAGATCATGTCGGCGGTGGTGCCGTCCTGCATGCGCGTGCCGTTCACCCAGGTACGAACACGGAGGTCCTGCGGGTCGGCGACCTCGTCGGCGGTGACCACCAGCGGGCCGAGCGGGCAGAAGGTGTCCAGGCCCTTGCCGCGCAGCCACTGCCCGTCCTCGGCCTGGAGGTCGCGGGCGGAGACGTCGTTGGCCGTGGTGTAACCGAACACCTGGGCCAGGGCGTGCTCGGGACGCACATGGCGGCAGGTCCGGCCGATGATCAGCGCGAGCTCGGCCTCCCAGTCCGCGCGCCGGGTCACGGTGTCGTCGATCCGGATGGGCTCGCCGTCGCCGATCGCGCTCGACGGCAGCTTGGGAAAGAGGTAGGGCCTGGCGGGGATCTCCCAGCCCATCTCCTCGACCGTGTCCCGGTAGTTCAGCCCGATCCCGTAGATCATCACGGGACGGAAGGGAAGGGCGTACCGCGGCCGGCCGGGCAGGCGCTCCCCGGCCCGGGGGCGGTCGCCTCTGATCACCTCCAGGAGTGACGCGGCGCGCCGCGCCCGGCGCCAGCCGTCCCCTTCGTCCACTGCGAGGACGTTGTCTCCTCCTTGCCGCAGCGTCGCGTATCGCACCGTCGACCTCCCGAGTCTGGACGCGGACATGTTGTCGGGCTATTCTCCCCGGTGTCCCAATGAACGGCAAGCTGTCTCAATGAATGGGAATTATGAGTGAGGAGACAAGGTCCATCGATCCGGAGGTGCTGGCCAAGCTCCGCCGCGTCAGCACCGCGACGCTGGCCACCCGGCTGCTCGCCGCCGGCCTGCGTCAGCAGTTCCTCGTCGGTCTCACGGCGGTGAATCCCAACGCCGCGAGCTTCGTCGGAGAGGCGTTCACGATGCGCTTCATCCCTGCCCGGGAGGACATCGACACCCTGGACAGCCTCTACGGCGAGGACAACCTGCAGTGGGCGGGAGTGGAGAGCCTGCGGACCGGACAGGTCCTGGTGATCGACAGCCGGGACGACGTGTCCGCGGCCTCCGCGGGCGACATGCTGATCACCCGGGCGCTGCACCGGGGCGCCGCCGGTTTCGTCACCGACGGAGCGTTCCGCGACGGGCACGCGCTGCGCGAGATCCCGCTGCCGACCTACAGCCGCGCCATCACCTCGACCTCCCGGCTGAGCCGGTTCCACGTCGCCGATCTCCAGGTCCCGATCGGGTGCGCCGGCGTGGCCGTCTATCCGGGCGACGTGCTGGTCGGGGACCCCGACGGGGTGATCGTCATCCCGAGGTCGCTGGCCCTCCGGATCGTCGATGAGGCACTGGAACAAGAGGAAATGGAGACCTACCTGCACATCCGGGCACGGCGGGGCGAACCCCTGACCGGAGGCCTCTATCCCCCGAGCGAGCAGACCAAGAACGAGTACCTGCGGTGGAAGGCGAACCGCAAGGACGGCAACACCAGTGAGGTGGAACTGTGACGAGGTTCGGCGACCTCGACCGGGCGACCCGGCGGGCGCGGATGGAACAGACCCTCCGCACCTACTTCGACGGCTGCAACGAGGCCGACGTGGACAAGATGGCGGCATGCTTCGCCCCGGACGCGGTGCACTACTTTCCGCCCGGCCTCGACGGGCCGTGGGTCGGCAACCGGGTCATCGCGGAGAACTGGCGCAACCTGGTGCTGACCATCGGCTCCGCCTGGACGATCGACCGGCTCATAGCAGAACCGGAATCACTGCAGGCCGTCATCGAGTGGACCCATTACAAGACGGAGCTCGACGGGTTCCTGCGCGGCGATGAGTGGTACGCCTTCTCGTCCGAGACGGGCTTGATCACCGAAATCCGCGCCTACTACGGGGCTCGGGCCGACGACCGCCGGCACGTCGAACTCCAGGGCTTCCCCTACGCCGAACGCGGCTATGCCACAACTTGCCCCGTCCCACGGCCACATCCCGACGCCGCTCAATGAGCGAACGGTCCATCAGCCGCATCTTCGCGCGGGTGTGCCGGAGGAAGGGCCTCCCCGCCCGAAAGGTGATCGACGGTGAGCACCTTGAGGCAGCGCATACCATCCGCCCCACCCGACCCGCATCAGGACATGTTGCTCCCCGGGCCACCTCGCACATAAGCCCTGCTCCCCCTCGGCGACCACGCTGAGGCGATCCCACAGCCTCCACCCCCGAATTCACCCGTCGCTCCAGTAGGCGAGACGCGGTCCTGATCAGCGGGACATCGCCGCTCAGGGAGCGATGACGAAACCGAGGCGTTCGTATGAGTTCACTGCCTTCCCACCCCACCCCCGACCACGAGCCGCTCCTCAGCTCGGCCTGCGGCAAGATCATGCGCCGGATCGTGCCGATCTTCGCGATCATGATGTTCGCCAACCAGCTCGACCGCGCCAACATCGGCTACGCCGAGCACCATCTGGAGGCCGACCTCGGCATCGGCGCCGCCGCCTACGGACTGGGCGCAGGACTGTTCTTCATCGCCTATGTCCTGTTCGAGTTGCCGAGCAACGCGCTGATGGACCGCTTCGGCCCGAGGCTGTGGCTGTCGCGGATCTGCGTCACCTGGGGCCTGGTCTCCGCCCTGATGTTCCTCGTCCAAGGGGAGATCAGCTTCTACGTCCTGCGCTTCCTGCTCGGCATCGCCGAAGCCGGCTTCGTCCCCGCCGTGCTCTACTACCTCACCCAGTGGCTGCCCAACACCTACCGAGGACGCGCCAACGCCCGCTATGCGGTGGGCGCCCTCGTCGCCTTCTCCGTCGGCGGCGTGATCTCCGGTCCCCTCCTGGCCATGGACGGCGTCCTCGGTCTGCACGGCTGGCAGTGGATGTTCCTGATCGAGGGCCTGCTCTCGGTGGCCATCGGCGTCTTCGCCTTCTTCCGCCTGGAAAGCCGGATCGAGAACGCGAGCTGGCTCACCCAGCCGGAAAAGGACGCGCTGCAGGCCGAACTCGACGCCGAGAGGCGCGCCGCCGCGGCCACCGCGGACCACCCGCGGTGGTGGACCGTCCTGCGCGATCGGAAGGTCGCCCTGTTCGCCTTCATCTACTTCACGGTTCAGATGTCCATCTACGCCAACACCTTCTGGCTGCCCTCCGTCGTCAGGGGCATCGACAGAGCCGACGACATCACCGTGGGCCTGCTCTCCTCCCTGCCCTGGATCTGCGCCATAGTCTCGATGTTCACGCTGTCACGCATCGGCGACCGCACCGGACGCCGCAAGGAACTCCTGATCGGAGCGCTGCTGACGGCCGCGGTCGGCTCACTCGGCGCCGCACTGGTCGGCCCTGTGCTCGCCCTGGTGATGCTGTGCGTGGCGGCCATGGGCTTCAAGAGCATCAGCCCGATCTTCTGGCCGATCGTGCAGCGGCAGTTCCATCCGGTCACCGTCGGCTTCACCATCGCCATCGTCAACAGCATCGCCAACCTCGGCGGATTCGTGGCCCCCTACGGATTCGGCCTGGTCAAGGAGCACACCGGCAGCACACAATGGGGCCTCATCGCGCTCGCGCTCCTCTCCGCCGTCGCAGCGGTCGCCACCCTGTTCGTGCGCAACGCCCCACGCATCCCGGACAGCGGAACCCAGATCCAAAAAGTGGGTCACCGGGCGCCGACGAACCAACCCCCTCGCCCGACGCGGTGACCCCCGTCCGGTGCAGGCCGTGCCCGACTGCTGGAAAGCAGACCTGCGCGGACCGTGCCGAACAGAAACCGCTCATTCACAGCGGGTGCGGATACCTCGAATCCGCTCCGTCCCCGCTCCATCGAATCAGGAGGAACCGATGACGGCGACGAAGCCCAGGCCGTTCGAAACCGTGAGGCTGCGGGCCAGCCTCGACCAAATCCGTTCCGTCTCGCTGTCACTGGTGCGCCTGCCGCTGGCCGCACCGATCAGCGACGCCAAGGTGCTCACCGGACGGCAGAAGCCACTGACCGAGATCGCGTTCCTCTTCGCGCAGATCACCTCCGAGGAAGGGCACGAAGGACTCGGCTTCAGCTACTCCAAACGAGCCGGAGGGCCCGGACTGTACGCCCATGCCCGCGAAATCGCTCCCGAACTGATCGGAGAGGATCCGAACGACATCGCTCGGCTGTGGGACAAGATGATCTGGGCCGGCGCCTCGGTCGGACGCAGCGGTCTGGCCGCCCAAGCCATCGCCGCCTTCGACGTCGCACTGTGGGACCTCAAAGCCCGCCGCGCCGGCCTGCCCCTGGCCAAGCTGCTCGGAGCCCACCGCGACAGCGTCGACTGCTACAACACCTCCGGCGGCTACCTGTCGATGCCCATCGACGAGATCGTGGCCAACATCGACGCCGCGCTCGCCCGCGGCATCGGCGGCATCAAGATCAAGGTCGGGCAGCCCGATACCAGGGCCGACCTGGAAAGGGTCGCCGCAGTGCGCGAGCATCTCGGCGACGCCGTCCCGATGATGGTCGACGCCAACCAGCAATGGGACCGCGCCACGGCACTGCGCACCGGTCGCGAACTGGAGCGCTTCAACCTCACCTGGATCGAGGAACCACTCGACGCCTACGACGCGGAGGGGCACGCCCGCCTCGCGAATGCGCTCGACACCCCGATCGCGACAGGCGAAATGCTGACGAGCGCCGCCGAGCACTGGAACCTGATCCAGGCCGGAGCGTCCGACTTCGTCCAGCCCGACGCCCCCCGCGTCGGCGGAATCACGCCTTTCCTGCGCGTCATGGCCCTGGCAGACCACAAAGCACTCTCACTGGCACCGCACTTCGCGATGGAAATCCATCTCCATCTCGCCGCGGCCTACCCGCGCACCACGTGGGTGGAGCACTTCGAATGGCTGGAACCCCTGTTCAACGAACGCTTCGAACTGCGAGATGGCCAGATGCTCGTGCCCGCGAGGCCAGGCCTGGGGCTGTCACTGAGCGACCAGGCCGGAGCGTGGACCACGGACCGCTTGACCATCTGATCCATCACCGCATCGACCAGTACCGGTAGCAACCCCGCACCTCCTCAGAACCGGTCGGCCGCACCGGTTCTGAGGAGGGATCGACGGCGCAGCCCGCGCCCGGCACCACAACGCAGCAGACCATCGACGAAGTGACCGGCGCATGACCGCCCCCTGGGCGATGGCCTCACCCTAAGCCGCGCTGCGGACGCCCTGGAGGCGGCCCGCGCGGAACTGATGCCCCTGGCCGGTACCGAGAGCCACCTCCCCCGGCGGCTCAACGGGGAGCTGACCCGTACGACCTTCCAACTGGCCCTCTTCGCCAGCAGGTGCGTCTCCCCTGCCGTCCTTGGGGACAAGGGGCGTGGGTTCAAAATCCCGCCGTCCCGGGCTGGTGCGCAGCCGCGTGGTCGCCAAAGACGGCCTGCGGCTCGTACTGAACGAACCGCTCCTGGGCGGTGGGCGGTCCCCGGAGACGGCCGACTTCCAGCACATCGCCCTGGCCTGCTCGGACGCCAAAGCGGCGGCCCACGAGCTGCGCGCACGCGGCGTCCCGCTGCTCCCGGTCCCGGGGAAACTACTACGACGACATCGCCGCTCGTACCGACCTCGCCCCCGGGACCATCAAGGAACTGCGCGAGGCCAGGGTGATGTACGACCAGGACGGCACGGGAGAATTCGTGCACTTCTACACCGCCACGCTCGGCCGACGGCTGTTCTTCGAGATCGTGCAACGGCTGAGCGGTTACGACGGCTACGGCGCCGCCAACACCCCGGTCCGAATGGCGGCACAATATCGGCAGCTCACAGGCTTCGCCTGACCTGGCACCAGCGCGCAGAGTCCCTCGGCCAACCCAGCCTCCTTCGGTGGGGTTCAAGCGGCTGTTGGACGGCAGTGCGGCGTCGGCGGCGGAGCATGGCGTTGATGTCGAAGCCTTCGAGGGTGGCCTCCCCGGTACGGGCGAGCCGCTCGGCGTCGATGCGGCCGCCGCCCAGGGCTGGGCTTACAGCAGGCTCACCGAGACGGCGGCGCGTGCGCCCAGGAACACGCCCAGCTCGTCGGCCGCGGCCTGCAGCGCGCCGGTCTCGGCGGCGTCGAACGGCCGGTACAGCGCCGCCTCGAGCACGACGGCGTCGGCCCGGACCGTGCGCCTCCAGCGGCCGGCCACCTGCGTATCGACCACGATGACGCCGTTCGGCAGAGCGAGCTTGTCCGGCGCCGCAGCCGCCAGGCCGCCGATATCGAGCAGGTACTTGCTCTGCCTGTAGCCGACGATGTACTCGTCGTACGCCTGCAGCAGCCGCACCGATGGGGACGGGGCCGGCTCAGGGGCCTTCCCCGGCGCGAACCAGTAGGTGACGCCGTCTACGTCGGTGCTCTCCAGCGCGTCGCCGGCGAGTGACAGCCCGGTGGCGATGTCGGCGCGCGTGAGGCTGGACCACCACGACAGGTCCTTCGCCGTCGCCGGACCATGGCTGGTGAAGAACCTGCGCACCAGCTCGGCGAGCGCCGCCTCGCGCTCCAGGCTCGCCGCCCGCGGGACCCGCTCCTCGAGCAGCGCGTACGTGTGCTGTTTCCCCCGCAGCGGGCCGCTGCAGATCACCCGCTCCAGTTCGGCGTGGATGAGGATGTAGCCGAGCCGGAACCCCTCCGCGGTGATGCCGTGGCGGGCGAGCAACACCGCGATCTCAGTACGGGTCAGGTGGTTTCCGGCGGCGACGGCGTCGGCGATCAGGTCCGTGGAGCGGCGCAGCAGCGGGCCGTCGAGCTCGCCCCGCCGGTAGGCATAGGCGTTGAGCGCGTGCACCCGCGGCGCTGTCAGATCCAGCAGCCAGCACAGGTCGGAGGGAGCCACGAAGTGCCACGTCGGGCGCAGCACGTGCGTGCGCAGGATGACGCCGTCGTCGAACGCGCGATCAAGGTCTGCGTCGGTGACGCCGGGGCCGAGCCGCTGGGCGACCGCCCACTTCGCCGGGTGGTAGTCCTGCGACTGCAGCGCGCCGAACCAGCCGACCACCTCGGCGGCGTCGGCGAACGGGGCCGGCTGCGCGCACCCCAGGCCGACGGAGCCGACGCGGCGGTGGGCCAGCTCGAGCCCGTCCAGCGTCACGGCTGCCCTCCGGCCCATGCCTGGACGACCTCGTCGAGCACCTCCATCGGCAGCGGACCGGTGTCCGGCACCACGTCGTGGAACGTCTCGTCCAGGGGGGCGGCCACGGCGGCCCGGATGTGCTGGATCTCCATCCGACCGACCATGTACGCCGGCGCCTCGATCTCGACCCGGTTGGTCGCGGTGTGCTCGACCATGAAGTCGACCGCCTGCCGTGCGCCGTGCGCCGGTCCGGTGGCCTCGGTGTGGTCGGTCGGCCGATCCGCGTGGTCACGGACGCCGAGAAGCCGGGCGTCGCCGGGGTAGGCGTCGAAGAGGACGTCCATGAGCTCGCCGGCGAGCTGGTCGATGGCCATGCGGACTCTCCCCCGGATCGGCTCGTCGGCACCACCGTATCTGTCGCTCGCCGAAGCGAGACGAAGGTAACGCACAGGAGACATCGACGGCCGTCCGCGCCCCCACGGCGCCACGTGGGTCCACTACCCCTTGGGGCACGCTGGCTAGAGGGGAGATGCGGACTGTCGCGGAGTCGCAAGCAAAGCTGCCGCGTTGCCGACCGAGTGGTCTGGCAGACGCGAGAGCGCGCTTTGGAAGCAGTGAAGATCTTCGCTGCCGCCTGGAAGGCGTCGAGCTGGCCCGGCAAGTTGCCGCGGCCGCGCTGCCCGGTTCTCGGCGCGGACACGCTCAACGAAGCGATTCGACCGCCAAATCGCGGTCTTCTCGATGTGACCCCAGGTGACCGGGTCACAGCAAATGGATCAGACCCCTGTGACCTCACCTGGAGCGGCCACGTCGTGACTACCTAGTCCTCAAGACCGAACACCGCGGAGACTCGCTGTGCAAGACCTTTCTCGGTGCCCCTGGGAGCCACTCTGAGCCCGTAGAGGCCCAGATGCCGGGTCTGCTCGGTGAGCCGGTCGGTGAACAGTGCGTCGCGCTGGAGCAGGTTCTGCAGCGCCTGCTGCGGGTCACCGGTCTTGGCAAGGAATCCCCATGCCGGTCCGCCACGGCTGTCGAACACCGCCTGGCGGAACTGAGGAGTCGGCAGCAGCCACACGGCATGGCCCACTTCGGCAAGCAGGGGTTGGACGAGGTCGGGCAGCAACCGGAATCCCTCAGCGACCACCGGCCGATCGGCGGGGAGGGCGAGAAGGTCTTCAATGATCAGGTTGAAGCCTTCCCCGCGGAACCAGTGGAAGGTGTCGAGCATCTCGCGCGGACTTCTGGCGACCCAGCGTTCGTCCATGTCCATGGCAGCGAACTTGCCCAGGTAAGGAGCTTGTTCCACGGGCATACGGCGGGCATGGTCGGGCATGACCGCGTCGGTACCGTACAGGCGCATCCCGTACCGGTCGGCGATACGTCGGGCGATGGTGGATTTTCCGGACCCGCTGCCGCCGCCGATCCAATAGACATGACGCAACCGTTCCCGCCAAAACTTGGGGGATGTCCCTTCGTGCAATGCAGAGTGCATTCGTTGGCTCCTCTCGAGTGCCTGCCCGGCGGGCATTGAGGACGAACACCCGGTGCACAACCGAGCCGGACCGGCCGTGAGGGATAAAAGTAGCGTCGCACGTTCTCGGTCTTCTTGTGCCGGGACTTGGCCGGAGTAGCTGACCCGGACGCGCAGGTCGCCGGCCCATTCGATGTTCGCCAAGACCCGTACGCCTCCTTGATACGGCTGGACGTTGTGGATGGTCAGACGGGCCGCTCCGATCTGCGGGACGACGGCGTCGTCGAGTTCGACGATGGAGGCGGTGATCCGTGTGGAGGGGGTGAACGTGTTCGCCGTGGCGCTGAGGATCACCTGGCCACGCGCGACGAAGACGGCGGTGCCCGTAAAGGGCTGGCAAGCAGCGCCGTGAAGACGCCCAGGCCGTCGGCCACTAGAAGTTGAGGGTGTGGTCTGTCGTCGCAGTGGGGGTGGACATGACCGCGTCAAAGGCATGGGGCACGGGTGTGTCCATGGTCGCGCTCTGTGATCGGATGCGCTCCAGTGACACCACCGCCGGGTCGGTCGGGCATAGATCCGTCAAGGTGATGTCCGTGTCGAATCCCGCGTCGGCAAGGGCTTTCTCAACGCTTCCCGGAGGCGGGGCGTCGAGGGGAACGGATTCGATGGTGAACCCGACCGGAGAGTCCTCAGCGGGCCAGTTCATCTCCGGCACGTGGTCGGCGGTGTGGGTCAGGCCCACCGCGCGGTAGTCCCGGTCGAGGCTACGTGCGAGGTGGTACCCCATTGGCAGGGCGGTGGGGTAGCCGTCGTAGGTGACCAGGGTTTTCTGGATGTGGTTGTTGTGGGCGACCAGGACGACCCGCGCGTCGGGGGCGAGGCGTTCCAGATGCCACCGCACGCATATGGCCATGTAGTGGTCGCGGATCGAGGTGTCGTCGGGTAGACCCGTCCCGGAGAACAGGTTGTTCATCGCCCGCAGCATGTAGTCGGTGTGGCAGGCCGCCTCGAGGTGGCGACGTGCGACGTCGAAGCGGTGCTGGTCGCTGCGGGCGACGTAGAGCGGTTCGAGTGCGCGCAGCCGCAGCGACAGCCGTGCCAGGCCGGCCGTCAGGGACTCCTGCCGGGACGAGTCGAGGCTCGCCCACTGCGGGGCGGACGCGGCGGCCGAACCTCCGGTGATCTCGTCGGCCGTGCGCAGGATGCCGGTCACCTGGTCGGCGGTGTCGGCGTCGACCGCCCGCAGGTAGTCGACGACCGGGTCGAGGTCGGGTCGCAGGGTCAGGGTGTTGGGAAGGTCGATCCCGACGATCTGGATGGGCTGTGACCTACCGCGGTTGTAACGGCGCAGCCACCGCAGCAGTTCTCCGAACAGGTTGAGGCTGTGGAGGCCCAGTAGCCGGGTCAGGTCGTCTTCATCGCCGTCGCCGGCGAGCCACGCATTGACGGCCGACGCTTCGCCGTCCCCCATCTCGAACGCCACGACGGTGAACCCGCAGCGCTCCAGCAGGTAGCGGAGCAGTCGCGCACGGGCGAGCGTGAACTCGTGCACGAAGTGCGCGCCCTCGCCGATGGCCACGACCCGGGCGTCCCCCACGACGTCACGCAGGGGGTCGAGGTCGTTCAGAAGCGGCTCGTCGGGATCAAGGGTGTTCAGCACAGCGGTGTGCTTGGCCAGGGAAGAGGTGCTGGACGTCATGGTGATGTGCTCGTTTCTCTGCCGTGTGACGGTTGACCGCGGTCAAGAGCGCAGCGCCGAACAACGGAACGCCGCCTGATCCAGCGTGCGTTGCCGCCGCCGTTGGAGCCGGGGACGCCCCAGCGCTGCCGCTTCTTGCGGGTGCGGGTCAGAGAAACAAGCTGCCGATCGCCATATTTTGACCCTATCAAGGGTGCGCCACGGTGAAGACCAGCGCCGGATCTCAATGTCAGGGGCGTTGATCGGCGCAAATACCGCGTCCATTGCTGGAAGCCTCTCCGGAGCAGGGGGCCGATGGCCCCAAGGAGCGTTCGTCGCCTGGACACCGGAGGGCCGTGCGTTCGTCCGGCGGTCGTCATCACGGCCCTGGAGAAAGCTCGCATGCACAGCGACACTCGTGGCGGCATCGGCCGTCGTCGGTTCCTGCAGGGCAGCGCGGTCGTCGGCGGCGGCGCGCTGGCGGGCTCCCTGCTTCCGCCGTCCGTACACGCGGCCCTCGCCATGCCGGTGCGTCCAGGCGGCCTCAAGGCCATCGAGCACGTGGTCTTCCTCATGCAGGAGAACCGCTCGTTCGACCACTATTTCGGACGGCTGCGCGGCGTGCGCGGCTTCGCCGACCGCAACGCGATCCGGCTGCCCGGCGGCGGCTCGGTGTTCGAACAGCCCTCGTCAGGCGGCGGCAAGGTGCTGCCGTTCTCGCTGCGTGAGGCGGCGCGGACGGCGGGCAAGGACTTGCAGTGGATGGGGGACCTGCCGCACGGTTGGCCGGACGGGCAGGCCGCGCACGCCGACGGCTGGAACAACGGCTGGATCGCGGCCAAGACCCCGGCCACCATGACGTACCTGGAGCGTTCCGACATCCCGCTGCAGTACGAACTGGCCGACACGTTCACCATCTGCGACGCCTACCACTGCTCGGTGTTCAGCTCCACCAGCCCGAACCGCAACTACCTCGTCTCCGGTCACACCGGCTTCGAGGCCGACGGCACCCGCGCCGTCACCAACGCCGCCTACTCCGACGCGCACGCCGGCTACACGTGGACGACGTACGCCGAGCAGTTGGAGAGAGCCGGGGTGTCCTGGCAGGTCTACCAGGAGTGGGACAACTTCACCGACAACAACATCGAGTTCTTCGCCTCGTTCAAGCGCATCGCCGCCAAGGTGATCCCGTCCCAGTACAAGAGCATCGAGTCGTTCTACGGCGCCGTCCAGCAGGCGGACGCCGCCGCCCGCGAACGCCTGCTCAAGGACCTGGACGCGAAGGCCGCCGCCCTGCCCGCCGCCGAACGCCGCCTGTTCGAGCGGGCGCTGCGCCGTCACGAGCCGGGCAGTCTGGCCGCGCGTTTCCGCGCCGACGTCGCGGCGGGACGGCTGCCCAAGGTGTCCTACCTGGTGCCGTCGTCGGTCGACTCCGAACATCCCGGGGCGTCGTCGCCGATCCAGAGCGCCCGCGTCAACTACGACATCCTCGACGCGATCGCGTCCCACCCCGAGGTGTGGGCGTCGACGGCGCTGTTCATCACCTACGACGAGAACGACGGGCTGTTCGACCACGTCCCGCCGCCGATCCCGCCGCCGTCGGTCTCCGACGAGTTCGCGGACGGCGGCCCGATCGGGCTGGGCTTCCGCGTCCCGATGACCGTGGTGTCGCCGTGGTCGGCGGGCGGCTTCGTCAACTCGCAGGTGTTCGACCACTCCTCGCTGGTGCGGTTCACCGAACAGTGGCTGGGCGTGCGGGCGCCGCACATCAGCGCCTGGCGCCGCACCGTGGCGGGCGACCTGACCTCGGCGTTCGACTTCGGTTCGGCGGGACGCCCGCCGAAGCCGACCCGCCCCGGCGCCGTGCCTCCGTTCACCGGCCGCTGGCGCCCGACCCCGCCCGCCGACCAGCGCATGCCGTCGCAGGAGCCGGGCACCCGCCCCGCCCGTCCGCTGCCGTACCAGCCGGAGGCATCCGTCCGCGTCTCGGGCCGGACGCTGCGCCTCGACCTGGTCAACCACGGCCTGGAAAGCGTCCATTTCGCCCTCTACCCGTACGCGGGGGAATTCCCGCGTCCCCGGCACTTCGACGTGGCGCGCACCGAGCGCGCGGACATCCCCCTCAGCGGCGACGCCTACAACCTGACCCTCACCGGCCCGAACGGTTTCCGCCGCGAATTCTCCGGTACGGTCACGGACACCGCCGAAGTGGCCTCGTCCTCCGGTCCCGACCGCCGCGACCTGCGAATCTCCCTCCGCAACACCGGCCGCGCGCCCCTGAAATTCCAGCTCGCCTCCCTTGCGCACGGCGACCGCCGCCGCGAAATCACCGTCCCGCCAGGCCAGAGCCGCACCGTCGACTGGCACACCCGGCAAGGCTGGTACGACGTCGAAATCAAGACCGCCGAAAACCGGGCGTTCCATCGCCGCCTGATGGGCCACATCGAAAACGGCCGTCCCAGCATCTCCGGCTGAACCGAAAAGGCGGGGCCGCCCCCTCCTCGGCCCCGCCTTTGGCCCGGTTATTCGTATCGACGGCAGTGGAGTCATCGCCAGGATCGCGGCGGGGGCGTCCGCGCCCAACATGGGAATACCTTCGCGCCCGCTGCCGGGGGACCGTTGAATCCGGCAGGGCGGACCGTCGCGATCACTCGCGACCGTGGCGCCTGGCCGGCCCCAAGGGGAAAGCACACCCCTCGCGCCCGTGTTGTCCACCAGTTCGGCGAATGACCCCTCGTTACTGGAAGGAGAGCAAGTTGCGCACCGCGGTCACGTCCGTTCTATGAACGACGTGCTCGTACGCCCGAAGTCGATCGAGTCCAAGTTCGTTTCATCCCGACACGAATAGGCTCAAGTGAAACGAAAGCACCAGGAGTTCCACACAGATCTCTTCCGAAACTCCGGTGGACGTGAATCTTGCCCCCGGGACGGCATGGCTCGCTCGACTGCGGGGTCATTTGTCGGATTTATGCTAATTTCACCGCAACGGGGCCGGCCGTTCACTTGATACGGACAGCCAGAATCAGGAAGGTCTCCGATCTTTTTAGAAACTTCGGGAAGTTCTTGATCATTTTGTATTCTTGGGCGTGCGGCGCCGCCGGTGCGCACGGCGCTGGAACGGCGAACCGTTCGTTTCCCCGGGGGAAGCGTGGAAATCAGGGTTCAGGTGATCGACTCCAGCGGGGGCGCGGGAACGGAGCCCGGAGTCGCCGACCAGCGGCGGTCGCTGTACAACTGGCTCCTCAAGGATCCCCGTCTCCGTACGGACACGGGGATCGAAATCTCGTTGCATCGGGCCGACGCCCGGTCGATGGGGCCGACTTTCGACATCATCCAGTTCGCTGTCAACAGCGGAATCCAACTCGCGCATCTGGCGCTGGCCTTCGTCACCTGGCGGCGGGACAACCCCTCGGACGCCTCCCTGATCATCGAACGGGACGGCCTGTCGACTGAGCTGTCCCCCGATGACCTGCTGGAGGAGAGCGTTGTCCTGCGCGCCCTGTCGGGGGCTCCCGACCCGCGGCGGTCCCGCTGCGTCATCATCGGCATCAGCCGCTACACCCACCTGGACGAGCTGCCCGCCGTGGCGCACAACTGCACCGAACTGCTGCAGGTCGTTACCGACCCGGCGATCTGGGGCGTACCCGGGGACCGGTGCACGATGGTGCGGGACCCGGAAACGCCGGGAGCCGTGGAGAACGCGGTGCGCGCGGCCGCGCACGAGGCCGAGGCCGGGCTGCTGGTGTACCACGCGGGGCACGGCATCCACGGCCCCGACGGAACGGGTCTCCAGCTGGCGCTGCGCGGAGCCACCGCGGACGGGCGCGACCACGCGATTCGATGGGAACGGCTCCGGGAGATCATCGACAGCAGCAACGCCCAGCGCCGGCTGGTGATCCTGGACTGCTGCCACAGCGGCCTCGCCGACGACGAGACCGCCTCGTCCGCTCTGCCGGGAGACGCCCCCGGCGGGACCTACATGCTGATGGCGACCGCGAGACATCGCCCCGCGTTCGCCCCCGACGACGACGGATGCACCGCCTTCACCGCGGAGATCCTGCGCGTGCTGAACGACGGCGTCCCCGGTGGAGACACCGCGTCCGGCAGGTTCCTCACCCCCAACACGATCTACAGGCGGGTCCGTGAGGCGCTGAAGTCCACCGGAGCCGTGCCGGCCAAGCAGGATCCCGGCCACATCGGTTCCCTCCCCTTCTTCCGAAACCAGAGGTCGTCGGCGAGGAGGCCGCTGATACCAAGGGTGCGAACGTGGCGCGGACGGGCCCTGACGTGGTGTCTGGGCACGTGGCGGCGCCGTCTCGTGACCTGTGCAGGACTGAGCGTGCTCGTCACCGTGCCTCTCATCGCCTTCTGGCCGGGGGCTGGTACCTCCGGTCCGTGTTCGGCGGACGCGGAGTTGATCGGCTATTCCGACGCCCTCGACAAGCTCCCCTGGGAGGGCACGACGATCGGCCACCTCTCGGCCGTCGCCAGGATCGGCGAGTCTGAGGCGTATGTGCTGGCCGACAACGCGCCTCCCCGGCTCTACGGCGTCACCCTGGGAGGCCAGGCGCTCGATGTGCGCCCCCGCACGATGACGACCTTCGTCCGTCGGGACGGCTCCCCCTTCCCGGACCGGACGATCGACGGCGAGGGCCTGATCGTCGAACCGGGCAGCGTCCTGATCGGCTCGGAGACCGAGCCGTCGATCCTGCGGTTCCGGCTGTCGGACGGCCGACAGGTGGACTCGTTCCGGATACCGCCCCGGTTCCGCGTCCAGTCCAAGGGCGGAGAGGGCAGAGCCGACGAGACCTTGGAGGCGCTGACGTCGACCGCCGACGGACGGCTGCTGTACGCGGGGACAGAGGCCCCGCTGTCGGGGGACGGCACCCACCAGGGCCAAGCGCTGCTTCGCATCCTGCGTTACTCGGGCATGCCGGGGCAGAAGTACACGCCGAAGGAACAGTACGCCTACCGCGCCGACGCGGGTCTCAGCCTCACGGAACTAGTGGCGCTCGGCGGTGACAGGCTGCTGTCCCTGGAACGCGGCTACACCAAGGGCCAAGGGAACACGATCCGCATCTACCGGGTCTCCGTGGCCGGGAAGCCGGACGTCTCGGCGGTGAGATCCCTCAAGGACACACCCGAGGCGGACTTCACAGACAAAGAGCTGCTGGCCGACCTGGTGAACTGCCCGGCCGACGCGCATGCGCCGCAGAAGCAGCAGAACCCCCTACTGGACAACATTGAGGGAATGACACTGGGCCCCAAGCTGAGCGACGAGCGACGCGTCCTGTACCTGGTGTCCGACGACAACCTTTCGACCGAGCAGACCACACGGGTCTACAAGCTTGGCGTGCGCCTGTAGTGATCATCGTTGGCGAGGCCGGGAGTCACGGAACCTCGACCGAGCGGACCCGGAGCGGTCGACCGGCTCGGTGGCAACCGACCGCTGGCACGTACGCCCGGTCGTGGGTCGATGTGAAGGCGCAAAACTCGTAGTGCGCCGAGGGGCGGTCTGGTCTGCGGCAGAGGCCACCGGGTGCTGCACGAGACGGCTGGCCAGGTGAAGGCCAAGGGGCCGCGCCAAGACGCGACGTCGTGGGACGGGCACGCGAGGACCTGGTGCTGGAGACCGTGCGGCACGACGGACGTTGCGACTACTCAGAGCCGCCCCCGCGGGCCGGTGTATCCCGACACCGGCCCTATGGGCAGGCCAGTGCTGTGCTGGACGCGCACACCGCGTGCGGTGGCCCAGGCATGGGGCTGATGTTGATGGCTAAGGTCCGGGACAAGAAGGCTGAGAACGTGCGCCGCAATTTCCCTCGACGCCGAAGGCGATCGCCGAGGTCACCGGTCTGCTGAGCCCCGGCGACCGGCTCGGGTGATCCGTTCGTCGGTACGGATCGGTCAGCTGCCGCAGGAGCACCCGGCTCCGGAGGAGGTCGCTTCAGCCGGGTCGAGGGCCTGATCGTCGGTGCTCTTGCAGAGGGTGTCGGCGTCGCCCTTGACCACGTACACCTCCCAGGGTTCCTTGCCGGGGCCGGTCACCCAGACCTTGTCCTGGAGTGCGTAGCAGCAGGAGATGTCGTTCTCGGTGAAGGTGGCCAGTCCGGCTTCCTTGAGCCGGGAGGTGGCGGCGGTGACCTCCTCGGTGTCGGCGACCTCGACGCCGAGGTGGTCCAGACGGGTCTGCTCGCCGTGCTCGCCCTCGATGAGGACGAGCTTGAGCGGGGGCCGGGTGACGGCGAAGTTGGCGTAGCCGGGGCGGCGCTTGGCGGGTTCGGTGCCGAACAGCTTGGAGTAGAAGGCGATCGAGCCCTCCAGGTCGGCGACGCGCAGGGCGAGCTGGAGACGGGACATAACAGTCTCCTATCCGAGGTCTTGTATCGACAGTTGTCGATACAAGAGAGCTTGCCAGCCTGAATAGACGGCTGTCAACATAGAGCCATGTCTAAACAAGGTGGTCTGCCGGTGATCGGACCCGTTACGGGGCAGGGCACGGTGTGTTGTTCGCCGATGGTCCGCGAGCCGCTGGGCGAGGAGGACGCGGCCGAGCTGTCGCGGATGTTCAAGGCGCTGTCGGACCCGGTCCGGCTGCGGCTGCTCTCTCTGATCGCCTCGCACGAGGGCGGCGAGGCCTGCGTATGCGATCTCACCGGCCCGTTCGACGTCTCCCAGCCGACGATCTCCCACCATCTGAGGGTGCTGCGCGAGGCCGGCCTGGTCGGGGCCGAACGGCGCGGGACCTGGGTGTACTACTGGGTGCTCCCCGCGGCCCTGGCGAAGCTCTCGGCCTTGCTCCAGGCGCCTGCGGTGCCCACGGCGGCCGAGGCGAAGGCCGGCGCTTGAACGTGCAGGTGCCGCTGGCGCGGCGAGCGGTGGCCGAGGCCGTAGGCACGGCCGCGCGGTCGCGGTGGTGCTCGGGTCCGGCATCCAGGCCACGGAACTGACCCGTGACGTCGGTGTGCAGTTGCCGGCCAACTCCCTGGCGACCGTCTTGGGCCTGGGCATGCTGATCGCCCTGCTCCTCCGGGGCGCACACGTTACCCATTGCCGAAGTAAAGGCCGAGCTTGAAAGCCCGGCCAGGACGGTGCGGCGTTGGACGGGGGTGGAACGGGGGGCGGCAGGGATTCGGGGCGGAACCATGTCCCTGCCGCCCCCCTGGTCAGGCGGCCGTGCCCGTGCCGGCGAGCTTCTCGGCGCTCGGCGCCGGGCCCAGACTGGAGCGGAAGGTCTCCGGGAGCCGGCTGAGCACCAGCAGGCCGAGAAGGCAGCTGATCGCGACGTAGGCGGAGATGCTGTACACGGACCCGGTCGCCGCGAACAGCGCCGCCGCGATCATGCCCGCCGGGCCGCCCCAGACGACCGCGGCGAGCTGGTAGCTCATCGAGGTTCCGCTGTACCGGACCTCGGTGGTGAACAGCTCCGAGAGATAGCTGGACTGCACGGCGAAACACCCTGCGTGGCCCAGTACCCAGCCCAGCGAGACCGCGGTGACCACTCCCCACAGCGTCCCGGTCGAGACCAGCCAGTAGAACGGCCCCGCCAGCACCAGCCACCCGCCGATGCCTATCGCGTACACCGGTTTGCGGCCGATCCGGTCGGACAGGAGGCTGAACCCGATGTAGGCCGGGACGCTCAGCAGCGAGCCCACCATGCCGGCGATCAGCACCCAGGAGGTGGGCTTGTCGAGTTCCTGGGTGAGGTAGGTGCCGAAGTAGGAGTTGAGCGCGTACGCGCTCACCGCGAACGGGGCCTGCATGACGATCGTGAGCAGCAGGACCTTCCAGTGCCTGCGGAACAGCAGCGCCAGGGGGAACTTCCGTGTCTCCGGCTCCGCCTTGGCAGCGAGGAAGACCTCGGCGTCCATGATGCGCGTGCGGACGTACAGCCCGAGGAGGATGAACGCGCCGCCGATGTAGAAGGCGATGCGCCAGCCCCAGTCGATGAAGGCTTCCTCACCCATGATCCAGACGATGGCCTGGAGGATGGCGTTGGCCAGGAAGAATCCGAGCGGGTTGCCCACCTGGGGGAACAGGCCGTAGAAGCCGCGGCGGCCGGGCGGGGCGTGCTCGACCGCGATCAGTACGGCGCCGCCCCACTCACCGCCGAGCCCGAAGCCCTGGCACAGCCGGAACACGCAGAGGATCAGCGGGGCCGCGATGCCGAGCGTCGCGTAGCCGGGCAGCAGGCCGATGCCGAGCGTCGCCAGGCCCATCAGCAGCAGCGTCGCGACCAGGCTGGTCTTGCGTCCGAACCGGTCGCCGAAGTGACCGAAGACCGCTCCCCCCAGCGGCCGGGCCAGGAAGGCGACGCCGAAGACCGCGAACGACTGGATGTTCGCGGCGCCCTCATTCCCCTCCGGGAAGAAGAGGTGCGGGAAGACCACCGAGGTGCACAGGGCGAAGAGGAACATGTCGTACCACTCGACCATCGTGCCGATCATGCTGGCGAACGCGATGCGCCCCATCGGAGCCGGAGTGGTGTGCTTGTCGGAACTCATGTATCCCCCAAACAGGGACGAGGAGGAACAGGGGGGGTCACAGTGCGGCTGTGTGCGCCGTGGTGAAGGGGTCGGCGGCCGCCGTGCGCCGCGTGCCGTCCACCGCGCAGGCGACCGGGCGGGCCATCTCGTAGCTGAAGGGCTCGTGCTGCTCGGGGACGATCTGGACGCGGTGGCCGCGGTCGGCGAGCCGGTCCCGGTCCCCGGCGTCGATCCGCTCGGAGACGAGTACGGCGCCGCCACTGGCGTCGATCCGCGGGGCGCTGATCGCCTCTTGCGCGTCCAGGCCGAGATCGATCACGTTCGACACCACCTGGGTGACGGCGCTGATGATCCTGCGGCCGCCCGGCGCCCCCACCGCCAGCACCGGCCTTCCGTGCCAGCGGACCAGCAGTGGCCCCATGTTCGCCAGCGGGCGCTTGCCCGGTGCGATCGAGTTGGCCGCGCCGGGCGTCGCGTTGAACCAGGCCATCGAGGAGTCGAGGAGCACGCCAGTGCCCGGGACCACGACCTTGCATCCGAAGGCGTTGGCGGCGGTGTGCGTCGTGGACACCGTCATCCCGTCGCGGTCGATGACCGAGAAGTGCGTGGTGCCGTGCCCGGCGAACTGCCCCGGGTGCCCGCCGGGCGCGGGGCCGAACACCGGCTTGGAACGCTCCTCGGGGTCATGGGGCCAGGGATCCTGCTCCGCGCGGAAGGCCAGCACCTCCCACGGCGGGCCCTCCGCGGCGTCCACCCAGGGCGCCGGCTCACCGTCCCGGATCCGTCCCGCCAGTTCCTTGGTGTAGGGCTCGCTGAGCAGCGCGTCCAGCGGCACCGGGACGTGCTCCGGATCCCCGAGCCAGTGGTAGCGGTCGAGGAAGGCCCGCCGCATCGCCTCGACCAGCACGGGCAGCCGGTCCGCGCCGAGCCGCGCCACGTCGAAGTGCCGGAGCACGGCCAGGATCTCCAGCTCGGTCCAGCCCCCGCACGGCGACGCCGGAGCGAGGATCTCGTGGCCGCGGTAGTCCAGCCGCACCGGTTCGGCGATGACCGGCCGCTGGTGGCGCAGATCCTCCAGGCTGATCAGACCCCCGAGTTCCGCGCACGTCTCGGCGATCGCATGCGCCACTGGGCCCTCGTAGAAGCCCGGCGCGCCGAGGTCGGCGATCCGCTCCAGCGTGGCGCCGAGTTCGGGCTGACGCAGCCGGGGCGCGGTCCCCAGGGAGGCCGAGCCCAGGAATGGGGCGATCGGCGGTTTCCCGTCGGCGTCGAGGAAGATCCGCCGGGCCTCTGGGCGGCCGTTCATCCTGCCGGCGGAGTCCAGCGCCTGAAGGGTGTAGTAGGCGTCGACGGCGAAACCGTCATGGGCCGCGGCGACGGCCGGAGCGAGCACGTCCGCGCGTGGCAGCCGCCCGAAGCGGGCGTGCGCGGCCAGCAGGCCGCCCACCGTCGCCGGGACGCCGCACGCGAGCGGCCCCTCGATATTGGCGTCGTGCTCGACGGTGGACACACCGAGCAGCCGCGAAACGCCTTCGCCGCTCTGCACACGGAACATGTCCGGCCGGGCGGCCAGCGGGGCGCGCGAGGGGAAGTCGACCGACCAGGCCCGGCCGTCGGCCGGGTCGTGAACGAGCATGAATCCCGACCCGGCCAGGCAGGTGTCCATCGGCTCGACCACCGCGGCGACGAACCCGCACGCGACGGCGGCGTCGACGGCGTTCCCGCCCTTTTCGAGGATGGCGAGGGCGGCGTCGGTCGCCTCCCGCCGCGCCGCGGCGACGGCCGCTTCGCGTCCCACCGCGGGAACGCGGTCGACGCGCTGGAAGGATCGGCTCGTTTCAGGCATTGACGTTCTCCTCCCTCGGACGCTCGGCAGGGGGCGCGAAGGCGCGCCGGCCTTCCAGCGCGGGCAGCCGGCCGCGCACCCACCGCTGCCGATCGAAGTCGAGATCGCAGACCACCAGGCCGGGGGTGTCGGACGCCTGCGCGAGGATCAGCCCCCACGGATCGCAGACCATCGAGCGGCCGCCGGACACCCGGTCCCAGTCGTGCGCGCCGACCTGCGAGCAGCCCAGCATGAAGGCCTGGTTCTCGATCGCCCGTGCCCGCAGCAGGACCGGCCAGTGGTCCCGCGTTGTGATCATCGGGAACGCCGCGGGGCACACCAGGACGTCCGCCTGGACGGCCAGCGCCCGGTACAGCTCGGGAAAGCGGATGTCGAAGCACACGCTCATGCCCAGCCGGGTGCCGTCGGCCAGCACCGTCACCACGGCCTGATCACCGTGCTCGAACAGATCCGTCTCGCGCGTCTCGGCGCCCGGGATGGTGGCGTCGAACAGATGGATCTTGCGATAGCGGGCGCGCACCCGCCCGTCGGGTCCGACGTGCACCGAGGTGTTGAATAGGCCGGGACGGTCGGCGGGGCGCTCGACGAAGGACCCGGGGACCAGGTCGATGCCGAGCTCGGCCGCCAGGCCGGACGCCCACTCCGTCGTGGGTCCGTCCAGCGGCTCGGCGGCCGCGCGCATCACCTCGGCCGGGCCGTAGAGCCCGAAGAACTCGGGAAGGACGACGAGCGCGGCACCGCGGTCGGCGGCCTCACGGACCAGCCGCCCGGCGTTCGCCAGATTCGCCTCGCGGTCACCGTCGGCGTTGACCTGAGCCAGTGCGACCCTCATCAGCCGACCGCCTTGCCCGGCACCGCGGGGGGCACGTCGGCGACGTTGCACGGGCTCTTCCGCGTCGCAGGGTGGAGTACGTCGAAGCGGGTGCGGTCCGAGGATCCGGCGCCGCGACCGGCGATGGCGGGCCGGGTCTCGACGGAGTCCAACGGGTCTCGGCGGGGGTGCTCGGTGATGATCGAGGTCATGGTCAGGGGTCTCTCCGATCAGGGGTGGCGCGGGGGCTCAGCCGCCGCTGCGGGTGAAGATCTTGACGACGCGGCGCAGCGCCGGCTGGCGCGCGACCCGGTACCCCAGCTCGCGGCCGGCCTTCGAGCTCATGACCAGGTCGGGCAGGCCGCGCCGGGCGGCGCGCCGGACGGGGGGCGGTGCGTCCGCGGTCCGGCCCGCGAGATCGTCGAGCACGACCTTGGCCGCGTTGTGGCCGTTGGCGCCCATGACGCCGCCTCCCGGATGCGTGCCGGAGCCGCACAGGTAGTAGCCCCGCACCGGAGTGCGGTAGCCGGCGAGCTCGGGGGCCGGCCTGCTGCCGAACAACTGCTCCAGGAACATCGCTCCGTGGAAGATGTTGCCGCCGGTCAGGCCGTAGTCGCGCTCCAGGTCCAGCGGTGTGATGACGACCCGTTCGAGGATGTGGTCACGCAGGTTCGGCGCGTAGCGGAAGAGGTTCTCCAGCACCGCGTCGGCGAACCTCTCGCGCTCCTCGTCCCAGGTCGTACCGGCGAGCTCGAAAGGAAGCTGCTGCACGCCGAGGGTCATGGTGTGCTTGCCGGCGGGGGCCAGGCCGGGGTCGGTGGTGGACTGGATCATGGCCTCGATGACGAACTCCCCGGGAAGCTCGCCGCGGCGCTGGGCCTCCCAGGCGCGCTCGAAGTTCTCCACTGAAGCGCCCATGATCTGCTGGGCCTCGTGCTGCGGCCCCTGGCCCGGCCCGAAGCCGATGTACTGCGGCAGTTCGTCGATCAGCAGGTGGATGCGCGCCATCGAGCCGCGGTTGTCGTACCGGCGCATCGCCTCCTCCAGGTCCGGCTTCACGGTGCCCTTGGGGAGCAGCTGGAGCATCGACCGGGCCGGGTCCGCGTTCGACAGCACGACCGGTGCGAGGATCTCCTCGCCCGATGCCAGGCGCACGCCGCGCGCCCGGGTGCCCGAGACGAGGACCTCCTCGACCGGGGCCCGCAGCCGCACGGTGGCGCCGTGCGCCTCCGCCGCCCGGGTCATCGCCTGGGTGATGCCGCCCATACCGCCCTTGACCAGGCCCCACTGGCCGAGGTGCCCCTGGAACTCACCGACGGAGTGGTGCCCGTAGACGTAGCCGGTGCCCGGAGTCGAGGGGCCGCCCCAGACCGAGATCATCCCGAAGAAGGTGAACAGGCCCTTGATGTGCTCGGACTCGAAGTAGCGGTCCAGCAGGTCCTTGGTCGAGGAGAGCACGAACTCGTCGAACAGGTCCTCCGCGCCGGCCTCCTCGAAGGCCCGGAGCACCGCCGAGCGGCTCGTCGGCGGGCGCATGAGGAACGGTGTGATGATCTGGGCGAACCGCTTGATCCGCAGGCCGAAGTCGAGGAACGCCTTGGCGTCGGCCTTGGAGAACCGCTCGAGTTCCTTGAGCGTCCGGTCGATGTCCTTCCACATGAACATGTGGCTGCCGTCGTCGAAGATGACGACCTCCATCGCCTCGGTCTGGTACATCTCCAGCCCGTACTTCTCCAGCTCGAGGTCGCTGATGATCTCGGGACGCAGCAGGCCGGCGATGAACGCGCACGACGACCAGTCCGCGCCGGGGATCAGCTGCTCGGTGGTGCAGGCTCCGCCGACGACGTCGCGCGCCTCCAGCACCAGCACCCTGCGTCCCGCACGGGCGAGGTAATTGGCGGCGATGAGGCCGTTGTGACCGGCTCCGATGACGATGGCGTCGTAGGACTCCGGCATGGTCATCGGCCTTTCGGGATCGGCGTGACGAAGGACGAGCGGACGGACCCGAGTTCGACGAGCTCGTCGAACCCCGCCATGACGGGGCGCAGCGAGGGGTCGCCGTCGCGGACGCGCACCCAGGCGTCCCAGTCGGTCACCTCCATCACCTCGACGATGTCCGCGTCGAGGGCCTCGGCCGTGGCGCCGCCCACCACGAAGGCCTCGAACCGCTTCACGACGTCTGTGTGCGCCAGGCACAGCGGCTGGTCGACGGTCGCCGAGAACTCCGCGAACCGGTCCGGCGACACGCCCGGCCGCATCCGGAACATGTTGACGACCAGCGTGCGGCCGCCGGCGGCGTCATGCGTCATCTTCGATCCTTCGGTGGTGTGGGTGTACTGGAGGGCGAGGGGTGCGGTCAGCCCTCGACGAGGTTGACCATCACGTGCTTGATCTCGGTGTACTCCTCCAGCGAGTACACCGACATGTCGTTGCCGTGCCCGGACTGCTTGAAGCCCCCGTGCGGCATCTCCGAGACGATCGGCAGGTGCTCGTTGATCCAGACGGTGCCGAACTGGAGCCGCCTGGCGGCCCGCATCGAGCGCGACACGCTGGAGGTGAACACCGAGGCCGCCAGGCCGTACTCGATGTCGTTGGCCCAGGCGAGCGCCTGCGCCTCGTCGGTGAACGGAGTGGTCGTCACGACCGGCCCGAAGACCTCGTTCTGCACGATCTCCGAGCGCTGCGGCGCGTTGACGATCAGGGAGGGCCGGTACCAGAAACCGGGGCCGTCCGCCGGGCCGCCGGCGACGAGCTCGCCCTCCCCCGCCTGGACCGCGCGGTCGACGAAGCCCGCGACACGGTCGCGATGCCGCGCGGAGATCACCGGGCCCATCTCGGTCGACGGCAGCCGGGGGTCGCCCATCGCCACGCTCGCGACGGCCTTGGCCAGTTCGGCGGCGAAGTCGTCGTGGATCGCGGCGTCGACGTACACGCGGGAGGCGGCCATGCAGTCCTGCCCGGAGTTGCCGTAGCCGCCTTCTACGATCTTGCGGATGGCCAGGTCGAGGTCGGCGTCGGCGAACACCAGGACCGGGGCCTTGCCGCCGAGCTCCAGGTGCAGCCGCTTGAGGTTGCCGCTTCCCGCCACGGCGACCCGCTTGCCGGTCGCCGTGTCGCCGGTGAGCGAGCTCATCCGCACCAGCGGATGGGTCGTGATCGCCTCGCCGACGGTGTCGCCGTGCCCGGTGACGACGCTGAGCACGCCCTCGGGGAGCAGGTCGGCGGAGAGCTCGGCGAGTTTGAGCGCCGTGAGCGGGGTCAGCTCGCTGGGCTTGAGCACCAGCGTGTTGCCGGTCACCAGCGCGGGGCCGATCTTCCATACGGCCATGACCAGGGGGAAGTTCCAGGGTGCCACGCTGCCGACGACGCCGAGCGGGTCGCGGCGGATGATGCTGGTGTGGGTGGGCGAGTACTCGCCGGCCGCCCTGCCTTCGAGCACCCTGGCCGCACCGGCGAAGAAGCGGAGGTTGTCGACGGCGAAGTCGACCTCCTCGCGGGCGATGTGCAGCGGCTTGCCGACGTTCTCCGACTCCAGGGCGGCGACCGCGGCGGCGTCGCGCTCCAGGCGGTCGGCGAGCGCCAGCAGGGCCCGGGCGCGTTCGGCCGGCGGCGTCTCGGCCCAGTCCCAGAAGGCGGCGTCGGCGGCGGCGACGGCGCGTTGGACGTCTTCCGCGCCGCCGCGGGGAACACGGGCGATCACCTCGCCGGTGGCTGGGTTCAGCACGTCCTCGGTCGCTCCGGACGCGGCCGGACCGGCGTGGCCGGCCACGTACATCGGCAGGTCGGTGGTCATCGGAGGGTCCTCACTGGTGGCGGGCGGACAGTTCGGGCAGGGACAGGACCTCGTCGAGGGCCTCGACGTACAGGTCGGCGTGCTCGCGCCGGAAGGTCATCGGCGGCTTGATCTTGAGGACGTTGTCGTGGACGCCGTTGGGGAAGACCACGACGCCGCGCTCCTTGGCCAGTTCCGTGACGGCGAACGCCTCCCGGGCGGCCGGCTCCTTGGTGGCGCGGTCGCGCACCAGCTCGACGCCCAGATACAGGCCCTGGGCACGGACGTCTCCGATGAGCGGCTGGCGTTCGCGCAGCTCGCGCAGCGAGGCGGCGAGGTATCCGCCGACGTCCACGGCGTTGTCGCGCAGGCCGTCGCGCTCGACGATGTCGAGGACCGCCTCGCCGATCGCGCAGGACACCGGGTTGCCGCCGAAGGTGTTGAAGTACTTCATGCCGGTGTCGAAGGCGTCGGCGATCGCGCGGGTCGTCACCACGGCCGCCAAGGGGTGCCCGTTGCCGAGCGGCTTGCCCATCGTGACGATGTCGGGCACGACGCCCTGCAGCTCGAATCCCCACCAGGGCCCCAGCCGCCCCACGCCGACCTGGACCTCGTCGGAGATGCACAGTGCGCCGGCCTTGCGGGCCGCCGCGAAGACACCGGGAAGATAGCCGTCGGGGAGGACGATGTTGCCGGCGGTGCCCATCAGCGACTCGGCGATGAACGCGGCCGGGCGGCGGCCGTCGGCGTCGATCCGCTCGATGACACCGGCCGCTTCGCGCACGTACTCCGCTCCGGCGTCAGGGTCGTCGTAGCCGTAGGGGCCCCGGTAGCGATCGGGAATGCGGACCTCGTGCGTGGTCGGCGGGGCTCCCTGACCGCCGGGTCCTTTGTAGCGGTTCGGGCTGATGCCGGTGACGACGCCGGTGTTGCCGTGGTAAGCGCCATCGATGTTGACCACGTGCAGGCGGCCGGTGACCTGCCGGGCGATGCGCAGCGCGAGGTCGTTCGCCTCGCTGCCCGAACAGACCAGGAACACGACCTCCAGCGGGTCCGGCAGGGTCGCGACGAGCCGTTCGGCGTAGGTGGCGATCTGCGGGTACACGAACCGGCTGTTGGTATTGAGCTTGCGCATCTGGCGGGCCGCGGCGGCGGTGACCCTCGGCTCGGCGTGCCCGACGTGCGTGACGTTGTTCAGCGAGTCGAGGTAGGCCAGCCCGTCCTCGTCGTAGAACCACACGTCGCGGCCGCGCACGAGGCTCATCGGGCGCGCGTAGTAATTGCGCTGCGAACGCGCGATGTGCCGCGAACGGATCGCGAGCACCTCGTCGACGGTGAGCCCCGGTCGCTCCCCCGGCGTGCGGGCGTCCGGCATCGGGTCGGCCGAGAGCTGCCGCCATGCCGCCCGCTGCGACGGAGGGACGCGGCGCGGCGGAGGCCAGGCGGCGATCTCCGCCGAGGACAGCAGCTGAACCTGGACGCCCGTCCCGAGGCCCGGCTCGACGTCACCGGCGCGGACGACGCCGATGACATCACCGTCCTTGACGGTGTCACCCGTGCGAAGCGGACCGCTCAGGTTCCACCAGCAGCTGAACACCTCGTCCCCGTCGACGTTGTGGCCGAGCACGAGAGGACCGCCGCCGTCCGCCGCGCACATCACGATCGCGTGCGTCGGGGCGCACACCTCGGCGCCGTCAGGAAGCAGCACCGTGCTGCCGAGACGCACGGTGGCGGGTTCCCGCGACGCCGGAGCACGCTGCTCCGACCACATCAAGGAGGCCTCCAGATGGCCGAGAACGCCGACCCGGCCGCCTACGCGATCGGTGACGGCGGCGCGCAGGGCATCGTGGTCGTGCCAGTCGACCTCGTCGTAGAGATCGCCGGCCGGGCGCGCGTCCACACGCACCGCGCCGGGGAACCGCGAGGCGATCGCCTCGCCCACCCGGCCGGCGCCGCCGGAGACCCGCGACGGCAGCGAGCAGGCGGCGCGGAAGGTCGCCTCGGCCAGGGCGGGCGGGATCTCCGCCAGCCGGCGGATCGTCGCCCAGGAATGCCGGGAGCGGGTCTTTCCGTACTCCGTGCCCGACTCCGCGACGCGCCGGTTCCAGGTCACCGCGTTCATGCACAGCCGTGCCGCGGCCAGCGGGTACACCACCGCCAGTTCCTCGGCGGTCAGGGGGACGACCTCCTGGAAGCCGGCCACCACCTGAGCGGCCGCGGAGAGCGGGTCCTCCTTCCGCACCATGGCGTAGCCGGCGGCGATCGCGACCTCGGTCGCGCGAACGCTGAACATGGAGTCCCCGACGTCCACCACGCCGCTGATGTACGGCTCGCCGTCCTCCGCGACGTCGGCGAGCACGTTGGCGTCGTTGAGGTCCTGGTGCACCACGCAGTGCGGGAGGTTCTCCAGTGCCGGCTCTACATCGTCGAACCACGACATGATCCGCCGGACGACGGCGACGTCCGCGGAGTCCTCGACGAACGACAGCGAACCGTCGACGATCTCGCCCGCGCGGCGCATGTCCCAGTCATGGGAGGAGAGCCGGGCGGGCTCGCCCATGCCGGACAACCCGAGAATGAGCCGTCCGGCCGTCATGCCGAGCTCACGCAGGAGGGAAGGAGGATGGTCGTCGATCTCGGCCATCGTCCGACCGGGCATCCAGGTCATCACCCGTACCGTGAACGGCCTGCCGGCGTGCACGAGATCGGCCTGGAGCCCGCCCGCCACGGTCGGCACGAGCTGCGGAACCGGCAGAGCCGGAACGGTGGCCGCCAGGTGGCGCAGCAATGAGTTCTGCCACGCGATGTCGGCCGAGCCCGGTTCCGCCTGGGTCACCCGGACGAAGTGAGCCTTCCCGCCCTCGTCGATGACCTTGACGTTCTGGTCGACCTCCCCGCCCAGCGGCTCCTGGCCGGCGCAGACGAGGGACCAGTGGTCCTTCAGGGCCTCGGCGAGAAGGTCTTCCGGAATGTCGGCATGGGTCATCTCAGCGGTCTCGCTCTCATTTCTTTCCAACCGGACGAGGATCCAGCGCTGTCTTGTGCGCGACGCACACCCCGTCGGCCGCTGTACAGGTCCCGCTAGTGAACCAGAGCTAAACGCCTATGGTCACTGGACCTGACGACACTACTCCACGGGGTTACACTGTGCGCCATGCACAATTTTGCCTGGACAGCGCATGGATGAGCCCCGCACCGCACGCCATGCGGCGACCGTCCGCTCCATCGCCCGCACGCTCCTCACCGAACGACTTGAGGAACTCGCGACGATGGCTCAAGAACGTCTGGACCGGGAGGAACCGGCCTACGCCGAGATGGTGGCCGCGCCCGGCGTCAAGCTCGCCGGGATGCGCAACACCCTGGAACTGGCGCTCACCCGCCTCGCCGGCGGTCCGGTGCCCGACGACGTCGCGCGCGCCACCGCCGAGGTCGGACGCCAACGCGCCGAGCAGGGCTTCCCGCTCGCGGCTTTGATGCATTCCTTCCAACTCGACCTGCGGACGCTCTGGGAGGCGATCATCGCCGAGGGGCGCCGGAGAGGGCTCACCGCCGACCCGGAGTTCCTCGACGGGCTGCTCCTGGTCTGGGAGGCGACAGAGGCCAACAGCGTCGAGGTCGTCGACGCCTACCGCCGTACCGAACGCGACCTCGCCAGCCATCGCGTCGAGGTCCGCGGCCGCGCCTTCGGCCGCCTGGTCCTCGAAGGAGAGCAGGATCCCGCCGTCGTGGCCGACGCGTCGGCGCTGCTGGGCATTCCGGCCGAGGCGCCGCTGATCGTCGTCGTCGCCGAGGGCGTCCCCACCAAGGACCGCGCCCTGGACTCGTGCCGCAACCTGCTTCAGAGCGCCGGATACCCTTTCCACTTCGGCTACATAGGCGACGAACTGCTCGGCGTGGTCAACCGCGGGCGCCGGTCCAGCGACGCGGTGCACGAACTCCTGGCACCACTGGGCGAATGGCCTTGCGGCACCGCCGACGTCGACGGCCTCGCCGACACCCCGCGCGGCGTTCGACTGGCCCGGGCCGCGATCCGCAGCGACGCCGCCCCGGGACTCCGGCCGATCCGCTCGCACTGGATCGGCGCGATCATGTCCGGCAACGAGGAGCTCACCGGTCTCATGGCCCGCGAGGTGCTCGCCCCTCTGCTGACCTTGCGAAACCACGACATCCTGATCGACACGCTGCGCGGCTATCTCGAACTCGGATCCATCGCCGAGGTCGCGGGGCGGACCTATCGGCACCGCAACACGGTGCGCACCCACCTCCAGACCATCGAAACCGCCACCGGCCTGGACATCTCGATCCCCACCGACGCGGCCTTGCTGACCATGGCGACCCAATGGCTGGGATCGACCGCGGGACGGGATTTCCTGCGAGCCGGCGCCCGCTCCGCGCGAAGCGCCGCCCCGTGACACCGACTCACCGAGAGCGGTCCGCGGTCCGTGCTCATCACGCCGGAACCGAGGAAATCGTGCAGCATGACGTAGTGGCGAAGCCTCCATCTCGCTTACCTTCACGGGAAAGGAGATCGGAGACGACGATGCTCGAACCGCCGAGCTTGGGCTTCAAAGGCCTCTTGGAGCGGGCCTATCGTCGCGCACACGACGCGGGCGTCCCCGAGGTGGGGACAGATCTTGTCCTGAACTGCACGACGTACAAGGTCAAAGGGTCTGATGGTCAGTTCCTGCTGAGTCCTTTGTTCACGAATGTGCGCTGGCGGGGCGAGAGCGCGCGGACCGATCCACCACCGCCGTCAACGGAATGGGAGGCGTGTTTCGGGGAGGATGTGGCGTTCGAGGCCGCCGCCGCGCTCGGGGAGGCGGCCGGCTACGGAGGAGCAACGCGTCGTGTTCGCTCCCGTCACAAGAATGTGCCCCTGCCGGTGTTCTCGATGACTGTCCGGTACGCCGTGCATGATGCGATCGCCCGGGCCGCGGACCAGGAGGGTGGGCATGCCGAGCCGCGTCATCTCGTGGCAGCCATGTCGAAGCTGAGCGGCCCGGCCGCCGAGTTGTTGCCCCATTGGGTTCCTCGCCAGGACTTGCAGCGGATCGAGTCGGGTCACGATCTTCAACTCGACGACAGCCGCAGCATGCCCTGGGCGGTCGGCGGTCTGACCGGCGTGCGGGTATTGCCCGCCCCCGGGCCACGATTGCTGCGCGGGCCCTGGCGGCTGCTGGCCTGGTGGCTGGGGTCGTACCTCCGGCGTCCTTACCGGCGGCACGGAGCCCGCTACGGCCACCCGATGCTGCAATTGATCGAGGGCAATGTCTACAGCAAGGCCCTCCAACTCGACCATGGCACGGCTACCGCCGCCCACGTCCTGCTCAGCCTTATCGACCTGCATGAACAGCTGGCCTCTTGCGACAGGCCCCTGCCGGAAGAAGTCGCCCGGTGGAACCAGGCCGGCCTGATCCTGGCCGCACACGACGTGCGCCTGCGTCCAGCGGCGCGGGCGGCGGCACGGTTGGAGCCCGAGCCCGGCGACGCCGAACACGACCTGACGGGCCTGCCGACCCAGGGCTGGCCGCCACCCCGCACAGCGCGCGTGGGCGCCCCCACCCTCGGCCGCACCGCGCTGGCCGCGCTACGCCAGGCCAGCCTGGCCGCCCATCGCCTCGGCCACCCCTACGCGGGCACCACCCACCTGCTCGCAGCGCTACTGGAAGAGCCAAACGGACCCGCGGCACGGCTGCTCCACCAACTCGGCATCGACTCCGACACCATCCGAGCCGAGGCCGCACACAACCTTGAGAGCCAAACCTCCGAGCCCAGATGAACGACACTGATGGTCTGGGGCCTAAGCCAGAGGGCCGCCTGTGTTACGGATCATCTGCTGGAGCACCTTCAACGCGGTGACATAGTCGGCGTCGTCGATGCCCTGGTGGATGCGGTCGCGAATCGCCGGGGCGTGCCGCTTGAGGTCGGCGCGAGCCTGTTCTCCCGCCGCGGTGATCCACAGCCGTTCCCCGCCGTCGCGGGTGAGCCTGCCGCGCTCCACCAGAACCTCCGCCTCGGCCTCCAGGTCGTCCTCGGGTCTGAGGTAGGAGCTCATGGCCTCCCGGAGTTCGGGAATGGTCATGCCCCGGCCGTCGGGTGAGATGTCGTTCTTCGACATGTTGCGCAGCAACCAGTACTGGGGCTGGGTGAAGCCGAGCTCGGCCTGCCGGGCACGAGTGAAGGCGATGAGGGCCTCGTAGGCCACTCCGGTCCAGTACGCGGCCGGCTGTGCGGCGAGCTCGGCGTCGGACATCTGCCGGGTCGTCATGTGCGGTAACCCCCTAAAGATCATCGTTACCGACACGGTAGAACCTCAAGTTAAGTTGATGGCAAGGTCGGTGCCGGCTATGACGTACCTCCCTCGGGCGCGAAGCGGGCGACCAGGCCATGGAGGATGCATTCGAGTCCGCTGTCGAACTCGTCGTCGCGGGCGGCGCTCAAGTTCTGGTCTCGCTGGGCGGCGTACAGCTTTCGCAGCCGCGGGTAGTCCTGTACGGCTTGTTCGGCGGCCGGCCACAGGCTCTCGACCCATTCCTGCTCGCTTCGGCCGCTGCGAGCGAGTGTGGTCAACCATGCGGCCTCACTCGTCGACACCCCGATGACATAGGCAACGACCGTGTTCAAGGCCCGATCGGCCGCTTCCAGCGTGAAGCCGCCCTGCTCGAAAACGGCGAGGATGGCCTCGTTCTGCCGCAACACGTTCGGCCCCAGATAGGCCACGCCCGCCTCACCGAGCACGGAGCCGATCCAGGGGTGGCGCAGGACCGCGGCCCGCATGCTGCGGGCGCACCGGGTGATGGCCGCGCGCCAGCCCGCCGGATCGTCGGCGGCCGGTACCTCGACCTCGCCGTAGACCTCGTCGACGACCAGTTCGATCAGTTCGTCCTTGTTGGCCACGTGCGTGTACATCGAGGTGGCTCCGGCGTTCAGGCGGGTGCCGAGTTTGCGCATGCTCAGGGCGCCGATGCCCTCGGCATCCAGCAGTTCGAGCGCCGCGGACACGATCTGCTCCCGGCTCAGCAGCGGCTGCTCACGCCGAGGCCGCTGCGGACGGGCCCACACGGACGGATACGGCTGCTTGTCCGCCGGCATGCGATCTCCCTCACGACGCTCCATTCCGAACAGTGTACGGCTTTGCGAACGATGCACAGTGTCCGTACAGTGTGCGGAGCACCGAACAGCGTACGGTGCGTCATAAAAAGACATCCCAGGAGTCAGCCGGACGGCCGGCTCCCAGAACTGATGAGGAGCCGTCTTCATGCCGTCATCGCGATTCGACGCCGACCGCTGGCAGGCCAGGCTTGATGAGCTGCGCGCCGCCCATCACGTGCCGGGCGCGACGCTGGCGGTGCTCGCGGGCGGGACGATCCATGAGCTGGCCAGTGGCGTGCTGCACCGAGGGACCGGCGTGGAGGTGACCACGGACTCGGTGTTCCAGTCCGGTTCGATCGCCAAGGTGTACACGGCGACGCTGGTGATGCAGCTCGTCGACTCCGGTGTACTGCGGCTTGACAGCAGGGTCGTCGACGTACTCCCGGGCTTCGCGGTCGCCGATGACGAGGTCACGAAGAGCGTGACGATCGGGCGGCTGCTGAGCCATACCAGCGGGATCAGCGGGGACTTCACCCACGACACCGGTCGCGGTGACGACTGCCTCGCCCGTTACGTGGAGGCGTGCGCGAACGTGGGGCAGGACTGCCCGCCGGAGACCGTCGTTTCCTACTGCAGCACCGGGTACGCGATTCTCGGCCGAATCGTGGAGGTGGTCACCGGTCAGACCTGGGACGACGCGTTGCGCGACCGGTTGCTGGCGCCGCTTGGCCTCGAGCATTCGATGACCTTGCCGGAGGAGGCGCTGCGCTTCCGGGTGGCGATGACGCATCTCGGCGAGCTGGGAACCGACCCGGAGCCGGCACCCGCGTGGGACATGTTGCCGCGCTCGGCCGGGCCGTACGGGCGTGTCCTCGTCACTGCCGCCGACGTCGTCCGCTTCGCGCGGATGCATCTCGACGGCGGTACCGCGCCCGACGGCACGCGCGTGCTGTCCGCCGAGTCGGCGGCGACGATGCGGCGACGCGTCGTCGACTGCCTGGACGTCTGGTCGTTCATGGCGGACGGATGGGGCCACGGGTGGGCGCTGTACGACTGGGACGGCGTCGCCGGCTACGGTCACGACGGCGCCGCGCTCGGGCAGTTCTCGTACCTGCGTGTCGTGCCTGAAAGCGGCGTCGTCGCCGCACTGCTGACCAACGGCGGCGGTGCGACCGGTCTGTTCGTCGACCTGTTCCAGGAGCTCCTCGGTGAGCTCGCCGGGGTGCGGATGCCGGGCGCCTTCGCCCCCGCCGCGGAACCGCGGGCGGTCGATGTCGCCGCGCTCGCAGGCACGTATGAACGCGAAGGCGTGCACCTCACGATCGACGAGCGGGACGGTGTGCCGCGTCTGCGGTGGCAGCTGACCGGCGGGATGGCCGAATACTCACCGCCGATCGAGGCCGACCTGGTGGCGGTGTCCGACACGGTGCTCGCCATGCCGGGTATCGGCCCCGTCAGCGCGCCGTGGCTGCCACTGGTGTTCGGGGCGCTTCCGGACGGCACGCCCTACGTCTACCTCGGCATGCGGGCGGCACCGAAGATCGCCTGAAGGAGGCGGGGAGGATCTGACATTCCGCCTTCGGGCCGAGGTCATTCCTCATGGTCGAGGTTGGCGCCATGTGACCGGGAGCTGTTGCAGACGCCGGAGTTCCAGGCTGTCCTGCCACGGGAGTTCGGACTCGGGGACGGCCAAGCGCAGGTCGGGCAGGCGCTCCAGCAGGGCCGATAGGGCTGTCTGGAAGAGCATTCTGACGAGGGGCCCGCCCAGGCAGTGGTGCAGGCCATGCCCGAAGGACAGGTGAGTGTTCTTCGAGCGGGTGAGGTCGAGCTTCTCAGGGTTCTCGAAGGCGGCCTCGTCGAAGTTGCCTGCGGGCAGGGCTACGAGGACCGCTTCGCCCGCGCGCACGTGGGTGCCGCCTATCTCCACGTCCTCCGTCGCGTAGCGGGCGAACGTCACGTGGGCGGGGAAGGGGGCGTACCGCAGGAGTTCTTCCACGGCCCTGGGCATCAGTTCGGGGTCGTGCTCCAGCAGCCGCAGCTGGTCGGGGTGGGTGAGCAGGAGGTAGACGGCGTTCAGAAGCTGGGTGGAGGTGTTGTAGTAGCCGGCGAGCAGCAGGTCGCTGATCACCTCGGTGAAGAAACCGTCATCGGACAGCCTGGTGTCGCCCTCCCTGGCCCGGGTGAGCTCTCCGAGCACGTCGTCGCCCGCCTCCGCACGCCCGGCGGCGCACAGCTCGTCGATGTAGGCGTAGAGCGCGGAGATCCGCGGGCCGACCACCTCCTCGGGGAGTGTGGAGGCCAGCGCTTCGAGTCCGTCCCGGAACAGCTCGCGGTCGGCGAACGGCACGCCGAGCAGTTCGCAGGTGATCTCGCCGGTGAGCGGTATCGCGAAGTGTTCGGCGAGGTCGGCGGGGGCACCCTGAGCGATCATCCCGTCGATCAGATGTGCACACCGCTCCTGGGCGGTACCGCGCAGCTCGGCGACCCTGGGGCCGTTGAAGCCCAGCGCGCCGGCCAGCAGCCGCCGGACCGAGGTGTGCTCAGGGGGATCGAGCGACAGCACGCTGGTCTGCAGGGGCACCGCGGCAAGCCGGGGTTCGTCGCGCGCGACGGCGACGGCCCGGCTGAAGCGCCGGTCGGCCAGTACGGCCCTGATGTCCTCGTGGCGGGTCACCAGCCACGCGTCGTCGCCGTGCGGCGGCCGGATCCGGGTGAGCCCGCCCAGCGACTGGCATGCCGAGTGATGCGGATGGATACCGAGCCCGGTTGGCTCGCCAAAGGGATAGCGCGCCAAACACTCCAGATCAGACATATCTACCTCCACTCGTCCCCGGCCGGCCAGCGAAGAATTCCCACGACCCGCGGCCATGGCGCTCAGCGTGATCCCAATAATCCTTTACCGATCGGCCGGTGTGGGGCCGCGGCGGCCGGATAGAAAGGAGCTGGATACGACCCGGTGCGGCAGCGCAGGAGATAATTGTCATGCCCGTGGAAGAGACCGTCGACGCTTCTTCTTCCGATATCGCCAAGGCTTATGCGGACATCGCGCCGCTGGCTTTGCGCTACTGGGGGCCGAATCTGCACTATGGCTTCTGGACGGGACCCGGCGACACTTCGCCGATCGAGGTGGCGACGGCCAGGCTGGCGGCGATCGTGATCGAGCGGTTGCGGGTGCGTCCAGGAGACCGGGTGCTGGACCTGGGCTGCGGCTACGGCCACCCGGCGGTCGAAGTGGCCCGCGCCACCGGCGCCCACGTCACGGCCGTGGACATCGATCCGCGCGCGGTGGCGGAGGCGGCCGAGCATGCCCGCCGCAGCGGGCTCGCCGACCTGGTGCGGGTGACCCGATGCGACGCCCGCGAGCTGCCCTTCCCCGAGAACACGTTCGACGCGGTGCTCTCCCTCGAATCGACGCCGCATTTCGACATCACGGAACTGTATCCGCTGATCCGGCGGATTCTCCGTCCTGGCGGCCGTCTCGTGGTGGAGACCCCGATCCTGCTCGAACCGATGAACCCGGCACTGGGAAAACGGGTGGCGGATTTTTTTGATTTGCTTCGCATCCGCTCTTTCGAAACTCCTGAGACGCATCGCGAAACGGCCGAGCGGTCAGGTCTGCGGGTCACGGAACTCGCCGATATCACGCGGAATGTGAACGGCTCGTTCGACCGGCTCGTGCGAAGGCTGCGCCGGCACCGGGACGAGCTGGCGGCCGAATACGGCGCGGCCGAGGCCGCCCGGCTGATCGAGGTGTTCGCCGGCTGGGCACAGGTCTCCGAGATCGGCGCGATGATCATGGTCGCGAGCCGGCCGGCGGCCACCGGGACGACCGATGAAGGGGAAGGCCGCACATGGCCGACGCACACATGACCGATGCGACCGTCATCGGCGCAGGTGTGATGGGTTCGGCGGTGACCCGCGCCTGCCGCGCCGCCGGCCTTTCGGTCACCGTCTGGAACCGCACCCCGGTGCGGGTGCCCGGCGGAGCCGGGATCGCCTCCGACCTGGCCGAGGCGCTCCGTTCATCTCCCGTCCTGGTGCTCTGCCTGCTCAACTACGCCGTCACCCGCGAGGTCCTGGAACCGGTCCGGCCCGAGCTCGACGGCCGCCTGGTCGTGCAGACGGCCAGCGGGGTGCCGTCCCAGGTGCCGACGCTGGCCACGTGGGTGGAGGCGGCCGGCGGCCGCTACCTGGAGGCCGCCATCCTCAACTACCCGCAGGCCGTGGGCACGGAGCACTGCTTCACCGTCTACGGCGGCGCCGAGCGGGACTACCAGGAGATCGGCCCGGTCGTGGCGGCCTTGGGCGGGACGGCGACGTACCTGGGCGCCGACCCCGCGTACGTGAAGGCCTACCACACCGTCTCCGCGGCGTACTACTACTCGATCGTCAACGGGCTGCTGGAGTGCGCCGCGATCGCCACGGCCTGCGGCGTTCCACTCGAGGAGTTCGCCAAGTCCATTCCGATGTACGACCCGGGGCTGCGCTCCACCATCGACGTCGGCGTGGAGCTGATGCGGCGCGGCGACTACGGCTACGAGCAGGCACCGCTGACCACGCACATCGACATCCTGCGCAATCTGGCGGTGCTCGCCGACGAGGCGCGGGTGGATCACTCGTTCTTCTCCGTTCTGCGGGACAGGGTGCAGCGCGCCCTGGAGAAGGGGTACCGCCGCGAACACGTGGCGGTGGTCTACGAGCAGTTCCGGGAGCCCGATGGGCACCGCGAGCGCGCCGCCACGCTCCCCACGGAGACCCCGGCATGACCTGGGTCGGATGCGCCCACGAAGCCTTCGAGCGGTGGGCCGCCCGGACCCCCGACCGGGTGGCGGTGTCGTGCGCGGACGAGGAGATCACCTATCGGGAGCTCGACGACCGTGCCGGCGCGCTGGCCGCCGAGCTTCGCGCCCGAGGCGTGGGGCCCGAAGTGGTGGTGGGCGTTCTGGCCGACCATCCGAGTCAGCTTCCGCTGGCCGTGCTGGCGATATGGAAGGCGGGCGGCGCCTACGTGCCGCTGGGACCGGGCCTGCCGGCGAACCGGGTGGCGGCGATCCTGGCCGACCGTGTCCGCGTCGTGCTGGCGGGGGCGGACGAGGCGGGCGTGCTTTCCGGTTACACGGGCGATGTGGTCAGCCTGACCGCCCTCCCCCGTCCGGCTTCGGGCAGCCCCAGGGGCGGCGCGGGCCCGGGCCATCTGGCGTACGTCCTGTTCACGTCCGGTTCGACCGGCACTCCGAAGGGCGTCCTCGTCGAGCATGCGGGAGTGGTGAACCTCGCGCGCGCCCTGCGGCGGCTCTATGGCGACCTGGAGCAGGCCCGGGTGTTCCAGTTCGCACCGCTCACCTTCGACGCGTGGGTCTGGGAACTGGCGATGAGCCTGCTCAACGGCGGGACGCTGTGCGTGCGACCGGACGACGGGCCGCTGTGCGGACCCGCCCTCTCCCGCGAGCTGCGCAGGTGCTCGGCCACCCACTTGTCGGCTTCGCCGTCCCTGCTGGCCACACTGCCGGTGGAGGACCCGCCGCCGGTGACGACGTTGACGGCGGGCGGCGAGGCGCTGCCCGCGTCTCTGGTGGAGCGCTGGGCCCCGAGAGTGCGTTTCTTCAACGCCTACGGGCCGACCGAATGCACTGTGGGGGCGACGGCGGGCCGGTGCCATCACCGTCCCGGGCGGCCCCCGATCGGGACGCCCTTGGACGGCGTCGAGGTCCACGTCCTGGACGACCAGGGACACCCGGTCGCGGCGGGCGAGACCGGTGAGGTGTACATCGGCGGGGCCGGGGTGGCGCGCGGATACCTGGACCTCCCCGCCGTGACGGCCGCCAGGTTCGTCCCCGACCGCCTGTCCGGCCGCCCCGGGGCGCGCCTGTACCGGACGGGTGATCTGGCGCGGCGGCTGCCCGACGGGAATCTGGAGTTCCGCGGGCGTACGGACCGGCAGCTCAAGATCCGGGGTTACCGGATCGAACCCGCCGAGGTCGAGCAGGCGCTGTGCCGCCACCCGCGGGTGACGGGAGCGGTGGTCGGCGCGCACGAGCGCCCCGGGATGGATCGGCGGCTGGTCGCCTGGGTCGGAACGGCGGCGACGGGCGGATCCGTGCCGGTGAGCGAGTTGCGGGAGTTCCTGAGCGCGGACATGCCCGACCACCTGATCCCCTCGATCTTCGTGGTGCTGCCGCGTCTCCCGCTGACGGCGCACGGCAAGGTGGACCACGCGGCGCTGCCGGCGCCAGAGCGCACCCGCCCTTCGCTGGGACACCGCTACGTGGAGCCGCGGGGCACCACTCAACGCGGGCTCGCGCTCATGTGGTCGGAACTGCTGCTCCTGGACCGGGTCGGCGCCGACGACGACTTCCACTCCCTGGGCGGCACTTCGCTGGACCTGCTCCGGCTCCAGGAGGAGATCACCGCGCGCTGGGGCGTCCGGCTGTCGGCAGCGGAACTGCTGTCGGCGCGCACCGTCCGCCGACTGGCCGCGCGACTCGACGACGGCCCGGGACGAGACCGGTACCAGGACCGGGACCTCGGACGGCGCGCCGAGTCCCTGCGACTGCTTCAGCGGCGGAGGCGGCGCTGATGTCCGGTACCGACATCGCCGTGGTGGGCGTGGCCTGCCGGTTCCCCGGAGCCCCTGACCTGGCCGCGTACTGGCGGCTGATCGCCTCGGGCCGGGAGGGCGTGTCCCGGCTGAGCGCGGAGGAGTTGCGGAGCGCGGGCGCGAGCGAGGAGCGCGTCGCCGATCCGAGGCTCGTCGGCGCGGGCGGCATCGTCGAGGACGGCGAAGACTTCGACGCCGCGTTCTTCGGCTACCCGGCCAGGGAAGCGGCCCTGATGGATCCGCAGCAGCGCATGTTCCTCGAGGCCGCCTGGCATGCCTTGGAGGACTCCGGGCACGCACCCGCCCTGTTCCCCGGCAGGATCGGAATCTACGGCGGGCAGACGGTGAGCACGCACCGCCCTGTGGGCCTCGACGACTTCCTGGGCGATGTGGGCGCGTCGCTGCTGTCGGCCAACGACAAGGACTTCCTGACCACGCGGGTGTCCTACAAGCTGGGGCTCACCGGCCCGAGCATGAACGTCCAGGCGACCTGCGCGACATCGCTGGTCGCCGTGCACCTCGCCGCGCAGGCCCTGCTGACGTACGAATGCGACATGAGCCTGGCCGGCGGCGTCTCCTGGAGCCGGTCACGGCGGCTCGGCTACCTGCACCAGCCGGGAAGCACGCTGTCGGCCGACGGGCATGTCCGGCCCTTCGACCGGGACGCGTCGGGATTCGTCCCGGCCGACGGGGTCGGGATCGTGGTGCTGCGCCGGCTCGCGGACGCGCTGGAGGACGGCGATCGCATCTACGCCGTGGTCAAGGGCAGCGCCGTCAACAACGACGGAGGGGACAAGCCGAGTTATGCCGCCCCCTCGGCGGCCGGCCAGGAGCGGGTGATCCGTGACGCGCTCGCGGTCGCCGGAGTCGATCCCGGAACGCTCGGTTATGTGGAGGCCCACGGCACCGCCACGGCGATCGGCGACGTCGTCGAGTTCAGCGCCCTGTCACGGGTCTACGGGGGCCGTTGCCCGCTCGGTTCGGTCAAGGCGAACATCGGGCACGCGGACTCCGCGGCAGGGGTCGCGGGCTTCATCAAAGCGGCGATGATGCTGCATCACGGCTTCCGCCCGCCGTGCCCGAACTTCGGCGTTCCCAACCCGGACCTCTCCTTCCGCGAAGGGGCCCTCCGTCCGCCGCTCACCGAAGGTGAGCCTTGGCCGTCCGGGGCACAGCCGCGCCGGGCGGCGGTGAGCGCCTTCGGTGTGGGCGGCACCAACGCCCATGTGATCCTCCAGGAGGCTCCGCCGCCGACGCCTTCGGACATCGCGCGGCCCTGGCAGTTGCTGGCGCTGTCCGCTCGGAACGCCGACGCCTTGGACGCGGTGGCCGGGTCCTGCGCGGCGTTCCTGGAAGAGGACACGGGGGTGAACCTGGCCGATGTCGCCTGGACGACGGCGGGCCTCCACCGATTCGAGCGGCGGTTCGCGGGCGTGTTCCATGACGGTGCGGACGCGGTGCGCGCCCTCCGCGCCTTCACCGCGGCCGGCGGTGAGAAGGGGCACGACCCCGATGCGACGGTCTTCATGTTCCCAGGGGGCGACGCCCGCGAAGCGGGAATGGGACGGGATCTGTACGAGTGGTCGGCGGTCTTCCGTGACAGCGTGGAGGAGTGCCTGCGCCACGCCGCGAGCCCAGAGGTACGTGACGCGCTGCTACTCCCCCATGCGGAGGACGAAGCAGCCGACCCCCGACACGGGCTGCCCGCACTGTTCATCGCCGAAGTCGCCCTCGGACGGCTGCTGATCTCGCTGGGCATCCGCCCCGACGCCGTCCTGGGGCATGACCTCGGCGAGTACACGGCGGCACACTTCGCCAGGGTTCTCTCCCTGCCTGACGCGATGAAGGTGGTCACCGGGTTCGCGCACGTACGGCACGGCGGCGCGGCGGCCACGCTCCGGCGGTTGCTCTCCGGTATCCCGCTGGCGGAACCCGCCATGGTCCTGGTGTCGGACGGGGAACCGACCGATCCCCAGTACTGGGTGCGTCACGCAGAGCCGGTAGCCCGGACAGCGGAGTCACTCACCTGGAAGCTCGATCGAGTTCTCGGTACGGGTCACCCCGCGCTGATCGAAACAGGGCCTGGAACCGCCCTCACCACCCTGGCTCAGGAGCACGGGCTCGCCACTCGGGCCGCGGCGCTGGTCAGTGCCGCCGACCGCCCCACGATCGGCCGTGACGGCCGCACGATGCTGCTGGAGGCGGTGGGCCCGCTGTGGGCTGCCGGCCTGGACGTCGACCTGCCCGCCCTGCACGCCGATGAGCGCCGCGTGCGCGTTCCGTTCGCCAAGTATCCCTTCGCCCGGACGCCGATGCCCTCGGCCGGAGCCGATCGGCGGTCGTCGGGACGTCCCGCCGACTGGCTGTACGGGGTGGGCTGGCGGCGGTCGATGGACATCGCCGTCCACGATCCGGAAGCGGTGGTGGCGGGGCGGCGGTGGGCCGTGCTGTCGGACGGGTCTCCGCTGGCGCGGCAGATCATCGAAGTCCTGCGCAGCCGTGGCGCGGAACCGGTCGTGGCGACCCCGGGCGAGGAGTTCCGCCGCCTGTCGCCGACCTCCTGCACGTTCGCTCCGGCCCGGCCCGAGCAGTACGCCCGGTTCCTGGACCTCACCGGCGACGCCGAGAACGTGCGGATCGTGGATCTGTGGTCGAGCCTGGAACCGGAAGAGGAAGCTTCGGCCCTGGACAGCGTGATCGGGCTTGCCCGCGCGGCGCACCCGCGCACCGGCCGGTTGGAGGTCTGGGTCGTCACCCGCGGGGCTTACCGGATCACGGGCGGAGAATCACCGGCCCCGTGTTCGGCGGGCGCGCACGCGGCCGCCCAGACCCTGGTCCTTGAGACACCTCATGTGACGGTACGGTGCGTGGACCTCGATCCGGGGGCGGCCACGGCGGCGGAGCTGCTGACCGAGTTCGCCCGCCCGGACGCGGAGGACATCGTCGGGTACCGCGCCGGACGCAGGTGGGTGCGCGAGTTCCGGCCGCTGGCGGCCGATCGCCTCCCGGCGGCGCCCCTGCGCGATGCCGGGACCTATCTGATCACCGGGGGTCTCGGCGGTGTGGGGCTGGCCATCGCACGCCATCTGGCCAGGAGCCACCGGGCGCGGCTGGTACTGCTCGGACGCGGCGCGGGGCGTCCCGAAGACCCGGCGGTTCTCGAGGAGATGCACCGGGCGGGCGGGGAGGTGCTGGTCCGCGGCGTCGATGTGGCCGACGGTGCCGCGCTCAAGGACGTCCTCCGGGAGACCCGGCAGCGGTTCGGCGCCGTGGACGGGGTCGTGCACGCGGCGGGTGTCATCGGCGCCGGCAGCCTGCGCTCCCTGGACCGCGAAGAGGTCGCCGCCTCCTTCCGGGCCAAGGCCGCGGGCACCCGCGCGCTGATCGACGCGCTTTCCGCCCTGGGCGAGACGCCCGACTTCCTGGCCTTGTTCTCCTCACTCGCGGCCCTGTCCGGGGCACCCGGGCAGGGCTGCTACGCGGCGGCCAACGCCTGTCTCGACTCCTTCGCCGGCCGGGCGCCGTTCCCGGTGCTGTCGATCAACTGGGACCGGTGGCGGGGTCTCGGCATGACCGGCGCCGACCGGACGGGCCGGACCTCGATCACGCCGGGAATGGAATCCGACGACGCCCTCAAGGCGTTCGAACTGGCACTGTCCGCGCTGCCGCTCGAACACGTGGCCGTGGCCACCGCGCCTCCCGGCGGCCTGTTCCAACTGATGTCGGGACGGCGTCGCGTCCCGGACGAAGACGGCCCACCGGCGCCGTCCGCCATGACGGCCCGGCCTGACCTGCCCACTTCCTACCAGGCCCCGCGGACCGAGCTGGAGACGCGGGTCACGGCGGTGTGGGAGACGGTCCTCGGGATCGAGGGCATCGGAGTCCATGACGACTTCTTCGACCTCGGCGGCCACTCGATCATCGCGTTGGACATCGTCCAGCACTGCGAGGAGAGCTTCGGGACCGAGGTGCCCGTGCAGACGCTGTTCACCGATCCGACGGTGGCGGCGTTCACGCGGGCGCTCGCGGAAGAGGGAGCCTCGGAACGGGGCGGGCGATGGTCGTGAGCCGGGCGAGCACCACCGACCCGCGCGCCTGGTTCCGCAGGACCCGGCGGATGGCCCGACCACGCCTGCGGCTGGTGTGCTTTCCCCATGCGGGCGGCAGCCCTCAGCTCTTCCGCACGTGGTCGTCGCTCCTGCCCGGCGACATAGAACTGCTCGCGGTGTGCTCCCCAGGCCGCCAGGACCGCCTGGCCGAACCGGGAATCGACCGCATGGAGCCGCTGGCCGATCTGATCGCCGAGTCGCTCGCGGCGTTCACCGGCGCGCCGCTGGCCCTGTTCGGGCACAGCATGGGCGCCCTGGTCGCCTACGAGGTCGCGCTCCGCCTGCCGGGCGACGATCCGCTGGCGCTGCTGGTATCCGCACACCCCGCCCCGCACCGGCTCCCCCCAGCGGGCGCGGAGCCGTTGACCGATGACGAACTACTGCTCGGGACGGCCGAGATCGGCGGCATCGACCCCGCGCTCCTGAAGCGCGAGGAGATGCGCGGCCTGATCCTGCCGGCGATGCGCGCCGACCATGAACTGCTGCGCGCCTACCGTCCCCGGTCTCCGGCCGCGGTCACCGCTCCCGTCATCGGCTACCTGGGCCGGGACGACCCGCTGGCGGGCCCTTCGGACCTGGAGGGCTGGGCCGAGCTGACCACCGGCGGATTCGACGTCCATGTCCTGCCCGGGGGGCACTTCTACCTCGCCTCCGCGGAGCGGGAGATCGTCACGGACATCGTCCGCCGCCTCCGTCCGCTCCTTCCCGATGCCGCACGCCCGGACCCCGTGGAGACAGGCCCATGTCGCTGACGCCCGAAATGCCGTTGCCAGTGCGTCGTGGCCGCCACTGTCCCTTCAGCCCGGCCGAGGAGTTCCGCGCCCTGCGTTCGTCCGAGCCGGTGTGCCGCACCACGCTGCCCAGCGGCGAACCCTCCTGGGTGATCACGCGGTACGCGGACGTGCGCCGGGTCCTCGGCGACACCGGTTCCTTCAGCAACGCCGCCGCGGGTCAGGGGCCGATGCCGCCGCCGCGTCCGGCGAACGGGGAGTTCCCGCCGCCGCAGCCGGGGTTCTTCGTCGCCTATGACCCGCCCGAGCACACCCGGCTGCGGAGAATGGTGTCCGGCGAGTTCACGATGCGCCGGATCAGCCGCCTGCGGCCCTACATCGAGTCGATCGTCGCCGAGCGTCTGGACGCCATGGAGGCCGCCGGCCCGCCCGCCGACCTGGTCCAGGCGTTCGCGCTGCCGATCCCATCGTCGGTGATCTGCGAACTGCTCGGCGTCCCCTACGCCGACCGGGCCGATTTCCACCGGGTGGGCGCCACGCTGTTCGACCTGACCACTCCCCCGGACCGGCAGGCCGGCAACTTCGAGCGGATGCGCCGCTACATGATCGACCTGGCCGCGCGCCGGCGCGCCGACCCGGGAGACGACCTGCTCGGCATGCTGCTGCGCGAGCACGGCGCGGACCTCTCTGACGAGGAACTGGCCGGTATCTGCAACCTGCTGCTGGTCGCCGGGCACGAGACGACGGCGAAAATGATCGCGCTCGGCACAATGCTGCTGCTCGAGCACCCCGATCAACTCGCCGCCATGCGCGATGATCCCGACCTCGCCGACAGGGCCACCGAGGAACTGCTCCGCTATCTGTCGGTGGTTCACTACGGGTTCGTTCTAACGGCCACCCGGGACGTGACGATCCAGGGCCGGCACATCCGGGCAGGGGACTATGTGATGTGCGCATTCCCTTCGGCCAACCGCGACGAGGATCTCATCTCGGACCCCGAACGATTCGACATAACCCGGGACCCGGTACAGCACCTGGCATTCGGCTATGGCGCCCACCATTGCGTGGGCGCGTCGCTCGCCCGGCTGGAACTGCGCGTCTGCTATCCCGCCCTGCTCAACCGTTTTCCGAACCTACAACTCGCCGTGCCCCGCGATGACATACGTTTCGACACCCACTCCGCCACCTACGGCGTCCGATCCCTGCCCATCACCTGGTGAAGGGTGACCATCCACCAGGCATCCATAAATTGCCCACGTTTGACCCTATGTCAACCATATCGGAAAAACTTCGGGGCACTACTAGGGGTGATACCCACCGAGGGCAAAGGAGAAAAGAATGGCAGCCGGAACCATCGCCAGGAAGGCCGACCACTGGTTCGTACTGTTGGACGTCAACGGGGACGGCCAGGTCCAGCGCAGCGACATGCGTGCTCTCGGAGAGCGGATCCTGAACCACTTCGGGCAAAGCCCCGACTCCCCCCAGGGGCGCAAGCTGCTCCAGGCGTACGACGAGTCCTGGGACTACATGGTGAACGCCATGGACACCGACGGCGACAACGCGATCTCCCGGGAGGAGTTCCGCAACTACATGTCCAAGAACGCCAATCGGGCGAACGCCGACGAGGCGCTGCGCCCGCTCACGGACGCGGAATTCGCCGTGACCGATACCGATAGCGACGGGTACCTTTCACCGGACGAATACGCGGAGTTCCTGCGCGCCTGGGGCCTGAGCGACCAGGATGCCCGGCTGGGCGCGTCCAGTATCGACACCGACCGCGACGGCAGGATCAGCCGGGAGGAGTACTTCCGGGCCTGCCGCGACTTCTTCGCCGGCGGCGAGAACCTCAGCGAGCCGGCCGGCCAGGTCTTCGGACGGGTTTGAGCGCACCGCGCTGATCCGGATCATCAGGCGGTGGCCGGTCCCCGCACCGGCCACCGCCCACGGCTGTGGGCCCGATCCAGAACGGCGATCTCAGCGCCTTGCGGACACGCCGCCGCCACCTGGCCGACCGGTTGAGGATTCTTCCGCGCGGGGGATCATGTCTCTGTGGGGGTTTTCGGCAGGGGCGACCGGACGCGGCCATGGTCTCTCGCGGCCCGCTACGGCGTCCCGCTCGTCGCCGTGGCGATGATCGTGGTGTCCCTGATCGGGATCAGGGGGAGCGTGCGCGCGTGGACCGGCGACGGGACTCCCGGCACGTTCACCGCCAAGTGGCCGGATTGCCGGGGGAACGACTGCTCGTGGACGGGCGACTTCACGAGCGTCGACGGGCGTGTCCACAAGAGCCATGTCGCGCTGTACGACGGCCGAGGTCATCGGGACATGAGGAAGGGCGGCACACGGCCGGCGCTCGACACCGGAAATCCGATGAGGGTCTACGGTCCCGGTGGTTACAAGGATGTGCCCGGGTACGAGCTGCTCATGTTGCTCAGCGGCCTGGGAGCGCTGTTCTACGCCGGCAAGGCGTGGCGGGGCCGGCCGCGTCGGCGCCCTGGCATCGCCGCGGCTCCTGCTCCCCGCCCTTCGGGGCGATCGTGATCGCCTGAGCCCGGCCCCGTCGGCAGGGACGAGACGTCCCGCGGCGCACCCGCCGGTGCGCCGCAGGACCGCCTGCGGACTCTCATTGCGGTGCGGTGCCGTCCTCGTGCGCCATCCAGTGCACGAAGCGGTGCAGCGGATACATGGCGTCGTGCGGGTTGCCGATGGTGCTCGGGCCCGCTTCGCCCAGCCGGACGATGCGCTGCGCGCCACGGCTGGCGAGTCGGTCGCGGTAGTCGGACATCCGGTCGAAGGGGTAGAAGCCGACCGTCTGCGTCGCCACGTTGACGTGGTCGGTGGCCTGGTCGAGGGAGTCCACCCTGACCACGTTGGCGGTCTTGTTGACGGGGTGGAAGTCCACGGGTTCGTCGGAACGGACGACCAGGCCCTTGCCGTCGGTCCTGCCCCAGACGCGGAACTCGTCGTCGAGCATCATCAGCGTGTCGATCTGCTCGCGCAGGTCCAGGTCCAGCGGCCGGGCGTCGCCCGAGGCGGCCGCCTTTCCGGCGATGCGCGCGTGGAGCCGCTCGCAGAAGCGGTCGGCGTCGGCGTGGTCCGCCTCGAGATAGATGAAACGGCTTGCGACGCAGGCCTCCTGGTTGAGCACCATGACGTCGGAGGCGGTGAGTTCGGCGGCGAGGTCGAGCGTCTCGTCGGAGGCGAACGCCTCCCTGCCGACCATCGAGATCGAGGTCTTGGGGTCGAACGACACCAGCTGGAAGCCGGGGCCGAGGTATTTGATCACGTTGTTGATCGCGTCGCCGCCGCCCCAGGCGACGATCTTGTCGAAGTACTGGGGCCGGTACAGCACGCGCTCCACCGTGTCGTCGCCGCCGCGCCAGTAGACGGCCGTCATCGACTTCACGATGGGGTGGCCGGGATCCATGTCGGCCATGGTCCGCAGGATCGCGACCGTGGTGAACGGATCGCTGGACGACATCTTGAAAAGGTTGACGGCCTTGACCAGCGCGCCCTGGGCGATGGACTTCACCGCGACGCCGGGAGAGTTGCCCGGCAGCACGTGGATCAGCCGGGGCGCGAACGCCCGCACGAAACTCTTGCGGCCGGTGAAGTCCTGTTTGGGAACCCACTCGTCCAGCGCCCTGGGGTCGGGGAAGTTCTGTTCGACCACGGTCTGCAGCAACCGCCTGTCGAGATAGGCGGCCGCTCCGGTGACCTGCGATTGCAGCACCGCGCGCGGTAGGACGTGGGTGGCGGACATGCGCTCGACGCATTCCTGCACGAAGGGGTTCCCGGGGTCGCGGATGCGCTCGCCGGTCTCGACGAGGAAATCGATGATCTCCGCGAGCGGGACGTTCAGCAGGGGCGGCACCTCGCCGCGCGGATGCACCACCCGGTCCATGGCGATCTTCGGCGTCGCGAAGGTGACGCCCAGATCGCGGGACCGGTGCGCGGTGTCGTCGCCCTCGATCAGCTCACCGCGCTGGAAGAACGGCGCGGACACGGCGCCGCCGGCGGACTGGGGCTCGCTGTGGACGGCGGTCATGACAGCCCCCGCACGTAGGCGTCCACGGTGCCGGCGCAGCCGATCTTGTCGTCGCCAGCGATGTCCGCGTACCGGACGATGTCGTTGCGCACCGACGGGCCTTTGGCGCCGCAGGCGCACGGGGCGAGGTCGAGTGAGATCTTGTCGCCGGTGATGATCCCGCCCCAGCGCCCGTCCAGGGAGAGGTCGAAGAAGGCGGCGCGGCCTTCGATCTCGCCGCTCCCGTGCGGCAGCAGGGTGTCGCCCGCCTCGTCGAGGATGAAGGGAACGATCCACGGCGGCACGTGGTACCGATCGCCCTTCCGGCATTTGGGCATGCCCGAGTTGAGCTCCTGCATGGAGTAGTTCTGGAAGTCCCGGTCGGCCGGGATGTTGAACGTCTGGTGGACGAACTCCTGGTAGTCCGGCGGCAGTTTGGCGCGCTTGAGCCCGCCGCCGACGTAGATGCAGTTGTCGGGGTGGAAATCCTCGGCCGAGTAGCCCATGTCGCGGACGATCTTGGCCACCTGGTAGAGGGAGTTCCACATCCCGGCGAGGTAGAGCTTGTCGGTGCGATGGCGCACGAGTGCCTCGGCGACGGCGGTCACGGCCTTGTCCAGCGCCTCCTGCCGCTCCTGGGAGGTCCGCTCGAAGTCGGCGAGCTCATCGGGACGCGCGGTGCCGTCGGCGATCTTCTTGCGGAGCACGACCATCTTGGTCAGCGAGCCGATGGTGATCGGGGGGATCAGCGGGCGGAAGCGCTCCATGGCCGGATCGCCGAAGGCCTCGTACTGCGCCTGGGCGATGATCATGTTCTTCGGGACGGAGACGGTGGTCCCGACGCCCATCACCCGCCGGTCCGCGGCCGGCTCGACGCCCGAGCCCCAGGAGAAGACGTTGACCGTATCCTTGCGCGACCACTCCATGTCCCGCTCCGAGGCGAGCAGCATCGCCGACTTGCCGGTCGTGCCGCTGGAGCAGGACACGTAGTGCCCCTTGGCCTGGAGTCGCTCGATCCAGTCGTCGATGTCGGTGATGTCCGAGGTCTCGATCGGGCTGATCGGATACGGCGAGACGGTGCCCAGCCACTTGCCGAGCCGGTCCCACCTCTCCTCGGTCAGGAAGCTCTCCGGATAGCTCTTGTAGGCGGTGTGCGGGAACAGCAGCGGCACCGCGTCCGCGCGGTCGCGGACCTCGGTGATGCCGGCCTCTTGGGCCCGGTGGCCCAGCAGCTTGATGCGGCCCTTGCGTTCCTGGAACCGCTCGTCGAGCGCCGCCAGTTGCGTCTCGCGCAGCTCGGCATGGGAGTGGTCGAAGCGGTCTGGTGCGTCGACCAGCCGCGTCAGTCTTTCGAGGGCAGAGCTCACCGGGCATCCTTCCCTGTGTCGTTGCCATGCAGAAAATGGCAACTCATGCGTATCATTATGGGTGAGTGGAGTGAGGATGCAAGTGGCGGTTTCGCGGAGGTCGGCATGACGGACACCAGCCCGCCGGCCCGCCGCAAGGCCGGACGGCCCACCCGCGAGCAGGCCGCGGCGCGCCACGAGGAGTTGCTGGACACCGCGCTGGACCTGTTCCTGGAACACGGCTACGAGCTGGCGACGATCGAGATGATCGCCTTCCGCGTCAGCATGACCAAGCGCACGGTCTACGCCCGCTACCCCGACAAGGCCGCGCTGTTCCTCGCATCGGTGCGGCGCGCCATCGAACGGCAGGTCGTCCCCCTGGAGGTGCTGGAGGGCCTTGACAACGGCGACCTCGCCGAAACGCTGGAAGCGATCGCCCGGATGCGGATCGGCCAGGTGATGACCCCCAAGGGCCTGCGCCTGCAACGCGTCATCAACACCGAGAGCTACCGCTTCCCCGAAATCTTCGTCACCCACAACGAGCTGAGCACCGCGCCGGTGGTCGCCTTCGTCGCCGGCTTCCTCGACCGCGCCGCCGCCGAGGGAAGGATCGCCCCCACCGACTCCGGACAGGCCGCCCGCGCCTTCATGAGCATGGTCGTCGGCGGCCAGGTGCGCGCCATCGTGGCCGGCCGCCCGCCGACACCGGAACAGATCGAAGAGCGGGTCGCTTTCACGGTCCGCCTGCTGCTGGACGGCCTCCGTCCACGCTGACCCGATTGAGAGGCACATACCTTGACCTTCGACGCGAACCGGCCCGTCGCGGTCGTCACCGGCGCCAGCTCGGGGATCGGCCGATCGACCGCGCGCAAGCTCGTGGAACACGGCCGGCAGGTGATCGGCGTCGGCCGCGATCCGGGACGCTGCGCCGAAGCCGAAACGGAGATCTCGTCGTCGGCCGGTGGCGGCGCCTTCCGCATGCTCCGCGGCGACTTCACCCTGATGGCCGACGTCCAGCGCGTGGCCGAGGAGATCAAGGGCCTGGCTCCACGCCTCGACGTCCTCGTCAACAACGCGGGCGGCGTGCGGGACCGGCGCATCGTCACCGCGGAGGGCACCGAGGCGACCTTCGCCGCCAACCACCTGGCCCCGTTCCTGCTGACACGGGAGCTGCTGCCGCTGCTGCGGGCGGGCGCGGACCGCGAACCGGCGCGGGTGATCGCCGTGTCGTCCAGCGCCCATCGGATGAGCGAGGGCCTGCGGTGGGACGACCTGCAGAGCCTCCACAGGTTCCAGCCGGCCGCCGCCTACGGCCAGGCCAAGCTCGCCAACATCCTGTTCACCCGCGAACTGGCCCGCCGAACGGCACCGGACGGGATCGTCGCGCAGGCCATGCATCCCGGCGTGGTCGCCACCAACTTCGCCTCCCACGGGGACGAGAGGATGCGGGCCCATATGGCCGCTGCCGACACCGTCCCGCCCGACGAACCGGCCGAGACGCTTCTCTGGCTGGCCACCGGAGCCGAGGGCGGTCGCGACGGCGGACGCTACTTCCACCGGAAGACGGAGGAGACACCCAGCGAGGCCGCTCGCGACGACACCGCCGCCGCCCGTCTTTGGAGCGAAAGCGAGAAGCTGCTCGCCGAACTCGGCTTCTAGCGCGGAAAACCCCGGCGTTCTCAGGTGAGGAGCAGCAGGCAGAACAGCGTCACGCCGGCTACGAGCCAGGCGACATAGTCGCCGACGTGGCCTGAGTGCAGGCGGCGCAGGAGGGCGGCGCGGGGCAGCCGCCCGCGGATGCCGCACGCCGCCACGGCGGCGGCGAGCGCCACGCCGAGCAGGCCGGTCGCCACGCCGCTGACCGTCCATGGCTCCGGCGGCGGGGCGGGCAGGCGCGTGAAGGACTCGACCGCGTGGACGAGGTTGCGGCTGGTCACGATGCCGTACACGCCGAGCAGCAGGATCCAGCCCGGGATCAGATAGACCAGTTGGCTCACGCGCGCTCCCTCATCAGGAGCGCCTGTTCGAAGAACTTGGCCAGCACCAGCACCACCGCGCAGCCGACCTCCAGGCCGACGACCGCGTTCATCGCCTCGACCTGCCCGGCGCACCAGAGCGCCAGCACCACGAACGCGCCCGCCGCCAGTCCCTCGCCGTTCTCGAAGACCGGGATCGGCCGGATCCGGGCCAGCGCGGGATAGTCGCCGGACAGGTAGACGAGATGGATGGCGCTGCCCAGCACGACCCCGCCCTGAAAGCCGCCGCCGGGCGACAGGTGGCCGTGCGCGACGATGTACACACCGGTCATCAGGGTGACGGGCAGCAGCAGCTCGCCGTACGGGTGCCAGGCGCCGCCGAAACGCGGCAGGCGCAGCGCGGCGACGGCGAACAGCACGGCCAGGCCCGCCCCGCCGGCCAGGAACAGGATGAGGCGGACGCGGCGGCTCACCGATCGTCACCGCCGTCCGGCTCGCGGGTGTGGTGCCGCCGGATCGCGTGGATCGCCAGCATCACGATGAGCGGGACCACTATGGCCGCCTTGTTCGGGAAGGGCTCCGGCCATGAGCAGGACTGAGGAGCTCGGGTCGGCGGTCGCGATGTCGAGCTGTCCGACACCGGCGAGATCCTTTTCCCCGGCGACGGGATCACGAAAGGGGTTGATCGCCTACTACCGGGACGTCGGCGAGGCCATGGTGCCGTACATGCGGGAGCGTCCGCTGGCGATGGTCCGCAAGGCCGCGACGCTCGTCTACCTGGCGAACCAGGCGTGCATCGAGTCACACGTCTTCCTCAGCCGCCTCGACCGGCTCGACCGGCCCGACCAGCGGGCCCGAGACGGGTGAGGCCGGTCATGACGGTACGGACCGCCGCGGCGTCATCGATCGTGACCGCGACGGCGATGGCGGCCCGGTCGTCGGAAGGCGGCTCGGGGTGGTCCCGGAGGTCGGCGATCGTCGCGCCGCGTGTCAGCGCGCCTTGCAACTCGACGTGTACAGGGATGTGCCTGTAGGTGGCGAGGTCGGGGTGGAGCGCCAGGACCGCGGCGGTCGGGTCGTGCAGCGGGCAACCGGAGCGGCCATAGCGTCGCCGGAAGTACGGCGCGAAGCGTTCTGCCAAGGCATGCGCCAAGCGCGCCCGGGGGCTCGGACTCGCGGCGAGGTGCGCGAAGTCCTCGGGGCCCAGCCAGGTCCGCAGGGTCACATCCAGGCCGACCAGGGTGGCCGATCGCCAGGGGGCGCCCATGACGAGGTCGGCGGCCTCGGGATCGTGGACGCGGGATGGCGAGCGAGTCGAACGGCAGGAGGAACCCCACCAGGATGAAGCCGAACAGCAGGTTCCGCCCGCGGAACTCGATGACGCCGAGCGCGAAGGCCGCGGCGGAACAGACGGCCAGGCCGATGGCGATGGTGAACACCGCGACGATCACAGAGTTGGGCGCCACCGAGTACAGGGTCGCGGCGATCGCCAAGAACAGCAGCAGTGCCCGGCCCGCCCGGCGGCGCCGGGCCGGACCACTCGCGATGGCCATCAGTCATCCCCCTTGGGCAGCAGTCGGAACTGGATCCAGACGACGGTCAGCGCGATCCCCAGCAGGATGAAGGTCTCCGCCGCCGCGGCCGGCAGGTCGCCCGTGACATAGGCCCGCTGGTAGGTGTCGAACATGATCAGGTTGGTGGATCCCTCGGGCCCGCCGCCGGTGAGGATCTCCACGGGCGCGAACACCATGAAGTTGGCCACGGTGTCGGCGACCAGCACGAACAGCAGCGGCCGCCGCAGTTGCGGCAGGGTGATCCGGAAGAACGTGCGCCACCAGCCGGCGCCGTCGATCGCGGCCGCCTCGTACGTCGAGTACGGGATGTCCTTCAGCCCGGCGATGAGGAACATCATCCAGTAGCCGACGCCCACCCAGGACACCAGGATGATGATGGAGAGCAGTGACTGGGTCGGCGACGTCAGGAACGGCTGGTCGGGTAGGCCGAGCGCGCCGAGAATCCCGTTGAGCGTAAACGTTTGCGCGACAGTTCTAGTCACCGTTACGGTTCGCTGTCAAGGAGGTACTCCATGGCAGATCCGCAGCGGGCGACCACCATCAAGGACGTCGCGGCCCGGCTGGGCGTGTCCACGGCGTCGGTGTCACGAGCGCTGACCGGGATGCCGGGAGTGGGCGAACCGCTGCGCGAACGCATCCGCGAAACCGCGCGGGAGATGGGACTGCACACCCACAGACCGGCCTCGGCCATGCGCAGCAAGCGCACCAGGACCCTCGGGCTGGTCGTGTCCGACGTGACCAACCCGTTCTTCGCCGAGCTCGCGCTCACCATCGAACGGGCCGCCGCGGCCCGGAACTACAGCCTCCTGCTGGCCAACAGCGAGGACGACCCCGAGCAGGAGAGCCGTTACCTGCGAAGCATGTTCGGCCACCGGGTCGAGGGCATCGTCCTCAACCCGACCCTCCGCTCGGATCACCTGGCCTACCACGAGGAGGTCGGGGTTCCCATCGTCCTGCTCGACCGCGCGGTCACCACCGGCACCAGCGCACCCGTCGTCGCGGTGGATCCCGACCACGCGATCGGGGAGCTGGTCGGCCTGTTCGCCGCCACCGGCTGCCGGCGCCTCGCGATGATCTCCGGGCCGGAGGACCTGCCGAACGCGAGACGACGGCTTCGGGCGTTCGAGCAGGCGGCCGCCCGCCACGGGCTCCAGGTGCCGAAGACGCTCATCGCCCACGGCGACTACACCGCGGACTCCGGTGACCGGCTGATGCGGCACCTGCTGCGCGAGCGCGTCAGACCCGACGCGGTCTTCATCGCCAACAACCTGATGACGCTCGGCGCGCTGCGCGCCGTACGCGAGAGTTCCGTGCGGGTACCGGACGAGCTCAGCATCGCCTCGTTCGACGACGTGGCGTGGTTCGAGGTCACCGATCCGCCCGTCACCGCGATCGCCCAGCCGGTCGTCGATCTCGGCACCGCCGCGGTGCGAGCCCTGACCGACCTCATCGCCGGCCGTCCGGCGCCGTCCGCGCGGATCGACGCCCGCCTGGTGATCCGCGCCTCCTGCCGGACTCCGCCGAACTGAAAGGATCCCCATGTCCGAACGGGTCATCGTCGACTGCGACCCCGGCATCACCCGGGTCGCCGCCGACATCGACGACGCGCTCGCGCTGGCGCTGCTGCTCCGCTCCCCCGAGGTGGAGCTGGCCGGGGTCACCGTGACCGCCGGGAACGTGGACGTCGACGCGGCCGCCGAGGGCGCGCTCGCCGTGCTGGAAGCCGCCGGCCGCCCCGACATCCCGGTGCACCGCGGCGCGGCCCGCCCTGGAAACCACGACTACCACCGCTGGAACGAGACGTTCCGCAAACGCCGGTCGCATCCCGATGCCGCGCGCATCTGGGCGGACTGGCAGCAGCCGCGGGCCGCGGGAGGCACGGCGGCCGGCGGCGCCGCCGAGTTCCTCGCCGCGCAGGTGGCCGCGCGTCCGGGCGAGGTCACCGTCGTCGCCATCGGACCGGCCACCAACCTCGCCCACGCCATCGAACTGCTCCCCGAGTTCGGCTCACTGGCGCGCCGGATCGTGGTGATGGGGGGCGGCTGGCTGCTGCCCGACCACCTCCAGGAACTCAACTTCGGCTGGGACGCCGCCGCCGCGGACACCCTCCTCGGAGCCGGCGCCGACCTCACCGTCATACCGCTCGACGTCACGCTGAGGACCTGCCTGACCCTCGCCGAGGCGCGCGGCATCGCCGACGCGGCGACCGATCCGCTCGGCCGGCTGGTGGCCGACGCGCTCCTGCGGTGGACCGAGTTCTCGGTGTCGGCGCGCGGGCGGGCCGGATGCGTGCTGCACGACCCGCTCGCCGCCGCGCTGGTGCTCGATCCCACGCTGGTCACCACCACCGCGCGGGTGGCGGCCACCGATCTGCACAGCCGGCTCAGCCCGGGCCGGCTGGTCACCTGGGACCCGGACACCGTCTACGCGCCGGCCGCGTCCCTGCCGGCACGCCGCCCGGCCGCCCTCGCCACCGACGTCGACAACGACCGGCTGGTCCGCCTGCTCATCGACCGGCTCCCCGGCAAGTGAGGGCGACGCCGCTGAACGCCTATGGCCGCTCCCCCAGCCCCGGGGCCCCGGCACCGGTCTCTCGCGTGACGGGCCAGGAATGCCAGATGATGAACACGAGCCGCCGGTGGAGGCGTGGTTCGCGGTTCATTCGATGAGTGCGGGCGTGCGTGGGGCCTTGGATTTGCGGCCGGGTTTCGGAGCGATGGTGACGCTGATCATCAGGACGCAGACGGCTGCGATCGCCGCGACGACGGCGACCTCTCCGGTTCGCGGGGCCATGAGCGGCAGGAGCAGGATGGCGGCGACCCCGCCCAGCATCACGGCGGGACGGATGACGGGCTCCGCCACGATGGGCCTGTGGACGATCCAATGCAGCACGATGAACATCCCGGCCGGAATCGCCACGGCGTAGCAGATCGCGAGGGCTGAGGCCTTGGGTTCGTGTCCGGTCTGCTCGACCGCGGCTTCGAGGCCGGCGCCAAGGGCCGCGAGGGCGGCGAAGATACCGTAGTGGCCGTATCCCCACAGGTAGGCGCGGTGGCGACGGTCGCTGAGACCGTCACCGACGGGGGCGAGGAAGTAGAGCCACCAGAGGGCGAACAGCATGACGAGACCGGAGACGGCGATGATGATGAGAGAGCTGCCGATCTCGGCAGCTTCGAGCGCCCCCTCGACTCCCTTGGACACGGCGAGGACGCTTTCGCCGAAGAGGATGATCGTGAACAGGCCGTAGCGCTCGGCGATGTGGTAAGGGTGCCAGTTGGTGGACCTGGCCCGTCCGGCCCACCATGGCACCGCGAGTTCCAGGACGTCCAGGACGACGAAGAACGGCAGTTGGGCCGATGGCGCCAGGACACCCGTCTCCGTGAGGACGAGGCGGAGAATCCAGCCGGCCTGGACGAAGGTGATGCCGGCGGCGTACCGCAGCGCGGTAGGACGGCTCGCCGAGTCCTCGGCGGCGGCCCGCAGCCACTGGGCGACGAGAGCGATCCGCATGATGAAGTAGCCGATCGTGACCACGCGGTAGTCGGAGTCGTCGGCCGCTGCCGGCACGCCCGCGGCGAGGACGAGTACGCCGGCCATCTGCACCATGGTCAGCAGCCGGTAGGCGACGTCGTCGGTGTCGTACGACGAGGCGAACCAGGTGAAGCTCATCCACGCCCACCACACCGCGAAGAAGACCTGCAGGAACGGGACGAGCCCGTCCAGGGCGTGTCCGTCGGCGATGTCGTGCGCGAGTTGCGCGGTGACGGCCGCGATCGCCACCACGAAGGTGAGATCGAACAGCAGTTCGAGCTGGCTCGCGGTGCGGTGCGGCTCGTCGATCGCACGTGCGGTCATCCGGACCCGGATCCGGTGACTTGTGTCTGTCGGCGGCACGGTCGCGCTCCCGTCAGTCCATGAGTCCGTCCTGCTGACAAAGACAGGGCAGCGATCCCGTCTGTGACACTTCGGCGCCGGATAGTGGCGACTTCGAAGACTTTCGCCGGAGCTGTCACAGGTCGGAGGGGTGCCTGGTCTTAGCTGGGGACGGGGCGGCAACCGATGTCCCGGCGAACGAGAGGGTTGTCATGAAGATCGTGGTAATCGGCGGCACCGGCCTGATCGGGTCCAAGCTCGTGACGAAGCTCGGCGAGCACGGCCACGAGGCGGTGCCGGCCTCGCCGAACACCGGCGTCAACACGCTCACCGGCGCAGGATTGGCCGAGGCCCTGACCGGCGCGTCCGCGGTGGTCGACGTGTCCAACTCCCCGTCCTTCGAGGACGCCGCGGTGCTGGAGTTCTTCGAGACCTCGACCCGCAACCTGCTGGCCGCGGAGGCGGCGGCCGGGGTGGGCCACCACGTCGCGCTGTCGGTTGTGGGCACCCAGCGGCGGCCCGACATCGGCTACTTCCGGGGGAAGGTCGCTCAGGAGGAGCTGATCAAGGACTCGCCGATCCCGTTCTCGATCGTGCACGCGACGCAGTTCTTCGAGTTCGCCCGGGGCATCGCCGACGGCGCCACGGACGGCGACTCGGTCCGGATGCCGCCGGTGCTCTTCCAGCCCATCGCGGGCGACGAGGTCGCCCAGACGCTGGGCAGGGTCGCGGTGGGCCCGCCGCTGAACGGGCCGGTCGAGATCGCCGGACCCGAGCAGTTCCGGATGGACGAGTTCTTCCGGTACGCCCTGACGGCCTGGGGCGACCCGCGCGAGGTGGTCACCGACCCGCACGCGCACTACTTCGGAGCCGAACTGAACGAGCCGGATCTCGTGCCGGGCGACGGCGCGACCCTCGGCGAGATCAAGTACGCCGACTGGCTGGGGAGCACCGCCGCCCGATAGCGCGCCGGCCCGCCCCACACGCATGATTCAAGGAGGTACGTCCCATGTCCGGCACTGACCCGGTCGCCGAGCCGAAGGCCAGGTCGACCGCGTGGCAGACCGCGCTCACCACGCTGCAGGAGGTCGAGCCGCCTTTCATCCCGGCGGGAGCGCATGCGATGACCGTCGTCATCGAGTTCCCGCCCGGTGACCCCGGCACACCGCCGCACCGGCACTCCGGCCCCGCGTTCGGCTACGTGCTGGAGGGCGAGATGATGATGGAGATCGAAGGGCAGCCGGAGAGGGTCCTCGGCGCCGGCGAGGCGTTCTGGGAGCCCGGTGGCGACGTCATCCACTACCAGGACGGCAACAACCGCGACGACATGCCGGTCCGTTACACCGTCACGATGCTCTGCGAACCCGGCAAACCCATGCTGACCCTGGTGGACGAGGCGGAACTCGCCCAGCGCAAGCACCTCCGGGCTCCCCGGCGTTCCTGACAACCGCCGGCAGCCCGAACGGCCAAGCGGTTCGGGCCCGGCCGATGGAACCGATGCCGGCACGCACCTCGCCGCCGCCCGGCTGTTCGCCTCCGGCCAGATCTCGATGCAGCTGGTCCATGCGCCAGGCATCCGGCCGCCGGACATCCGCCCAAACCCCGTGTGGAGGAAAGATGAGCACTTCGAACGGCGACGACCACTCCGAGTTCGAACTCGAGGTCGAAGTCAAAGCGGAACTGAGCCTGGCCGAGTCGAGCCGCCCGGAGGAGGCCGGCGACCTGCCGGTCTCGGAGTGGCTGTTCGATCCGGTCGACGTCCAGCGCCAAGAGGTCGAGCTCCGCGGCCTTCGCGAGGCGGCCGAGGAACTGGACGGCCCCTCCCGGCTCGACCAGCGCGGCGAGGGCGGCTGAGCCGAAGGCTCCAACGTCTGCGCAGCCGCGAACTCCCCTGCACAACCTGGCGGACGACGCCACCTACCTGTGATCAACGACGTCGGACGGCCATCATCCTCGTTGTCGCCTTCGCCCCGAACCCGGTGAGATCGAGGGCGGCACCCTGAGCTTCCGGATCGCCGAACCACCGGTTCTGTGCCGGCCTGGACTCTGACGATGGCGGTGCCCCGCAAGCGATCCCGGGCCCGACGCCGTGGTCGCCTCCGTCCTCGACGCAGTCGGCCGTGAGCAGGGCTGAGCGGAGCCGCCTCTGCCCAGTCCGGCATCCGAAGGCTTGAAACCGCCCCGTGCGACCATTAGCGTCGGGTGTGGAGGGTCACGGGTGACCGGTCCTTCCGCCGCATTTCTGCCGGGGAATCCACTTGACAAAGCACGGTTGCGGACGCGTCGTGTAGGTCAGCGTGCTCCATGGCACAACTGCAACGACCACGCATACCTGGCAGGCACCGAAAAGCGGCCCAACGCATCCGGCCCGGCCATCGCGATCATGCGGCGGATCATCCGTCAGCGGCGACTGCGGCTGGACGAACCGAGAATCGTTATATGGAAATGACACCAATGCATTGAAGGCGCGACCAGACATGCATCCAGAAGCCCAAGAACAGGCAAGCTCGCTCGAACAGGCCGCTTCCACCTTCGTCGAAGTGCGTCCGCGGCTTTTCGGCATCGCCTATCGGCTTCTCAGCAGCACGACAGAAGCCGAGGACGTCGTTCAAGACGCCTGGTTACGCTGGCAGAACACCGACCGTTCGACCATCGCCAACCCGGCGGCCTTCCTGGCCCTGATCACCACGCGCCTGGCGATCAACGTCGCCGAGTCCGCGCGTTCACGGCACGAGACCTGCATCGGCCCCTGGCTCCCAGAACCGGTCGCCACCGGCACCGATCCCGCCCTCGGAGCCGAACGAGGCGAGGCACTCGAACTCGCCCTTCTGCTGCTGCTCGAAAGACTCACCCCGCCCCAACGGGCCGCCTATATACTCCGTGAGGCCTTCGTCTATCCCTATGCGCAGATCGCGGACATCCTCCTGATCACTCCGGCCAACGTCCGGCAACTGGTGAGCCGCGCACGCAAACACCTGAACACCGTACGGCGCGAATCCATCGACAAGTTCGAGCATCGGCGGCTCCTGACGGTCTTCCTCGACGCCGCCCAAACAGGAAACGTCACCGCGCTCGAAAAGCTCTTCGCCGCGGACGCCGTCAGCTCCGCGGTCTCCCCTGTTGGGCAACACACGCACGGCGAAAACTCGTTCTCACCATTACCGCCAGACCCGGCGCATTCGTACGGTCACGCTCCCGGGACCACCGCCGGCGAAGCTGATGGCGGGCCGGTGGAGCGTCACCCATCGTTGCTGACGATGGTGATTCACCTGCGCAGCCGGGTGCCCCTGTAGCCGAGGAGCGGGTTCTGCGAGGCGATCAAGCGGGGCTGTCCCGCTCGGTCGAGCTTCCGTACGGGCAGCCCGTGCCGGCTGATCGCGTGCGCGAGCAGACGTGCTGTTCTTGCGACCATGCGAAGCAGACCTCAATGGGCAGGCCCTGGTCGAGTGGCTTCGAAACCGCCTTTCGGGGGCCACGTCACTCCCGGACGGCCTCGGCCAACCGGTGGGGTTCAAGGGCGGGCGCAGACCGCCGAGACGTTGCGGACGGAGCGATCAGAGTGGAAGTGCAGCGCGTGGACGCCCATGCGGTCAGCGAAGGGCTCGGAAGCGGTCGGTGGCCTCGATGAGCCGGTGGCGGGTGCTGGGCTCGGAGCCGCCGTGGCCCGCGTCCTCGACGATATGGAGTTCGGCCTCGGGCCAGGCCTGCTGCAGATCCCAGGCCTGGTCCGGCGGTGTCTTGATGTCGTAGCGGCCGTTGACGATGACGGTCGGGATATGCCGGATGCGATGGACGCCCGCCAGGAGACCTTCCTCGGGGAGGAAGCAGCCGTTGCTGATGTAGTGGTGGGTGATGCGGGCGAATGCCAGGAGCATGGCTTCGTCGAGGTCGGGAGGGCTTACCGGAAGCAAGGTGTTGGCCGAAAGCTCCCAGCCCATCCAGGCGCGGGCGGCGGGAATGTGAACCGCCGGATCGGGGTGGGTGATGCGGCGGCCGTAGGCGGCGATGAGGTCGTCGTGCTCGGCCGCGGGCACCGCGTCCCGGAACGCCGCCCACTCGGCCGGGAACAGGTGGGCCGCGCCTGCCGGGGTGAACGCCCAGGCCTCGTCGGACGGGCGGACGAGCCACACGCCGCGCAGCACGAGTTCGCTGACCCGGTCGAGGTGGTTCTGGGCGTAGGCCAGGCCGAGGGTGGTGCCCCAGCTGCCGCCGAAGACGAGCCAGCGTTCGATCTCCAGGTGCTCGCGCAGCCGTTCGATGTCGGAGACCAGACGCGGAGTCGTGTTGCGCTCCAGCGAAACCTCGGGGTCACCCGCGAAGGGCAGGCTGCGTCCGCAGTTGCGCTGGTCGAACAGCACGATGCGGTAGGCGGACGGGTCGAAGAACCGCCGGTTGTCGGGCAGCAGGCCGCCACCAGGACCGCCGTGCAGGAACAGCGCGGGTTTGCCGTCGGGATTCCCGCAGACCTCCCAGTAGATGTCGTTGCCGTCGCCGACGTCGAGCATCCCTGATACGTGCGGCTCGGTCGGCGGGTAGAACTCTCTCAGGCGCATAAGCCCTATTCATACCCGAAGATGATCATCATCGACCCGGCCGTCGCCGCGTCTCATGCCCCGCGCGGAGGCGAATCGAAGGCCCCGCCCCGGTCGGGTGGTGGCGATACTGAAACGCTGCGGAAGTCGGCGCTGTGGCTTGCGCATACCGGTCGGGTCGAGGAAGCCGAGCGGTTGCTGCGCGAAGCGGTCGGCACCGATGACCGCCTGGTCCGCAGATCGCTTACCGCGCGCGAGTCCACGTCGCCGGCCGGGCTGGTCATGAAGAGTACGTGGCGACCGGTTCGGTGATGTCCATGCGGAGCCGGGTCAGTTTCGAGGTCCTGATACGCCACGTACCGTCGGTCTTCTCGTAGGTCTCGTGGTAATGGCCGAACCCGATCAGCTCCCGGCCGCTGGGCCACTGGACCCGGTCCTCCATGGCCCAGATGCCGGTGGCGGTGGACGGGGAAGTGATGGCGATCTCCGGTGTGTGGCAGTGGTGCACGGTCACGCGGTCGGCCAGGTTGTCGCGGACGAAGGCCATGAAGGTGTCGGCGCCGGTGATCAGGGTGCCGCCCGAGCCGGTCGTGTCCATCACGACGTCGTCGGTGAAGATCTGGCGCATGCCATCCCAGTCCTTGGTGTCCAGGGTGCGGCAGTACCGGGCCTTGAGCTGTTTGAGGGCCTCGATGTCGTCCAAGGGACACTCCTTGTCTCGCGATCAGGTGAATGCGGGCAGGACCTCTCGTTCGAAAAGGCGCAGGCTCGACCACGCCAGTTCCATTGGAATACCTCCGCACAACGGATGGAACTGGACATAGGGAGACGGGGAAGCCCTCAGCTCCTCCACGAGCTGCCCCGGCGTCACGACCCGGTACTGGCCGGTCGCCCGCAACCGGTCGGCGTCGGCGGTGGTGCGGTAAGGCCCGGCGAGGTCGTCCTGCGACCGCCACAGGCCGTAGGCGTTCGTCTCGTGGAGGAAGAAGGGCGCCATCTGCTCCCAGCCCTTCTCGGGGTCCTCGGCGAGTGCCACGACGCGATTCCTGCTGATCGGGCTGGGGCCGGGGTCGGGTCGGCCGAGCTTCTGGACCTCGTCCCTGTAGAACTCCCAGATCTCGGGCAGCGAGGGGATGAACCCGTCGGCGATGCGCGCGGCCCGCCGAGCGGCCGGCTCGCTGCTGCCGCCGAGCAGGACGGCCGGCCCGCCCGGCCGGAACGGCGGAGGCGTGATGCGCACCGTGCGGCCCCGGTACTCGAACGGCTCGCCGGTGAACGCCGCCTTCAAGGTGGCGACCGCCTCGCTCACCCGGCTCGCCCGTTCCTTCATCGGGATGCCGAACATCGCGAACTCTTCGCGCACGTAACCACCGGCGACGATCAGGTCGGCCCGCCCCCGGCTCAGGTTGTCGAGCACGATCATGTCCTCGGCCAGACGCAGCGGGTCGTGGAACGGGGCGATCAGCGCGGCGATCATGAAGCGGACGTCGGTCGTGCGGGCCGCCATCGCCGCGAGCAACTGGATCGGGCTGGGAAGGTAACCGTCGGGCGAGCCGTGGTGCTCGGAGACGGCCACGCTCGAACACCCCAGCCGGTCGGCCCACTCGGCCATGTCCAGGGCCGCCGCGTACCGGTCGGCCATGGACGTTCCGGCGAAGTCCGGGTTGCGGAAGTCGAAGCGAAGTGCGAACCGCACAGCTGGACGATTCATCGGCCCGCGGTTCCTCTCGTCTCAGGTGGCGGGGCATGCCGCCGCGCGCCTCCCGGCGTCCGGCACGACGTGCGAACACCGGCGTACTCTGAGCCTAAGCCGAGATTTTGACCACGGTCAACATTTGGCTTGCCGCCAGTTTTTGTAGTCTGGGCGGTGTGGAAAAGGATGTTCCGGCGACCCGAGGCAGAGCGAGTGCTGACCATGGTCGACGTCGCGCCAACCTGACCCAGTCCCGTTCCCGCGAGACGAAGCGCTCGCTCGCGCAGGCGGCGATCGCGCTGTGGCGGACCAAGGGGTTCGCCGACACCACCGTGGCCGACATCTGCCAGGCCGCCGGGGTCTCCAAGGCGCTGTTCTACTTCTACTTCCCGCGCAAGGAGGACGCTCTTCTGGAAGCCGGCGTGATGTCCACGCAGGAGGCCCGCCGGAAGGGGCGTGAACTCGTCGCCAAGCCCTACGACCTGGCGGAGGTGATCGTCGCGGTCCTGGCCACGCTGGAACAGGCGATCCGGCGCACCCCACCCGCACTGCTCATCGAGGTCACCCTGGAGGGCCACCGAGCGGAGCACCGGGCCCTGGCCGAAGGCCGCACGGACGAGCACCACGCCACCAGGTTCCTCTTCCTCGAACTGCTCCAGCGCGCACAGGGGGACGGCAAGCTCCCACCCGACCTGGACGTACTGCACGTCGCGCGCGGCGCCCAGTCCCTCATGGAAACCGGTACCCGGCACTGGGCCGCCGGGGAGTACGGCGACCGGGGCTTCGCAGAGGTCGTGGGCCGCGACATCAACGCGTTCGTCGCCGGCCACAGTCAGATCGGACAAGAGTGACGAACCCGCCGGCTCTGCACCCTCAGAAGGCGCGCCTTCTTCGGTAAGTCGTTGTGCGTCGAGGAAAGGAGCTGTATACCGGCGGTGCTTGTGCGTGATCACCCTGGAGAGAGGAGGCGCCATGACCGGATCGAGCGAGGCGGCGGACTCGTCCACCGCGTCCCGTGCCGGGATCGCCGTCGCGCGCGTCGGCGTGGGGCTGATGTGGATCCAGAACTCCGGCTGGAAGACCCCGCCGGATTTCGGCGAGGATCGCGACGAGGGCTTGTACGAGTCGACGCGCCTTGCGGTCGAGCACGAGGTGTTCGCGCCCTGGGCGTGGCTCGTCGAGCATGTCGTCCTGCCGAACTTCACGTTCTTCGGCTGGGCGACGCTGCTGGTCGAGGCTTCGCTGGGGGCGTTCCTCCTGGTGGGCTTGGCGACCCGGTTCTGGGCGCTGGTCGGGGTCGGCCAGTCTCTGCTGATCACGTTGTCGGTGCTGAACGCGCCCGGCGAATGGCACTGGGCACGCTTCCTCATGGTGCTCGTGCATGTGCTGCTGTTCGCCACGGCGGCGGGCCGTTTCTACGGGCTCGACGGGGTGTGGCGCCCGCTCTGGCAGCGGTCGTCGGCGCCGGCCGCCCGATTGCTGCTGAGGGCGTCGTGAAGGCCGCTGACCGCTCCGTTCTGGCCCTTGGCGCGACCTCTCTGGCCAGTGTCCTGTTCACCTTCACCGACGGGTATCCGTGGGAGATGGCGGCGATGCCAGGCCCGGCCGTGGTGGTCGCGGTGGTCCTGGGGCTGGCGGCATGCGCGGCGGTCGCGCTGCGCGCGTCGATTCCGGTGATCATCGTGGGTGCGGCCTTCCTGGCCGCCGCCGTGGTGGTTCTGCTCGAACCGCTTCTCAACCAGAAGTGGATCGAGGGCACCGGCTCCACGTTCTCCCTGTGGCTCGGCCTGGGCGTGGGGCTGGTGGCGGCGGGGCTCGCCCGCCGTTTGGAGTCAACTGCTCGGCCCTATCGGGACTGAGCTTGTTGGCTCCGTCCCGATAGGGCTCTGCTTATGCTCCCGGCCAGGGCGGGAGTCGGCGTGGCCACGATCCCCGCGACGACGCAGGCCGGCTGGTCGAACTCCTCGGCCTCACCAAGGCTCATCTGTCGATTCCGGGACCATTCGTTGCGCGGCCGAGGTCTCCCAAAGATCGCCTCCGGGGAGATGACCGGTAGCGTCCAAGATCCCTGGAGGAGAGACCGATGGTGAACCGCGCCGACCTTCCGGCCCCCGAACACGGACTGGTGATCACGCACTTCCTGACCGTGCGGGACGTCGCGGTGTCTCGTGACTTCTACGCCAGGATCTTCGGCGGGCAGGTCGTGCTGGCTGAGAACCCCGCGATCGTGCGGATCTCCAACAGCTGGATCATCCTCAACCCCGGCGGCGGCCCGACCCCCGACAAGCCGGATATCGTTCTCAGATCGCCCGAGCCCGGGGACCCGGTGTCGTCCTTCATGAACGTCCGCGTGGCCGACATCATGGCGTTCTATGAAGCCGCACGCGCCCAAGGCGCGACCTTCGTGACCGAGCCCCTGGACCGCAAAGCCGAGATTCGCTGCTACATGCGCGACCCGGACGGGTACCTCATCGAGATCGGCCAGGGGACCGGCATGCTGCACGGCGTCTACGCCGATCCCTCCCCAAGCTGACCGCCGGGCCGCGCCACCGGCGACCTTCAGGCACCCGATCGGTGCGCTCAGCGCATGGTCGCACCGCCGTCGATGCTGAGGATCTGACCGTTGATCCAGGTGGCGTCGTCGGAGAGCAGGAAGGCGACGGCGGCGGCGATGTCGGCGGCTTCGCCGAGTCGCGTGGACGGCACTCCGGCGAGGGAGCGCTCCAAGAGCGACTTGTCGTTCGCGGCGCGGGAGAGCACCCCCTCGGTCAGGACGTGGCCCGGCGCCACGACATTCGAACGGATGCCCTGCTTGCCGTGGCCATGGGCGACGTGCCGTGACAGCGACAAGAGTCCGCCTTTCGACATCGCGTAGGCGCTGCGCCCCGACCCGCCGGTGATGGCCGCCGCCGACGCGGTGTACACGATGCTGCCGCCACGCTCGCGGAGCTCGGGCAGCACGCGTTGCGTCAAGAGGAGATGGCCCCGGAGATTCACCGCGATGGTGCGGTCGAAGATCTCCAGTGGGACCGTCGCGGGATCGGCGTCACGTTCGAACGTGGCCGGCGACAAGTCGGCGGCGTTGATGTGAACGCCGTCGACACGGGCGAAGACATCGAGCGTTCGCCGGACGAGAGCGTCGACCGAGGACTCGTCGGCGATGTCGAATGGCACGGCCACGGCGGAACCGCCCTGTCGGCCGATCCGGGCCGCGACCTTCTCCGCGTTCTCGGCGTTGAGGTCGCCGACGACCACCGAAGCGCCTTCCTCTGCCAGCCGCACGGCGGCGGCGGCACCGATCCCAGAACCGGCACCGGCGACGATGAAGGCCTTCCCGGCAAGCCCCCTCATCGCGGCCTCAGCACCACGACGGGGATGATTCGGTCAGTGCGTTCCTGATAGACGTCATAGTTCGGCCAGATGCCGGTCATGATCTTCCAGAGGCGAGGCTTCTCGGCCTCCGCCGCGGTGTGCGCCGTGACCTGGATGATCTCACTCTTGACCTGGATCTCGGCCTCGGGGTTCGCCTGGAGGTTCAGGTACCAGTGGGGATGCTTCGGCGCGCCGCCCCGCGACGCGATGAGCAGGTGGTCGTTCCCGTCGCGACCGTAGATGATCGCGATCGTGCGCGGCCGGCCGCTGCGGCGTCCGACGGTCGTCAGCAGCAGGGTGGGGGCGCCGTTCCACATGTAGCCGACCTCGCCGCCGCTCTCGCGGTACGCGCGGACGTGGTTCTCGCCGAGGAGAGAGTAGTCGTGTTGGCCGGGGAAGTCGGGTTCGCTCATTTGCACTCCTGGGTCAGCGATGGTCGCCCTCGTCGGTCACCGCCAGTACCGGGCGGTGGTCTGATAGGCCAATCTCGTGAATTCGGGGACTGGGAGCTCGCGCAGCCGGGCGTTGAGCACCTCGACGCTCACCAGACCAGACCAGCCTCGTTCGAGGAGGGCCGAGGCGAACCGGTCGAGTTCGAAGGTCCCGTCACCGGGCATCACGCGGCGGTTGATCGTCTCCTTCATGGCGTTGTCCGACACCGGGGCCGGGGCGTCGCTGAACTGGACATAGGCGATCCGGTCGAGCGACACGCGCTCCAGCTGGTCCCAGGTGCTGTCCCCGCGGAAGAAGTGCCAGGAGTCGATCAGCACCCCTGCCCGGTCGGCGCCGGCGGCCTCGACCACGTCCAGGGCGGCGGAGATCGAGGTGACCGTGCCGAGCGGACTGAATTCGACCGCCATTCCCGCGCCGGCCTCGGCGAACATGGCCGCGCACCGTTCGATCAGCGGAGCGGTGATCTGGTCCGGCGGCGCCGCGAACGTGGTGAGCACCCACTGCGCCTTCACGACGGCCGCCGCCTCGGCGAGCATGTGCGCGTTGTGCACGGTGGACTCGTGGTCGCCGGTCATCAACAGGGCCAGCAGTTCGTGGCACCGCAGCGCGCCGTGGGCCAGGGCCGCCGCGCTGGAGGCATCGGCATGCCGCCCGGCCACTCCGACGGCGGCGAAGCCGGCGGCGCCGGCGGCCGCGACGAGGCCCGCGACGTCGATGTCCCACCTGCTGTCCGGGGTCAGCGCGAGGTCGATCGTCATCTGTTCGGCTCCCCGGGCCCGTCACCCATGTGGCCTCCTTCCGTCGGGGGCGTCACCGTCCCGACAGCCGTTCGATGACCGGCGCCAGCGACTCGGGCGGCGCCCCGATGGGTGCCATGAGGTAGCTGATCCCGAGGCTCTCCCGGGTCCGCACAAGCTTCTCGCACACCTCGTCCAGGGTGCCGATGGCGAGCAGGGGCGAGGCGCGAAGCCCGTCTCGGGACGGGACGGCGTCGCCAAGCCGGCGGTGGAACCGCTGGAAGAAGGCCTCACGGCGGGATGCCGGAAGTCCTGGTTCAGGACGGTCTGGGTGACGCGCAGGGTGCTCGTCGCGTCGGCGACCGCCTGCAGGGCCAGCAGCGGAGCGAACGGGATCATGAAGTGGTCGGGCAGCGCGAAGGTCGCATAACCGAGCCGCTCGATGGACCGCCCCGCCTCGACGAGTGCGGCACGGTCGGGAAGCCGTCCTGGGCCGGTGCAGAACCGGAACGGTCGGGTGGTCACGGCGCGTCCGCTCATCCCGCCGGCCACGGGGCTGACCGCGCGCGGCCGAACCGGTCCGTGCGGACCATTGTCGTCTCGGTCATCGCTCGCTTCGCCTCACCAGATCCGCCGGAGTTGCGCGCCCTCCCGCCGGGCGCGGAGTTGCTCCCGGCGCTCGGCCGGCGTCAGGACGGGCGTGTCGGGCGGCAGGTGCTGGAGCACCTCGGCGACGGGGACCTTCGTGACCGCGGCATCCGGATACGCGTTCGCCAGGTAGAAGCGCATCTGAATGATGCCCCAGGGGAAATCGGCCTTGTCCAGCCAGTTGTGCACACCCGGGTCCTGTTTCGAGATGACGACACGGAGCGTGCCATCGCCGTCGATGCGCGCCTGCACGTCGTTCAGGCTCGACTGGCGGTTCACCCAGTCGACGGTCGCGAACCGGTCGTCCGCGACGAGGATCTGCCAGTAGTGGCACTGCTCGGGGAGGGGCACCTCGACGATCAGGGCCTCGTCGTCGTGGATCTCGTGGATCCCGTCGTAGTAGGCCTGCTTCGCCAGTCCGCCCACCTCGTCGATCCACTTGGAGCGCAGCAGGACGTTGACCCCGTGGTGCTCCCGGTAGTAGCGGACCAGCAGCATGTCGAACTTGATCATCCCTTCGATCCACTCCGCCATGTCGGAGAAGCGACGGGCGATCTCCTCGGGCGTCATGTCCTCGCCGGGATCGTCCAGGCGGTTGACCGCGACCCGGGCGTCGACCTCGTGTCTCCAGTCGCACGAGCACTTGCGCATCAGAAGCCGCCGGGTGCGGGGATCGAGCGGCCACCAGTCACCGGTGTGGTCCTCGGGGCGTTCGGCGCTGACCACCACGCTGAAGTAGCCGTCCTCGCCGATAGTGAGCTCGTCGAGGTCGTTGGTCACCCGCAGGGGCGGGCCGGTGCGCGGCTCGGTGAGCAGGGACGGGCTGGTCATCTCCGGCTCCTGCTGCGTGATCTCGACGAAGCGGGTCGTTCCGCGGTACCCGGAGATCTGGTAGACGCCTTTCGCATCGATCTCGATCATCGAGTACACGTAGTCGGGGTTGGGGCCGCCCTGGTTGCACGCGTAGTTCCACAGCGGCATGAACACGGGCCGGCGGGAATCGGTGTACACGCGGCACATGTAGCCGCAGGCGAGGATCGAGAGCGCGAGCTTGTTCATGTCCTGGACCTCGGCCTCGGTCGCCCCGTCCGGGCGCCACGTGGGCAGGAGGTTGTCGACCACGCCCTCTAGTGCCCTCATCTGGTCGGACCAGGTCGGGAGTTCGGTCATCTGGGTCAGCCCTCCAGCGCAACGTCGAACCGTCGGATGTAGGCGTCGTAATCGGAACGGATCTGACCGGCGCTCAGGCCGAACTGCTCGGCGGTGTACCGGTGGGTGCCGTGGGCACCGACGCGGTTGGCCTCCTGCCAGTCGCGCATCGCCCGCGCGACCGACGGCGTGAGCTCGAAGCCCAGCCAGTCGTACACCTGGCGAACGGTGCCCATGGGGTCGGTGACCAGGCGGCGGTGGTGGACGTCGAGGAACCGGTCCTCGCCGATGGCGGCGCGCGCTTCGATGGCGTGTTCCATGCCGATCCGCAGGTGGTCGCAGATCTCCCGGCCGAGCTTCGCCAGATCGCGCTCGCCGTCGGCGGGCGGCGTGATCGACGAGACCAGGCTCGCGTACGACGGAACCACCTTGGCCGGGTCCCGGTGGGTCATGACGAAGCGGATGTCCGGATACGCCGACACGAGCGCTTCCAGGTGGAACTTGTGGTGCGGGGCCTTGAACAGCCACAGATCCGGCGGGCGGCGCGATCCCAGGAGCTTCACCACGCGACGGTGGTAGTGGTAGGTCTCGGTCAGGTCCGCCTCCCGCCACCAGTCGCGGTAGCCGGGCACTGGCAGCACCATCTGCTGGCCGTGAAAGGCCATGCCGAGGAGCTCGGTGTCCTCCATCGTGGCGTCCGGCTCGAAGATGTGCATCGCCCGGTGCTCGGCCGAGTTGTTCTCCCAGTCCTTGACGAACCGCACGCGCCGCGGGTCGGTGGCCTCGTGCTCGCGCGTCGGGGGCGGGCAGGGTCGGGCCTGCTCCCAGCCTCTCAGGCAGCGGAACCGAGGGGCGAGCGAAAGCATGTCGGCGAGAGCGGTCGTGCCCGTCCGCGGCAGGCCGTTGATGTCGACGGGGCCCCGCACGGTGACGTCCTCGACTTCGGGGTGCTCGGCGTACCACGCCTCGACCTCGAGGCGGTTGACCAGGCGCCTGCGGAAGTCGCCGATCACGCGGGGGTCGGCCTCCGGATCGAGGTCGCCGTCGCGCTCCAGGCTGTCGAGCAGCACCATGAGGCCTTCGCGGAAATCCCCGGGGCCGAAGTCCGCGTGACCTGATTCCTCCATGGCCTCGGCCAGCAACTGGTCGGCCGACGGATAGCGTGCCATGGCTCAGGCCGCCTTGACGCGGTCGGGATAGAACTGGGCGGCCATTCGGCGGAACCCGTCTTGCCAGTGCACGCGGCAGGGACCGGTGATCGAGGACCGCTTGGTGTGGTCGCCGACCGATCCGATGGACGCGCCGGGAACCGGCTCGACCACCACGTCGGCGTCGACGCCGAGCAGTTCACCGAAGTAGGCCGACCATTGCTGCACGCTCACGGCTTCGTCGCCGGCCCAGTTCACGATCGCGGCCGGCACGCCGGCCGCGTCGAGCAGCGGCTCCAGATGGGCGGCGATGTCGTCATCGTGGATCGGCGTGTAGGGCAGCGGGTCCCAGCGGGCGGGCACCTGCTGACCCGCTGCGATGGCATGCAGGTAGGAGGCGGGGAGGCCACCGCGGTCGCCGTAGGCGCTGCCCATGCGGGCGATGGTGACGGGAAGGTCGAAGGCTCGGGCGCAGTAGCGCGCCACGGCCTCCTCGGCGATCTTGCCGATCGAGTACGGCTTCGGGTGCGGCAGCCCGGCGTCGCCCAGCGGGTCGTCTTCCCGGAAGGGGTGCCAGGGATCGGGGTGCGGCTTGTACACGGTGACCGTCGACATCACCAGGGCGGCCTTCGCGTCGCGGCAGTGCGCGAGCAGGAGCCCTGTCCCTTCCGCGTTCACCCGCAGGGCCCGCTCGTAATCGTCGCCGAAGTCGGCGGCGATGTGCAGGAGGTAGGTGAAGTCGGTCGGCAGGTCGCCGAAGTCGCCGTCGCCGATGTCGACCGCGCGGGTGGTCACCCCCAGCGCCTCGACCTCCGCCCGGGTCGCCGCGTCGCCGAAGCGGGCGATCCCCCAGACCTCGTTGTCGGCGGCGAGGGATCGGGCGAGGCCGAACGCGATACGCCCGGCGGGCCCGGTCACCAGGATCTTCTCACCGCTCAGCATGGCACCACCCTGAATCCGTAAGCTTTGATCTTTGATCTAACTTGGGTCAGAATAGCAGGGTGCTCGAACATGACAACCGTCCAGAACGGACGATGCTCGCCTCGCTCGACGGCCTCCTCGCGGCGCTGCGGCTGCAACCGGACGGCGACGACAGGTTCCGGGTGCCGTCCGAACCCGGACGCCACCCGGACCGCGTCTTCGGCGGTCAACTCCTCGCGCAGGCGCTGCTCGCGGCGAGCGCGACGGTGACCGGGAAGGACCCGCACGCCCTGCACGCCGCCTTCGTCGAGGCCGGCGCGCCCGACCGGCCGGCCACCTTGGCGGTCGACCGCGTGCGCGACGGCCGCTCGGTGGCGACGCGGCGGGTCACGGTGCTCCAGGAGGACCGGCCACGGCTGGTAGCGATCGTCTTGTTCCACGCCAACGCCACCGAGCCGGACGTTTGCGGGCCGGCTCCGGAAACTCCGCGACCAGAGGAACTGCCCCTGATCCAGCACTGGGCACATGAACTGCCCGCCGAGCAGCAGGAGCTCGGTCGCAGCTGGATCGACCGGCCGCCTCCCCTCGAGATGCGCATCGGTGAGGCGCCGACCTTCCTCGGCGGGCCCTCGGCGAGCGGGACGCGGTCGCATTGGATGCGGCTCCCCCGCGACGTCGGCGAGGACCGGGCGCTACACGCCGCACTCCTCGCTTACGCCAGTGACTTCCTTCTGATGGACATGGCCTTCCGCGCCCATCCGGACGGGTCCGGTCCGGGGAAGTTCACCGGCTTCAGCCTCGATCACGCCATCTGGCTTCACCGGCCGGTTCGCTTCGACCGCTGGCACCTCCACACTCAGGAAGCGCTCGCCATCGTCGGCGACCGCGGGCTCACCCGCGGCGCCGTCCACGACACCGACGGACGTCTCGTCGCGAGCGTGGCGCAGGAGGTACTCGTCCGCCCCCTCACGACCCGATGAACAGGACAGGGCACGACGCGATGGACAGCGCAAGGCATCCACTGTTCGACCAGACCTGGCCGGAGGGCGACTACCGGTTCTTCCAGCTCGGGTTCCTCGTCAATGACCTGCTCGGCGCCGCGTCCACATGGGCTCGGGTCTTCGGCGTCGGCCCCTTCCACGTCCTACCGGTCGTCGACCAGCACACGACGTACCGCGGGGAGCGGTCCACCGCGACCCTCCAGATCGCGGTGGCGCAGGCGGGCCCGGTGCAGATCGAACTCGTCCAGCAGCACTGCGACCGTCCCAGCATCTACCGGGAATGGCGCCGCGGCCGGGTGTCCGGGCTCCACCAGCTGTGCACCGTGACCCACGACTACGACGGCAAGAAGGCGCACTACGAGCGGCTCGGCTATGAACTCGCCGCGGAGAGCGACAACGGAAGCTTCCGCGTCGCGTACTTCGACACCGCCGCCGACTTCGGCTTCTTCACCGAAGTGGTCGAGCGAACGCCGACGTTTCTCGCCCGGCTGCACAACATCTCGCAGACCTGCGCCGCGTGGGACGGCACCGACCCCGTCCGCCTGCTCACACGTGACGGCTACCGGGTTCCTTAGGAACGTCCGGCGAGGCGCTCCCGGGCGCGGCGGGCAAGGGCGCCGCGATCAAGCGCCGCTGAGGACGCCTCGCCGTTCGAGTTCGCGCACGACCCGCTCGCCGGCGTCTCGGAAGTCCTCCAACCGGTGCCGGGCCGCCTGCTCGCCGTCGCCTTCGGCGATGGCGCGGACCACGAGGTCATGCGCCCTGACGGTGTCGGCGTGGTTCCGGCCGGCGCCGACGCGGAAGGCCTGGGGCAGGAATCCCTGGTAGGACCGCAGTTCGGCGCGCAGTCGGCGCGATCCGCCGGCGCGGTGCTCCAGGGTGATGATCTGCTGCACCAGCTCGAAGACGCGCTCCCCGTCCTCCGGGTCCGCCGACCGCAGTTCGTCGACGAGGCGCTGGAGGGCGGCGATGGTCTCGGAGTCGCGCTTGTCGGTGAGCCGGCGCAGCGCGATGCCGCTCAACACCCCCATGATCTCGAAGTCGTCCATGATCGACTCCGCGTCGAAGGGCTCGACGTAGACACCGCGGTGGTACTTCGTCGACACGATCCCGTCCCGCTCGAGCATGACGATCGCTTCGCGGACGGGGAGGCGGCTGACGCCGAGCGCCTCGCAGACCTCGTCCAGGTCGATCCGGTCGCCCGACTTGAGCCTCCCCTCGAAGAGCTCTTCGAGCACGTAATCGACGACGACAGCACGTGTCTTCGTTCGAACGAGACGGCGCTGTTGCACGTTCGCAGCTGCCTTCTACTCACACACCCCGTGGGTGCTGGACGGTCACACGGACAGGCGCGGACGAGCCAGCCGATCTTGGCCCGTCCTGTCATCGTACCGGGACGGGCGTACCGCTGGCCTGCGTCTTCCCCGCCCGGGCCGGGTCCGGACGGCCCGTCGCGGGTCGCGGCTGATCACCGCATCAGGAATCCGCGGTCGGCGGGGCGAGCACGCCGGCCCGGCGCAGGTACTCGACGACGAGGTCGGCGTTGTCCGCGGCCGGTACCGCCCCGCCGGCGTCGAGACGCACCTCCGGTGCCTCGGGGGCCTCATACGGCGAGTCGATGCCGGTGAAGTGCACGAGCTCGCCACGACGTGCCTTGGCGTACAGGCCCTTGCGGTCACGCCCCTCGGCGACCTCGAGCGGCGCGTCGACGTGCACCTCGATGAACTCGCCGTCCCCGAGCAGGTCGCGGGCGAGGCGACGCTCCGCGCGGAACGGGGAGATGAACGAGGCGAGCACGATCACCCCCGCCTCGACGAAGAGCCTGGACACCTCGGCGACGCGGCGGACGTTCTCGACCCGATCGGCTTCGGTGAAGCCGAGATCCTTGTTGAGGCCGTGGCGGACGTTGTCGCCGTCGAGCAGGCAGGTGTGGAACCCCTGCTCGTGGAGCTTGCGCTCGACCAGGTTCGCGATGGTGGACTTGCCGGCGCCGGACAGGCCGGTGAACCAGACGACGGCCGGACGCTGGCCCTTGATCCGGGCGCGGGCCTGCTTGTCGACGTCGATGGCCTGCCAGTGGACGTTGTGCGCGCGGCGGAGCGCGAAGTCGATGAGGCCCGCGCCGACCGTGTCATTGGTGAACCGGTCGATAAGCACGAAACCGCCCATCTCGCAGTTGTCGGCATAGGGGTCGAAGGCGATCGGCCGGTCGAGGTTGATCGTCGCGACGCCGATCTCGTTCAGTTCGAGCGTCTTCGCGGCGGTGTGCTCGAGGGTGTTGACATTGACCCGGTACTTCGGCCGCGCCGTGCTCGCGCCGGTGGTTCCGGCTCCGATCTTGAGCAGGTACGGGCGACCGGGCAGCATCGGCTGTTCGCTCATCCAGACCAGGTGGCACTCGAACTGGTCCGCGACGCCGGGCGGGTCGCCGGCCGCGGCGATGACGTCGCCGCGGCTGATGTCGATCTCGTCGGTGAGGGTGAGGGTCACGGACTGCCCCGGGACGGCCTCGTCGAGGTCACCGTCGCGGGTCACGATGCGCGCGACCGTCGACTCGCGGCCCGACGGCAGAACGCGGATCCGGTCGCCGGCGCGGACGGTGCCGCCCAGGACCCGGCCGGAGAAGCCACGGAAATCCAGGTCCGGCCGGTTGACCCATTGCACGGGCATCCGGAACGGACGGGTCGGCTCGAGATCTTCGTCTATGACGACGGTCTCGAGATGCCGGACGAGCGTGGGGCCGTCGTACCAGGGCATGTTGGGGCCGGGCTCGGTGACGTTGTCACCGCGCAGGGCCGACATCGGGATGCAGGTGACGTCGGTCAGCCCGATGCTCGCGGCGAAGCCGCGGTAGTCGGCCTCGATGGCGTCGAAGACCTGCTGGGAGTACTCCTTGAGGTCCAGCTTGTTGACCGCGAGCACGACCTGGCGGATGCCGAGCAGCGAGACGAGGTAGCTGTGGCGGCGGGTCTGGGTCAGCACGCCCTTGCGCGCGTCGACGAGGATCACCGCGAGGTCGGCGGTGGAGGCGCCCGTGACCATGTTGCGCGTGTACTGCTCGTGGCCGGGCGTGTCGGCGACGATGAACTTGCGCTTCTCGGTGGAGAAGAACCGGTAGGCGACGTCGATGGTGATGCCCTGCTCGCGCTCGGCGGCGAGGCCGTCGACGAGCAGCGCGAAGTCGAGCTCGCCGCCTTGGGTCCCGACCTTCCTGGAGTCGGCCTCCAGGGCCGTGAGGTGGTCCTCGAACACCAGCTTGGAGTCGTAGAGGAGCCGGCCGATCAACGTGCTCTTGCCGTCGTCGACGCTGCCGCAGGTGATGAACCGCAGCATGGACTTCTGCTCGTGCAGCGCCAGGTAGGACTCGATGTCGCTCGCGATGAGGTCGGTGGTGCTGTGCGCCATCAGAAGTAGCCTTCCTGCTTCTTCTTCTCCATCGACCCGGACGAGTCGTGGTCGATGGCGCGGCCCTGGCGTTCCGACGTCGTGGTCAGCAGCATCTCCTGGATGATCTCGGGCAGCGTCGACGCGGTGCTCTCGACGGCGCCGCTGAGCGGATAGCAGCCGAGCGTGCGGAAGCGGACGCTGCGCATCCGCGGTTCCTCACCCGGGTGCAGGCGCATGCGGTCGTCGTCGGCCATCACCAGCACCCCGTCGCGCTCGACGATCGGACGGGGCGCGGCGTGGTAGAGCGGAACGATCGGGATGTCTTCTTTGTAGATGTACTGCCAGACGTCGAGTTCGGTCCAGTCCGACAGCGGGAAGACGCGCACGCTCTCCCCCGGATGCTTGCGCGCGTTGTAGAGCCGCCACAGCTCCGGCCGCTGGGCCTTGGGGTCCCAGCGGTGCTGGGCCGAGCGGAAGGAGAACACCCGCTCCTTCGCGCGCGACTTCTCCTCGTCGCGCCGCGCCCCGCCGAAGGCGAGGTCGAAGCGGTGCAGGTCCAGCGCCTGCTTGAGCCCCTCCGTCTTCCACATGTCGGTGTGCAGCGCGGAGCCGTGGTCGAAGGGGTTGATGCCCTGTTCCAGGCACTCCGGGTTCTTGTGCACCAACAGATCGAGGCCGAGCTCGGCCACCAGGGCGTCGCGGAATTCGTACATCGCCTTGAACTTCCACGTCGTGTCGACGTGGAGCAAGGGGAACGGGGGCCTTGACGGGTGGAACGCCTTCAGGGCCAGGTGCAGCATCACCGAACTGTCCTTGCCGACCGAGTAGAGCATCACCGGACGCTCGGATTCGGCCACGGCCTCGCGGAAGATCTGGATGCTCTCCGCTTCCAGCCGCTGCAGATGAGTCAGGCGCATCGTGTCCGTCCGCGGGTAGGCATGCCGCGCTCCCTTCTCCGTGGCGCCACCGGCGATCACGGGGCCCTCGTATCGTCCCCAGGAAAGTATCAGATCAAAGATCAAAGATCTAGCAGATCCCGCCAAGGCAGGACCGTGCTTTTCACGGAGGTTCAGGCCGACGGCCGGCTGATCACCCGCCTGCCGCCCACAGGAGCTTGCCGACCGCCTGCCGGGGACCTGAAGCTCATCGGCGCAGCCTTTCCTGGAGTTCTTCCAGCGTCGCCTTCGCGGTGTTGAGGTTCTCGGTGATGGCGCCGGTGGCGTTGCACAGCTCCCTGCCGAACGAGTCGCGCTCGCTGACGAGGGACTTGCCATCGCCGAGCGCCGCCGTGAGCCGCTCCTGGCCCTCGGTCTCGGCTTCGCGCATGGACGACTTCACCATCAGGGGACCTTCGCCACGCTCTCCAGACGCGCCGATCGGCCCGCCAGGAGATCGGCGTGAACCCGCTGCAGGGTCGGATCGGGGTCCACTCCGAGTTCGGTGGCGATCCTGGCGCGGGCCCGGTCGTACTGCGCCAGCGCGTCGGCACGGCGTCCCGACCGGTCGAGGGCGATGATCAGCCGGATCCACAGCGACTCGCGCAATGGATGTCGCGTGACCAGTTCACTCAGTTCGACTACCAGTCCTCGGTGCCGGCCTGCGGCGAGGTCCAGGTCGAGCCGCCGTTCCAGCGCGGTGAGGTACCCCTCCAGCAGCCAGGGCGTTTCCGACTCCGCCAGTTGTGAGGACGGCACTCCATCGAACGGCCTTCCCCTCCACAGGGCCAGCGCCTCGAGAAGGCGGTCGGTTCGCTCCGCGGTGTCCGACGCCTCGGAGGATTTCTTCAATAATCCGACGAACCGGAGTGCGTCGACCTGCTCCGAGCCGGCCCGCAGGACATAGCCCGCGGGGGTCGAGCCGATCGACTCCGCGCCGAGCAGGCTTCGCAGCCGTCCGATATAGGTCTGTATGCTGCGCCGAACATTGTTGGGTTGATGGCCGTCCGTCCACACCGACGATGCCAGGCGGTCGACCGCCACCGTCCTGCCCGATGACAGCGCCAGTACCGCCAGCAGAATGCGCAGCCTGCCCGCCGTCAACTGGACGGGGACCTGGTTCACGGACACTTGGAACGGGCCCAATAAACCGACGGAGATCACTGTCTGCGGCAGACCCCTGCCGGGCATGACCGCTCCGCTGCGTTTCATCAAAGAACCTCCGAGGAAACCCCGGCCTTGATTGAGGCCGGGGAGGAATCGGCCCCCTGCGGAGCAGGGCAGGAAAAGGACATTCCCCCCGGGGCGAATGTCAGTTGACCAGGCCAGGCGCCATCCTGCAGGTTTTCGTCTCTGTGTTCGAGCGTGCACGCTACGCTCACCCCTGTGCCGCGTTACCGCCTGGACCCCACCTCCGAGCAGGAGCAGGTCCTGCTCGGGCATTGCGCGCACGCCCGGTACGTGTGGAACCTGGCCGTGGAGCAACACGGTTTCTGGTCCCGGCACCTGCGCGGGAGGGCGCCGGGCTACACCGAGCAGTCCCGGCAGCTCACCGCGGCCCGTGCCGAGTTCGCGTGGTTGCGGGCCGGGTCCCAGACCGTGCAGCAGCAGGCGCTGCGTGACTTCGCGCAGGCGATGGGCAATTTCTTTGCCGGGACGCACAAGCGGCCCACGTGGCGCAAGCAGGGTGTGCATGAGGGGTTCCGGCAGGTCGGCGTCAAACCCCACCAGGTCGAGCGGTTGTCGCGTAAGTGGGGTGCGGTGCTGGTGCCCAAGTGCGGATGGGTGCGGTTCCGCTTGTCGCGGCCGGTGCCGGAGGGCGTGAAGTCCTACCGGGTGACCCGTGATCGGGTAGGGCGCTGGCATGTGGCGTTCGCGTACCTCCCGTCCCCGGTTCCCGGTCCTGGTGACGGAAGCGTGGTCGGGGTGGACCGGGGCGTTGCCGTCAGCGCCGCCCTCTCGACCGGGGAGTTGCTGAAGGTCCCCGGCCTCACACCCGGAGAAACACGACGCCTGGAACTGCTGGCCCGCAAGTCGGGGCGTGCCCGGCGCGGCTCCGCCCGCCGCGCGCGGCTCAAGGCCGCGCTCGCCCGGCTCAAGGCCCGCGAGCGCGACCGCCGCAAGAACTGGGTGGAGCAGACCTCCACCAGGCTGGCCCGCGAGTTCGAGGTGATCGGTGTCGAGGACCTGCGCATCGGGGGCATGACCCGCTCCGCCAAAGGCACCCTCCAGCACCCGGGACGCAACGTCGCTCAGAAGGCGGGGCTGAACCGGGGCATCCTGGCAAGCGGATGGGGCCTGCTGGTCGAGCGGCTGGAGCACAAGGCGCCCGGCCGCGTCCACAGGATCGATCCCGCGTACACCTCGCAGCGCTGCTCGGCGTGCGGGACCACCGACCCGCAGGCGCGTGAGAGCCAAGCGCGTTTCCGGTGCCGGTCCTGCGGCTTCGCCGGCAACGCCGATGTGAACGCGGCACGCAACATCGCCCACGAGACCGGACTCGGACTCGTGTGCACGGCGGCCGGACCGGCCGTCGCTGCGCGGGGACGCTCCGGGTTGCCGGGGCGGACGAACCGCGAACCTCAACCCCTTCTCCTCTCCTGAGGCCACGGGTTGGAATCCCCCTCGTTCACGAGGGGGAGGAGGTCAACACATCAGCCCCTGTCCGTGCGCCGTGTCCATGACGTTCGCGAACCGGCGCTTCACCGACTGACCAGCAAGATCCTTATGACATCAAAAGGGTGTCTCAGCTGTTCAGACAACCGGCCGAACGAATTTGAACGGGATTGGACGGGCGCCGGCGCGGAGAACCGGACCGCCTCCGAGGGGTTTCGCGGAAGCATCTCGCATAGGACTCATCGCAGAAGTGCCGCACGGCCTCACATTGGGTCAGGCTGTTCGGCAGTGGGCCTGGGCGAGGGCGGCCAGGGTTTGGGCGGCGGTGGCGACCTCGGTGAGGGACACGCATTCGTCAGGGGCGTGCATGCGGCTGATGTCGCCGGGGCCGTATTGGACGGTCGGGATGCCGCCGATTCCGGTGAGGAGACGTAGGTCGCTGCCGTAAGGGGCGCCCCAGACAGCGGGGGCTTCGCCGGTGACGCCGGTGTGCGCCCTGGTGAGCCGGTCCAGCAGGTCGTTGTCGTGTTCGGGGAGACGGCCGGCGGCGAAGCGGCCGCCCCACCACTCGACCTGGACGGGGTGGCGGGACAGCCAGTCGTCGGAGGCGCATACGTTCGCCACTGTTCGTTCCAGGGCGCGTCGCGCGGCTTCCTCGGGCTCGCCCAGGGCTACGCCGATGCGCCCCTCGGCGACCAGGTCGCCGGGGACCGTGGACGACCAGTCGCCGGCGTGGACGGTCCCGATCTCGATGGCGTAGGGCAGGTCCCAGCGTTTCATGAGGGGATCGACATCGGTGTTGCGCCGGCGTTCCAGGTGGCGCAGGGCGGTGAAGACGGGCAGGAACTTCTCCACCGCGCTCACTCCGCCCTCGCGGCGGGCGGCATGGGCGGCGCGGCCGCGGATGCGGAGCCGGAAGGTCAGCGCTCCGGCGTTGGCGGGCACGACGTCCAGCCCGGTCGGTTCGGGGATGACGCAGGCGTCGGCCCGCCAGCCCCGTTTCAGCAGGGCGTAGGAGCCCAGACCGCCGTCCTCCTCGCCGGGCACGCAGGCGATCAGCAGGTCGCCGCGCAGCGGCACGGCGCGCAGTGCGAGCAGTGCGAACAAGGCGGCGACCAGCCCGCCTTTCATGTCGCAGGCGCCGCGCCCGTACAGCAGGTCGCCGTCGAGGCGCCCGCTGTACGGGTCGTCGGTCCAGGCGTCCGGGTCGCCGGGCGGCACGACGTCGACATGGCAGTTCAGCATGAGGGAGGGGCCGCCGCCGGTGCCGGGGAGGCGGCCGACCAGGCCGCGGGCCCGGGTTCGCGGGACTTCCATGCCGGGGAAGCCGGCCTCGGCGGTCAGCTCCTCCACGGGGATCGGCCAGTCGTCGACCTCCAGGCCCTCGGCCCGCATCCAGGCGGCGAGGCGTTCCTGGATCTCGGTCTCCGCGGGTGAGCCGCCGGCGCTGGGAATGCGCACCAGCTCGGCGAGCAGGCCGGCCATGGCGGCGGTCTCGGCCCCGGGGACGGTCATGCGCTGCCGGTGAGGTAGCCGCCCATCGTGCGGAAGAGTTCGGTGGCCGGCAGGTCGGCGCCGTCCTCGGTGCGGACCCGCTCGATGACGAGGCCGCGGCCGCGGCCGCGGCGGGCGTCCGCTCCCGCGACGATGACCACGCCGTCGCCTTCGCGGATGAAGACGCGTCCCGGCGTGCCGCCGTAGATCCCCTGGGAGACCGACGCCTTCAGCACGCGGACGCGCTCGCCCTTGTAGTAGGTGAAGGCGTTGGGGTACGGGTCGGACTGTGCGCGGACCAGGCGTTCGATGTCCTCGGCCGGCCAGTTCCAGTCGATGCGGCCGTCGTCGATGGAGCGCTTGTGGAAGAAGCTGGCCTTGGAGCGGTCCTGAGGCGTGAACTCGGTGCGGCCGGAGGCGATGAGCTCCAGCGCGTCGGCGACGATCGGGCCGATGAGGTCGACGGTGCGGTGGAACAGGTCGGTGGCGGTGTCGGACGGGCCGACCGGGACGGCGCGCTGCACCACGATGTCGCCGGCGTCCAGCTCCTCGTTCATCATGTGCGCGGTGACGCCGACCTCTTTCTCGCCGTTGATGAGCGCCCAGATGATCGGCGAGAAGCCCGCGTAGGCGGGCAGCAGCGAGTCGTGGATGTTGAGGGTGCCGCGGCGCGGGAGGCTGAAGATCTGCGGCGGGATCCAGGTCCGCCAGTTGTTGGCGACCAGGAGGTCGGGGTCGGCCTCCTTGAGGCGGCCGATCAGCTCCTCGTCGTCGGGCCGGTTGCGCAGCAGCACCGGAACGCCGTGCTCGGCGGCCAGGTCCGCGACCGAGTCGTCCCAGATCTTCTCGTAGGCGTGATCGCTCTTGGGGTGCGTCACGACCAGGACGATTTCGTGCCCGGAGTCCAGCAGGGCCTGGAGCGTGCGGTGCCCCCAGGTCTGGTAGCCGAACATCACGACCCGCATATGGCCTCCTTGTGCGGACGATCAAGGGGAGTTAGGCTCGCCTACATTAGGTGAGCCTAACCTAAACGATAATGCCGGATCATGGGAAGCCCACGGGCGTCGCGGTGTGCCGAGCCGCACCGCGGCGCCGGTCTGCCATGCCCCGGCGCCGCGTCTCCGGAAAGGCCCTTGCATGCGTGTCCACGATCTCGTCGGCATCGGTTTCGGTCCCTCCAACCTCGCCCTGGCGATCGCGCTGCGTGAGCGGCACGCGCGGACCGGCGAAGCGGTCGACGCGGTGTTCCTGGAGAAGCAACCGGCGTTCGGCTGGCATCGCGGGATGCTCATCGAAGGCACCACCATGCAGGTGTCGTTCCTCAAGGACCTGGTCACGACGCGGAACCCGGCGAGCGGGTTCGGGTTCCTGAGCTATCTGCACGACCGCGGCCGGCTCACCGACTTCATCAACCACAAGACGATGTTCCCCTCGCGTGCGGAGTTCCACGACTACCTGGAGTGGGCCGCGGCCGCGTTCAACGACGAGGTCGAGTACGGCTCGGAGGTCGTCGGCGTCACCCCGGTCGTCGTCGACGGTGTCGTCGAGTACGTCGACGTGGTGGTGCGGCAGGGCGGCCGCTCCGACGAGCTCACAACGCGGCGCGCCCGCAATCTGGTGATCGCCGCCGGGCTGGAGCCGGTGCTGCCCGACGGGATCGTCGCCGGCGAACGGATCTGGCACAGCGAGGAACTGCTGGACCGCGCTCCGGGCCTGCGCGACCCGCGGCGGCTGCTGGTGGTGGGGGCCGGGCAGAGCGCCGCCGAGGTCACCGACTACCTGCACCGCACCTTCACCGAGGCCGAGGTCTGCGCGGTCTTCGCCAAGTACGGTTACACGCCGGCCGACGACAGCTCGTTCGCCAACCGCATCTTCGACCCCGAGGCGGTCGACCACTTCTTCACGGCCCCCGACGAGGTGAAGCGGGCGCTGATGGGCTACCACGGCTCCACCAATTACTCGGTGGTCGACATCGAGGTCATCGACGAGCTCTACCGGCGGCACTACCAGGAGAAGGTCGCGGGCAAGGAGCGGCTGCGCATCCTCAACGCCTCGCGGGTCGCCGACGTCGCGGCCGGCGACGCCGGGGTGCGGGCCACCGTGGAGTTCCTGCCGACCGGCGAACGCGCGACGCTGGACGCCGACGCCCTCGTCTACGCGACGGGGTACCGGCCGTGCGATCCGCTGTCCCTGCTGGGCGAGGCCGGGGAGTACTGCCTGCGCCGTCCCGACGGCGGGCTGCGGGTGGAACGCGACTACCGCCTGGCCGCGGAGGCCGCCATGCACTGCGGTCTCTACGTGCAGGGCGCCACCGAGCACACCCACGGCATCGGCTCCACGCTGCTGTCCAACACCGCCGTCCGCGCGGGTGAGATCGCCGACTCGGTGGGCGAGCGCCTGCGGGCACGGGAGCGGGACTCCTACGCCACCAGGCGCTGACGCTCACTCGCCGGAGTGGTGGCGTCCCATCGGGATGACCAGAGGGGTGCCGGCGACCGGGTCGGCGGTGATCTGGCAGCGCAGCCCGAAGACCTCCTCCACCAGGTCCGCGTCGACCACCTCGCCGGGCGGTCCCTCGGCCACGATCGCACCGGACTTCATCACGACGACGTGGTCGGCGTACCGGCACGCCTGGTTCAGGTCGTGCAGCACCATGACCACCGTGCGGCCCTCGCTCCGGTTCAGATCGACGACCAGGTCGAGCACGTCGATCTGGTGGGCCAGGTCCAGGTACGTGGTCGGCTCGTCCAGCAGCAGGATCGGGGTGCCCTGGGCCACGGCCATGGCGATCCAGGCCCGCTGCCGCTGCCCGCCGGACAGTTCGTCGACCGGGCGGTCCGCGTGCTCCAGCATCCCCGTCGCGCGCAGCGCCGCGGCCACCGCGTCGTGGTCGGCGGAGGACCACTGCCGCCACCAGGTCTGGTAGGGGGCGCGGCCCTGGCCGACCAGGTCGACGACCGTCAGCCCTTCGGGGGCGACCGGCGCCTGCGGCAGGATGCCCAGCCGCCGCGCGACCTGTTTGGTCGGCATGGAGTGGATGGCGCGGCCGTCGAGGTGGACGGCGCCGCCGCGCGGCGGCAGCAGCCGGGCCAGCGCGCGCAGGAGGGTGGACTTGCCGCACGCGTTGGCGCCGATGATGGCGCTGATCCGCCCGGGCGGGACGACCAGGTCGAGGTCCTCGACCACCACGCGGTCTTCGTACGCCAGCCGCAGCCCGCTCGCCCGCAGGTCCGGTTCGGGCCCGGCGGCGGCGTCGGCCGGGGCGGGGGTGTGGGGGGACTGCGTGTCGGTGGACGAGGTGGATGTCACGGGTTCAGCCTCCAGAGCCGATGCGGCTGGCACGGGCGAGCAGCCAGAGCAGGAACGGCGCGCCGAGCACGCCGGTGACGACGCCGACCGGCAGTTCCAGGTCGGCGAACAGCCGCTGCGCGATCAGGTCGCAGCCGAGGACGATGAGCGCGCCGGTGAGCGCGGACGCGGTCAGCGGCGGCCGGGGGGTGCCGGCGAGCCGGAGCGCGATCTGCGGGGCGGCCAGCGCCACGAACGCGATCGGCCCGGCCCCGGCGGTGGCGAACGCGACCAGGCCGACGGCCGTGCCCAGCAGCGCCGGCCGTGCCCGCTGCACCGGGACGCCCAGCCCGCCCGCCACCTGGTCGCCGAGCTGGAGCGCGCGCAGCCAGGGACTGAGCAGGAGCGCGAGCGGCACCAGCACGGCCAGCGCGAAGGCGAGCGGGCGAACGCTCTCCCAGCCCCGGCCGTTCAGGTTGCCGACGAGCCAGCCCACGGCCTGGTGCGCCTCCCAGACCTTCGCCCTGACGATGAGGTACTGCGTGGCGCTGGCGCACAGCCAGTTCACGCCGATGCCGACGAGGACGATGCGGAACCCGGTCGTGCCGCGGTTCCAGGCGAGCAGGTAGATGAGCAGGGCGGTGAGCATCGCGCCGGCCAGTCCCAGCGCCTGGGTGCCCAGGCCCGCCCCGATTCCCAGCACGAGCCCGCCGACCACGGCCGTGCCCGCCCCCTGGGTGATGCCGATCATGTCCGGGCTGGCCAGCGGGTTGCGGGTCAGGGTCTGGAAGATCGCACCGGACAGGCCGAAGGCGGCGCCCGCCAGCAGGCCGATCAGTGCCCGCGGCAGCCGCAGTTCCTGGACGATGAGGCGGGTCCCCGCGTCGCCCGCGCCCCACAGCGCGGGCACCACCTCCGTGATGCCGAGCGGGTAGTCGCCGGAGCCCAGGCCCACGCACAGGACGAGGAAGGCCGCGGCGGCCAGCGCCAGGCACGTCACCAGCAACCGGGGCCGCACGACCCCCGCCACCGGCGGCCACTTGAGCCGTACGGCGGTGCGCCCGGCGACCCGGGTGACTTCGATGACGCTCATGTGCGGGCTCCACGAGTGCTCGGCGCGGTGTCCATGTTCCCCGTCCCATCCTGGGCTGGCGCGGTGTCCTGGTCGTTCACAGCTCGGCGAGACGGCGGCGGCGGACCAGCGCGATGAAGAACGGCGCGCCGAGGAACGCCGCCACGATGCCGGCGTCGATCTCCTCCGGGCGGGCCACGACCCGTCCGGCGATGTCGGCGGCCAGCAGCAGGCAGGGCGCCAGCAGCGCGGCCAGCGGCAGCAGCCACCGCTGGTCCGGCCCGCTGACCGCGCGCACGGCGTGCGGGACCACCAGCCCGACGAAGACGATCGGGCCCGCGACCGCCACGGCGGCGCCGGTCAGCAGCGTCACCGCGACGACCCCCTGCAGTCGGATCAACCGCAGCCGCCGCCCCAGCGACGCCGCCACGTCGTCCCCGAGGGCGAGGTTGTTCAGCGCGGGTGCGAGGCTCAGCGCCAGCACCGCGCCGACCGCCAGGAACGGCAGCACCTGCATGATGGTCGTGCTGTTCTGCCCGGCCAGCGATCCGGACGCCCAGAAGCGGTACCGGTTGAGCACCTGCGGGTCGATCAGCGAGACCCCGCGGGTCACCGACTCCAGCAGGAATGTGACGGCGATCCCGGCGAGCGCGAGTTTGACCGGCGTCTGCCCGCCCCGGCCGAGCCCGCCGAGCACGTAGACCGCGACGGTGGCGACCAGCGCCCCGGCGAAGGCGAACCAGACGTAGCCGTACAGCGACGTCATGCCCGCCACCCCGACCGCCAGCATCAGCGCGAAGGCGGCGCCCGCGCTGACGCCCAGCAGCCCCGGGTCGGCCAGCGGGTTGCGGGTCAGCGCCTGCATGACCGCGCCGCCGAGCCCCAGCGCGGCTCCGGCGAGCAGGCCGAGCACGGTGCGCGGCACGCGCGCGTCCCAGACGATGGTGCCGATCTCGGTGTCGCGCGGTCCGGTGAGCGCCCGCAGCACCTGGTCGAGGGGGATCTGCCGGCTGCCCACCGCGATCGACAGCAGGCACAGGAGACCGAGCAGTCCGAGCGCCCCGGCCAGCAGCGCGGGCCGTCCCACCTGAAAGCGCCCCGCCTTGAGGCGGCCCGCCGGAAGCCCGGAGCGGGGCCGGTCGCCGGGCGGAGCGGTCAGATCGGCCGCCGCCGGGGCGGGCGGCCGGGTCTTTTCCGTCACGTTGATCACAACCTGTTGGGGGGTGGCACCGACCACGGTTTATATCGACTTTAGGTGAGGCATACCTTATACAACCCAATATCCTTGTGCTTAGGTAAGCCTTACCTTAGTATCGCGGCGACGCCGGTGCGCGGAGTTTCGCCGTGTCCGGCGCCCCCAACACACGACTCCGAAGGGGAGCCGATGTCCCCCACATCGCATTCGCCGGCCGGCGCCAGGAAGATCACCTTGATGCTGGCGGCCGTGCTGCTCCTGACCCTTGGCCTCGCCTCCTGCGGGAGCGGCGAGGACGCGGACTCGGGCGGCGGCCAGGCCGGGTCCGGCGCCGGCTTCCCGGTCCGCATCGAGCACAAGTACGGGACCGCCGAGATCAAGTCCTCCCCCAAGCGGGTGGTGACCGTCGGGATGACCGACCAGGACGCCGTGCTGGCGCTGGGCGTCAAGCCCGTGGGCGTCGTCGAGTTCCCCGGGATGGGCCTGGCCGTCGACAAGTTCCCCTGGAGCACGGCGAAGTGGGGCGGCACCCCGCCCACCGTCGTCGGGCAGCGCGATGACTACAAGCTCGAGAAGATCGCTGCGCTGAAGCCCGACCTGATCATCGGCCTCTACACGGGCATGAAGAAGGAGCAGTACGACACGCTCTCCAAGCTCGCGCCCACCGTCGCACCGCCCGCCCAGTACGGCGACTACGCGATGCCCTGGAAGGACATCACCCTGGTCACCGGGAAGGCGCTCGGCAAGGAGGCGCAGGCCAAGGAGCTCGTCGCCGCGGTCGACCGCCGCTTCGCCGACGCGCGGACGAAGAACCCGGGGCTCGCCGGGAAGACCTTCGCCGTCGCCGATCCGTTCAAGCCCGGCCAGTACGCCGTGTTCGGGCCGACCGACCCGAAGGTGGAGTTCGTCAAGGGGCTGGGCCTGACAGTCCCGGACGCGATCGCCAAGGCCGCCGGGAAGGAACAGGCGACCGTGATCGGTTCCGAGCGGCTCGACCTCGTCGACGTCGACCGCCTGGTCTTCCTGAGCTCCCTGCCGGACGTCCAGAAGATGGTCGGGGGCGACAAGGTGTACGCCGGGCTGAAGGTGGCCAAGGAGAACCGCGCCGTGTTCGTCCCCTACAACCCGACCGGCGCCGCGGTCTCCTTCGGCACCGTGCTGAGCATCCCCTTCGCCATCGACCAGATGGTGCCGCTTCTCAACAACGCACGCTGACGCCGGGCACCCGGGCCGACCGGGTCGGGACACCCACCGACCCGGTCGGAGGAGCGAGCATGCGTATTCGGCCGTGTCGGAGGTGCGGTTGTGACCCAGGAAATCTCTGCTGAACAGGGCGTCGGGCTGTCCCCGGAGGAGCGCCACCGGATCCTCGTCGAGTGGAACGACACCGAGTGCCCGGTGGCACCGGCGACGCTGCCCGAGATGTTCGAGGCGCGGGTCCGCGAGAAGCCGGACGCGGTGGCACTGGTCTTCGGTGACACCGAACTGACCTACGCCGAGCTGAACGCGCGGGCGAACCGGCTGGCGCACGCCCTGATCGAGCGCGGCGTCGGGCCGGAGCGGGTCGTGGCGCTGGCGCTGCCGCGCTCGCCGGAGATGATCGTCGCCGAGCTGGCCGTGCTCAAAGCGGGCGGTGCGTACCTCCCGCTCGACACCGACCATCCCGCCGAACGTCTCGCCTTCATGCTGGACGACGCGAGACCGGTCTGCGTCGTCACCGCCGGCGCGCCGGCGGAGGCGGTGCCGGACGTCGCGGAGACCCCGCGCCTGGTGCTCGACGATCCGTCCACCGCCGCCGACATCGCCGCCCGCCCCGGCACCGCGCCCCAGAGCACGCTCGACGTGCGCAACGCGGCGTACGTGATCTACACCTCCGGGTCCACGGGACGTCCCAAGGGCGTCGTGGTCACCCACTCCGGGGTCGCGAAGCTGGTCGCCACCCAGAGCGAGCGGCTCGGGGTCGGGCCGCACAGCAGGGTCCTCCAGTTCGCCTCGCCCAGTTTCGACGTCGCCTTCTGGGACCTGTGCCTGGGGCTGCTCTCGGGGGGACGCCTGGTGATCGTCCCTTCGGAGCGCCGGGTGCCGGGCCCCGAGCTCTCCGAGTACGCCCACGCGCACGACGTCAACTTCATGATCCTGCCGCCGGCGCTGCTCGCCACGATGCCGGAGGACTGCACGCTCCCGGCGGACGCCACGCTGCTGGCCGGGACCGAGCGGGTGCCGGCGGAGCTGGTCGCCCGCTGGTCGCCGGGGCGGCGCATGTTCAACGCCTACGGGCCGACCGAGGCCACGGTCAACTCGACGCTGGGCGAGTGCCCGGACGACCCGCCGCCGGGATCGACGGTGCCGATCGGGGGCCCGGACCCGGGCACCCGCGCCTACGTGCTGAACGACGCACTCCGTCCCGTCCCCCCGGGAGTGACGGGAGAGCTGTACCTCGGCGGGTCCGGACTGGCCCGCGGCTACCTCAACCGGCCCGGGCTGACCGCGGAGCGATTCGTGGCCGACCCGTTCGGGGCCCCCGGTGAACGGCTATACCGCACCGGAGACCTGGTGCGCTGGCGGTCGGATTCCTCTGGGGGGAGCCTGGAGTTCGTCGGGCGCGCCGACGACCAGGTGAAGATCCGGGGCTTCCGGGTCGAGCCCGGCGAGATCGAGGCGGTGCTCGGCGGGCACCCGTCCATCGCCCAGACGGCGGTCACGGTGCGCGAGGACCGGCCCGGCGACCGGCGCCTGGTCGCCTACGTCGTCCCCGCCGCGGGATCCGGCGCGGACCGCGACGAGGACCGCGAGCAGGACCAGGTCGACGAGTGGAAGCGGCTGCACGAGCTCCTCTACAGCGCCGTGCAGTCCGAGGAAGGCGGTCTGAAGGAGAGCTTCACCGGCTGGAACAGCACCTACGACGGCCGGCCGATCCCGCTGGAGGAGATGCGGGAGTGGCGGGACGCGACGGTCGAGCAGATCAAGTCCCTGCGGCCGCGCCGGGTGCTGGAGCTCGGCGTCGGCAGCGGCCTGATCATGTCCCGGGTCGCCCCGGACTGCGAGGCCTACTGGGGCACCGACCTGTCCGAGGAGGCGATCGGCGCCCTGCGGGACCAGGTGGGCACGATCCCCGGACTGGCCGACCGGGTGGAGCTGCGGGCCCAGCCCGCGCACGACTTCGACGGACTTCCCCGTGCGTACTTCGACACGGTGGTCGTCAACTCGGTGGTGCAGTACTTCCCCAGCGCCGACTACCTCGTCCAGGTGCTGCGGTCGGCCATGGACGTGCTCGCCCCGGGCGGCAGCGTGTTCGTCGGAGACGTGCGCAACCTGCGGTCGCTGCGGTCCCTGCGAGCGGCCGTCGAGGTGTGCCGCGCCGCGCGGAACCCCGCCGGGTCCGGGCTCGGTGAGATCGCCCCGGCCGACCTGCCGGAGCTGCGCGCGGCGGCCGAGCAGGCGATCCGCTGGGAGGGCGAGCTGCTGCTCGCCCCCGACTTCTTCTCCGCCCTGGCGCGCACCGTAGACGACGTTCACGGAGTGGACGTGCGCGTCAAACGCGCCCGGCACCACAACGAGCTGAGCCGGCACCGTTACGACGTGGTGCTCCGAACCCGGCCGGAGGGCGCGACGGACACCGGGCCGGCGGCGGTGCAGAACCTGCGCTGGGGCACGGACGTCGCCGATCTGGCGGCGCTGGGGGGACGCTTGTCCGAGCAGCCACCGCTGCTGCGGGTCGGCGGCGTGCCCAACGCCCGCCTGACCCCGGATCTGGACGCGCTGCGGGCCCTGTGGCCCGACGACCCTTCCCACTCCCCCGCCCCCGGATCCGAAGGGATCGACCCGGAGACCTTCTGGACCCTCGGCGAGGAGTTCGGCTGCACGGTGGCCGCGACGTTGTCGAGCGGCCGGACGGACGGGGCCGTCGACGTGGTGTTCGCCCGCCCCGGCGTGGACCCCGGCGAGATCTACCAGTCGGAGGACGCCTCCGCGGCACCTGCGGCGTACGCCAATACGCCGTCGGGCTTCCGGGACGTCAGCGCCCTGATGCAATCGTTGCGCTCCTACCTGCGGAGCAGGCTGCCCGGCTACATGGTGCCCGCGGCGTTCGTGCCGCTCGGCGCGCTTCCGGTGCTGCCCAGCGGCAAGCTCGACCGCGAGGCCCTGCCCGCGCCCGACTACGCGGCCCTCGCCTCGTCCCGCCGTTCGCAGGCGACCGGCGCCGCCCGCACGACCAGCGCCGCCACCGGGCTCAGCGACGCCGAGCGCCGAGCCCGCGAGGAGATCCTGAGCGGCGTGTACGCCGAGGTCCTCGGGCTTCCGGAGGTCGGCGCCGACGACGACTTCATCGAGCTGGGCGGAGACAGCATCCTGGCGATCCAGGTGCTCATCCGGGCCCGTGCGGCCGGCCTGCGGCTCTCCGCCGGGGACGTCTTCCGGAACCGCACCGTCGCCGGTCTCGCCCTCGCGGCCTCGGCCGCGGAGCAGACGGCCGAGTCCGCCTCCGCGCGGGACGACGCGGAGCCGCTGGTGCCGCTCTCCCAGGAGGACGCCGACCGGCTCACGCGCCTTGCGGGAGACCTCCCCGAGGTGCTTCCGCTCGCCCCGCTCCAGGAGGGCTTCTTCTTCCACACGCTCGTCGACGAGCCGTCCGGCAACGTCTACGTGGTGCAGCACGTCCTCGAGCTGAGCGGACCCGTGGACGGAACGGCGCTGCGCCGGGCGGCGCAGACCGTGCTCGACCGTCATGCCCCGCTTCGCGCCGGGTTCGCCCGGCTGGACGACGGGCGCGTGGTCCAGTTCGTCCCCGGTGGCCCGACCGCCCTGCCCTGGCGGGAGATCGACCTCAGCGGCCTCGACGAGGACGAACGGGCGGCGCGCGCCGCGGCCGTGGTGGCCGAGGAGCAGACCCGGGGCTTCGACCTCGAACGTCCGCCGCTCCTGCGCTGCACGCTCGTGCGGCACGGCGAGGAGCGCCACGAGCTGGTGATGATGTTCCACCACATCGTGGCGGACGGCTGGTCGGTGCAGGTCATGCTTCGCGAGCTGCTGGAGTTCTACGAACCTTCCGGCACGCGGGACGAAGAACCGCGCGTGCAGGCCACGGCAGCCCCCTACCGGAAGTACCTCACGTGGCTGGCGGGACGCGACCGCGAGGCGGCACTGGCCGCCTGGCGGACGGCGCTCGACGATCTGGAGAGGCCGACCCGGCTCACCGAGGCGCTGCCGCCCCCGCGGGGCGCGGACGCGCCGCCCGCGGAGGGCCGGCACCGGGCCGACGTCCGCCTCGAGCTGTCCGAGCGGGCCACCGCCGAGCTCGCCGCCTGCGCCCGGCGGCACGGGCTGACGCTCGGCACCCTGGTCCAAGGCGCGTGGGGGTTCCTCCTCGGCCGGATGACCGGCAGCGGCGACGTGGTGTTCGGCACCGCCGTCTCCGGCCGGGTCGCCGACGTGGACGGCATCGAGTCGATGGTCGGCATGTTCGTCAACACGCTGCCGGTGCGGATGAGCTGGCGGCCGGGGCAGTCGCTCGCCGCCGCGCTGACCCGCCTGCAGGAGGAGCAGTCGGCGCTGCTCGACCACCAGTACCTCGGGCTGGTCCGGATCCAGCGGCTCGCCGGGACGGGCGACCTTTTCGACACCCTGATCGTGCTGGAGAACTACCCCGAGGAGCAGGACCTGCGCGATCCCTCGGGGACCGTCGAGATCACCGGCATCGACTTCACCAACGTCGAGCAGTACCCGCTCGCCCTGATCGTGCTCCCGGGCGACAGGCTCGCGCTGCGGATCGACCACGACCTCGCCAGAATCGACGCCGCCACCGCCGCGCGGATCGCCGAGCGCCTGGTCGGGGTGCTGGAGGCGGTGGCCGCCGATCCCGAGCGCCCGGTCGCGCGGGTCGAGCCGCCGGCGGCGGACGAGCGGGCCCGTGCCGCGCTCGCGGCGGAGCCGCTGGACCCGGTCGCGCCCACGCTCGACGCGGCGATCGCGGCGCAGGCCGCCAGAACCCCGGAGGCGACGGCCGTCACCGGCGACGGGCCGGTGCCTGACCTGACCTACGCCGAACTGGACCGCCGGGCGCACGCCCTCGCGCGACGCCTCCGGGCCCGCGGGACGCGGCCGGGCGACATCGTGGCGGTCGCCGTCCCCCGCTCGGTGGACATGGTCGTCGCACTGCTCGGAACGCTGAAGGCGGGGGCCGCCTATCTCCCCCTCGACGTGGACCTGCCGATGAAGCGGCTGGCGTACATGCTCCGCGACTCGGGCACTCGCACCGTCGTCACCACCCGGGAGGCCGCCGAGCGGATGCCGGGCTCCGACGGCGTGGCCCTCTTCCTCGATGACGAAGAGACCCCAGGGGACGCACCGGACGACGACCCGCTGGAGCCCCGGGCCGGAACCGCCGGGCCGGACCATCCCGCGTACCTCATTTACACCTCGGGGTCGACGGGCCTTCCCAAGGGCGTGCTCGTGCCCCACCGCGCCATCGTCAGGCAGCTCACGTGGCTGCGGGAGCGGTTCCCGCTCGGGGTGGACGACCGTGTGCTGCACCACCTGTCGGCCGGCTTCGACGCCTCGCTGATGGAGCTGTTCTGGCCGCTGTGCACCGGCGCCGGGATCGTGCCCGCCCGCCCGGGCGGCCAGCGGGACCCCGCCCATCTTCTGAGCCGTATCCGGGAGCACCGGGTCACCACGCTGGCGATGGTGCCGTCGATGCTGGCGGCGTTCCTCCAGTCCGCGCAGGATGCGGGCGATCTTGAGTGCGTCCGGAACCTGCGCCGGGCCTTCAGCGGCGGTGAGGCGCTGACCGGCGAGTTCGCCGGGCACTGGGGCGAGCTGACCGGCGTCCCGCTGTACAACGTGTACGGGCCGACCGAGACGACGATCCAGGTGGCCCACTGGGAGTACGACGGCGCCGAGGGTGCCGAGGGCGCCGAGGGCGCCGCGTCGGTGCCGATCGGCCGGCCGGTCGCGGGCACCCGCCTGTACGTCCTGGACGGGTCCCTGCGACCGGTGCCCACCGGTGCGGCGGGCGAACTCTACGTCGCGGGCGTGCAGCTCGCCCACGGCTACCACGGACGGGCCGGGCTGTCGGCCGAGCGGTTCGTCGCCGACCCGTTCGGCGCACCCGGGGAGCGCATGTACCGCACCGGCGACCTGGTGCGCCGATCCGTACGGGACGAGGCCGGCGGCGGCCGCGTCGAGTACCTCACCTACGTCGCGCGGGTCGACCGGCAGGTCAAGGTCCGCGGCAACCGGATCGAGCTGGGAGAGATCGAGGCCTGGATCGCCGCGGAGCCGGGCGTCCGGCGGGCCGCGGTGATCGACCGGCACGGCGGGCCGGGCGGCACCCGGCTGGTCGCCTACGCGGTGCCCGCGCCGGGTACCGTCCTGGACGCCGAGAAGCTGCGGGCATCCCTGGCGAAGACGCTGCCGGACCCGATGGTCCCGGCCGAGGTCGTCGTGCTCGACGAGCTTCCGCTGACGCTGAGCGGCAAGATCGATCGCGCGGCGCTGCCCGCGCCGGCGGCGGAGCGCGCGGCGGCGCGGGCGCCGCGGACCGAGCTCGAGCGGCTGTTCTGCCAGATCTTCGCCGAGGTGCTGGAGACCGACGAGGTCGGGATCGACGACGACTTCTTCACGCTGGGCGGCGACAGCATCCTGACGATCGTGGTCTCCGGCCGGGCGCACCGGGCAGGGCTGGCGATCGGCCCGCAGGACGTGTTCGAGCACCCCACCCCGGCCGCCCTGGCCGCCGCCGCGGGCGAGTCCGCGGCGGCGGACGCGAACGCGGCCGGGTCCGGCGGCGCCGCTCCCCTCGTCTCGCTGACGGCGGAGGAGCGCGATCAGGTGTCGCGGCTGAGCCCGCTGCCGGTCGAGGAGGTGTGGCCGCTCTCGCCGCTGCAGGAGGGGCTGTTCTTCCACTCCAGCTACGACACCGACGCATTCGACGTCTACACCGCTCAGGTCGCCTTCGACTTCAGCCGGGGCGTCGACGCCGACCGGATGCGCGCCGCGTGCGCGGCGGTGCTGGGCCGCCACACCGCGCTGCGCGCCGGGTTCACCGGCGACGGGCTCCGGCAGCCCGTGCAGTTCATCGGCACCGATCCCGAACCGCCGCTGGAGGAGATCGACCTGTGCGGGCTGGACGCGGACCGGCGGGAGGAGGCCGTCGAGCGCATCCTGGAGGACGACCGCAGGCGGCGGTTCGACCTGGCCCGGCCGCCGCTGTTCCGGCTGCTGCTGATCCGGCTCGGCGACACCGACCGGCTCGTGTGCACCCACCACCTGATCCTGTGGGACGGATGGTCCGCGTGGCTGTTCTTCGAACAGCTCATCGCCCTCTACGAGCGCCGCGGCAACGCCTCCGAACTGCCCCCGCCCGGCTCGTACCGCGACTACCTGGCCTGGCTGGACCGGCAGGACTCGGAGCGGGCGGCGGCGGCGTGGCAGGAGGCGCTGGCGGGCCTGGCGGAGCCGACCCTGGTGGGCCCGGTGGACCGGGCCCTGGAGCCCGTCATCCCGGACCGCTGCAAGGGCGAGCTGCCGGTGCCGCTCACGGAGCGGCTGTACGAGGCGGTGCGCCGCCACGGCCTGACGCTCAACACCGTGTTCAGCGCGGCGTGGGCGCTGGTGCTGTCCAACGCCACCGGCCGCGGGGACGTGGTGTTCGGCACCGCGGTGGCCGGGCGGCCGGGGGACGTTCCCCAGGTGGAGAGCGTCATCGGGATGTTCCTGAACACCGTTCCCGTCCGCGTCGCCCTGGACCCGCGCGAACCCGTCCCGGATCTGCTGCGGCGGGTCCAGCGCGAGCGGGTCGCGCTCATGCCGCACGACTACCTGGGCCTGGGCGACATCCAGCAGGCGGCCGGGCACGCCCGGCTCTTCGACACCCTCTACGTGCTGCAGAACCTCGGCGACGAGGACGACATGGCCGAGCTGCAGCGCGAGCACGGCATCACCGAGGCCGAGGGCCTGGACGCCACGCACTACCCGATCACCTTCGTCGTGACGCCGGGAACGCCGGTGCGGATGAAGCTGGACCACCGTCCCGACGTGATCGGCCGTGCGCTCGCCGAGTCCCTGCTGCGGCGCTTCACGACCCTGGTCGAACGGCTCGTGGACGGGCTGGAGGGCGGGTCGGACGCCGTGGGCGGGCTGGACCCGCTGGAGCCCGAGGACTGGGAGGCGCTGGCGGCCGACTGGGACGTCACCCGCCGGCCGGTGCCCGACGAGACCGTCTCGGAGATGCTCGCGGCCCAGGCCGCGCGCAGCCCGCACGAGGTGGCCGTCGTCGCGAAGGAGGAGACGCTCACCTACGCCGAGCTCGACGCCCGCGTCAACCGGCTGGCGCGGCTGCTCCTCGCGCACGGCGCCGGGCCCGAGCGGGTGGTGGCGCTGGCGCTGCCGCGGTCGGCCGACATGGTCGCGGCGCTGTTCGCGGTGCTGCGCACCGGCGCGGCGTACCTGCCGCTGGAGCTGGACCTTCCGGCCGAGCGGCTGGCGCACATGCTGGCCGACGCCGGTCCGGTGGCCGTCCTGACGACGACCGGCGCCGCCGCGTCCGTGCCGCCCGGCGACGTGCCCGGCGGCGTGCCCTCCGCCGAGCGCCTCGCGCTGGACGACCCGGCGGTCGCCGGCGCGCTCGAGGCGCTGTCCGGCGACGAGATCACCGACGCCGAGCGGCCCGGCTTCGAGCGCGACCGCACCGGCCGCCTGGAGCACCCGGCGTACATCATCTACACCTCCGGTTCGACCGGCCGCCCGAAGGGCGTGGTCACGCCCTACCGCGGGCTGACCAACATGCAGCTGAACCACCGCGAAGCGATCTTCGATCCGGCGATCCGGTCCGCCGCCGGGCGGCGGCTGCGGATCGCGCACACGGTCTCGTTCGCCTTCGACATGTCGTGGGAGGAGCTCCTCTGGCTGGTCGAGGGCCACGAGGTGCACGTCTGCGACGAGGAGCTGAGGCGTGACGCCGAGGCGCTGGTGGCGTACTGCGACCGGCACCGGGTGGACGTCGTCAACGTCACCCCGACGTACGCGCACCACCTGATCGAGGAAGGCCTCCTCGACCACGACCCGGGCGAAGGCTACGGCACCGGGCGGCACCGGCCCGCGCTCGTCCTGCTGGGCGGTGAGGCGGTCACCGAGACGGTCTGGGCGCGGCTCCGGGACACCGACGGCACGTTCGGCTACAACCTGTACGGCCCGACCGAGTACACGATCAACACGCTGGGCGGCGGGACCCTCGACAGCGACACCCCGACCGTGGGCCGTCCGATCTGGAACACCCGCGCGTACGTGCTGGACGCGGCGCTGCGCCCGGTACCGGACGGGGCGCCCGGCGAGCTCTACATCGCGGGCATCGGCCTGGCCCGCGGCTACCACCGGCGCGCCGGGCTGACCGCGGAGCGGTTCGTGGCCGACCCGTTCGGCGCGCCCGGCGACCGGATGTACCGTACCGGCGACCTCGTGCGCCGCCGCCCCGACGGCAACCTCGACTTCCTGGGCCGCGCGGACGACCAGGTGAAGATCCGCGGCTACCGGGTGGAGCCGGCCGAGATCGAGGCCGTACTGGACGAGCACACCGGCGTCGCGCACGCCGCCGTCATCGCCGACGCGTCGGGGCCGGGCGGGGTCAAGCGCCTCGTCGGCTATGTCGTCCCGGAGGTGTGGCCGCCGGACGGCGAAGAGTTCGACACGGAGGCGTTCACGGCCGCGCTGCGCGCGCACCTCAAGGTACGGCTCCCGGACTACATGGTCCCGGCGGCGCTGATGCCGGTGGAGCGGCTGCCGCTGACCGTCAACGGCAAGCTCGACGTCAAGGCGCTCCCCGCGCCGGCCGTCACCGCCGCCGCGGCGAGCCGCCCGCCGCGCACGCCCGCGGAGGAGGTCCTGTGCGGGCTGTTCGCCGAGCTGCTCGGGCTGGTCCGGGTCGGCATCGACGACGGCTTCTTCGATCTGGGCGGCCACTCGCTGCTGGCCACCCGGCTGATCGGCCGCGCCCGCACCGCGCTCGGTGCCGAGCTGGCGATCCGCGACCTGTTCGAGGCCCCCACCGTCGCCGAGCTGGCGGAACGCGCCGCCGCCGCGACCGCGGGCGGGCGTCCGGACCTGCTGCCGGTCGCGCGGCCGGCCGAGCCGCCGCTTTCGTTCGCCCAGCAGCGGCTCTGGATGATCGAGCAGCTGGCCCCCTCGAGCGCGTACAACTTCCCGCTGGTCATGCGGGTGCGCGGCGCGCTGGACGGGGACGCGTTCGAAGCGGCGCTGACCGACGTCATGGCGCGGCACGAGGCGCTGCGCACCCTGATCGTGGAGCGTGAGGGCCGCCCGTTCCAGCGGGTCGTCCCGGCCGCGGAGGCACGCCCCGAGGTGCGGGTGGTCGAGGCCGCCCCGTCTGACTCGCAGGGGCGGCTCGACGCCGTACTGGCCACCGCCCTCGGCCAGCGGTTCGAGCTGTCGGCCGAACCGCCGCTGCGCGCCATGATCGTGCGGCTGGACGAGAACGAGCATGTGGTGGCGCTCCTGCTGCACCACATCACCACCGACGAGTGGTCGGACGGCCCGTTCCTGCGCGACCTGTCCACCGCCTACGCGGCGCGCGTCGGCGGGCGGGCTCCCGAATGGGACCCGCTGCCGGTCCAGTACGTCGACTACACGCTCTGGCAGCGGCGGTTGCTCGGTGACCGCTCCGAGCCCGGCAGCCTCGCCGCCCGCCAGCTCGCGTTCTGGCGCGAGACCCTGGACGGCGCGCCCGAACGGCTCGAACTGCCCACCGACCGGCCGCACCCAGCGCAGCCGAGCATGTCCGGGGGCGAGCTGACGGTCGAGCTGGACCCGGCGGACTGCGCGGCCCTGCGGCGGATCGCCCAGAGCAGCGGCGCGAGCATGTTCATGGTGTGCCACGCGGCGGTCGCCGCGCTGCTGCGGCGGCTCGGCGCCGGCGACGATCTCCCGCTCGGCGCGCCGATCTCCGGCCGCACCGACGGGGCGCTGGACGAGCTGGTCGGCTTCTTCGTCAACACGCTGGTGCTGCGCACCGACGTGTCCGGCGACCCGACGTTCGCCGAGCTGGTCGCGCGGGTCCGGGAGACCGACCTGGCCGCCTTCTCCCACCAGGACGTGCCGTTCGAGGCCGTGGTGGAGGAGCTGAACCCGGTCCGCTCCCCCGACCGCAACCCGCTGTTCCAGGTCATGGTCGGCTACCGCAACCGGTCCGGCGGCGGCTTCGAACTCGCCGGGCTCGAGGTGGGACCGGAGCCCGTGGAGGCGCGCACCGCCAAGTTCGACCTGGTGTTCAGCTTCGCCGAGGACGCCGCCACCGGGCGGATCGCGTGCGTGCTGGAGTACCGCTCCGACCTGTTCGACCGGCCGACGGTCGCGGCCCTCGGGGAACGGCTCTCCCGGCTCGTCGGCGCGGTCGCCGCCGATCCGGACCTGCGCGTCGGCGACATCGACGTGCTGACCGAGGACGAACGCGCACTGGTCATCGACGGCTTCAACCAGACCGACCGGGGCGTGGCCGAGGAGACCATCACCGGGATGTTCCGGCGGCACGCGGCCGAGCGTCCCGACGCGGTCGCCGTCGTGGACGGGGCGCGCACGGTCACCTACGCGGAGCTCGACGCGCTGTCGGATCGCATGGCGCGGCTGCTGTCGCGGTACGGCGTGCGGCGCGAGAGCGTGGTCGGCGTGGCCGTGCCGCGCTCGGTGGAGATGGTCGCGGTGATGCTCGGCGTGAGCAAGCTCGGCGCCGCGTTCCTGCCGCTCGACCTGGCCCATCCCGCCGACCGCCTCGCCTACATGCTCGGCGACTCGGCGGCGACCGCGGTCGTCGCCACCGAGCAGGTCGCGGGCAAGGTCCCCGAGGTCGACCGGGTCCGGCTGGTGGTGCTGGACGATCCGGACGTCGCCGCCGCGCTGGCCGAGACCGAACCGGGCGGGCGCTTCCCGCGGGTCGCCCTCGACCAGGCCGCGTACGTCATCTACACCTCCGGCTCGACCGGACGGCCCAAGGGCGTCGTCGTCCCGCACGAGGGCCTCGGCAGCCTGGTCGCCACCGCCGTCGACCGGATGGGGCTCACGCCGGACAGCCGCGTGCTGCAGTTCGCCTCCATCGGGTTCGACGTCACGATCTTCGAGCTGGCCATGGCGCTGTGCCACGGCGGCCGCCTGGTGCTGGTGCCCGACGAGGCCCGCGTGCCGGGCCCCGAGCTGACCGGCTTCATGAACGAGCAGGGCGTCACGCACGCGATCCTGCCGCCGTCGCTGGTCGCCGCGCTGCCCGCCGGGTGCGTCCCGCCCGCGGGCGCGACCGTGCTGGTCGGCACCGAGACCGTGCCGCCGGACGTGATCGCCCGGTGGGCCGGGCACCTGCGGCTGCTGGCGGCCTACGGGCTGACGGAGGCCACGGTGAACTCGACCCTGTGGCCCGCCGAGCCGGGATGGACGGGTGCCGTGCCCATCGGCGCCCCCGACCCCAACACCCGGGTCTACGTGCTCGACGAACGGCTGCGGCCGGTGCCGCCCGGCGTCGCCGGCGAGCTGTACGTCTCCGGGCGCGGGCTCGCTCGCGGCTACCTGGGACGGTCCGGCCTGACCGCGGAACGGTTCGTGGCGTGCCCGTTCGGGCCGCCCGGAGCCCGCATGTACCGGACCGGCGACCGCGCCCGCTGGCGCCCGGGCGGTACCGCCGGGAACCTGGACTTCCTCGGCCGGGCCGACGACCAGGTCAAGGTCCGCGGCTTCCGCATCGAGCCGGGCGAGATCGCCGGGGCGATGACCCGGCATCCCGGCGTCCGGCAGGCGGCCGTGGTCGCCGACCGGAGCGGCGCGGAGACCAGGCTGATCGGCTACGCGGTGGCCGAGCCCGGAGACGGGCCGCCCGACCCCGCCGAGGTGCGCGCCCACGTCGCCACCCTGGTCCCGGACTACATGGTCCCGGCCGCGGTGGTGGTGCTCGACGGGCCGCTGCCGCTCACGCCGAACGGCAAGCTCGACCGCCGTGCCCTGCCCGCCCCCGACCGGGCGTCCATGACCGGCTCCGTCCGGCCGGTCACCGAGCCGCAACGGGAGCTGGCCGCCCTGTTCGCCGAGGTCCTCGACCTGCCCGAGGTGGGCCTGCACGACAACTTCTTCCACCTGGGCGGCCACTCGATGTCGGCGATGCGGCTGCTGGGCCGGGTCCGCACGGTGCTGGACGCCGGGCTCGCCCTGCGCGACGTGTTCGACGCGCCCACGGTCGCGGCACTCGCCGAACGCCTGGACGTCGACGCCGCGTCCGACGGCAGACCTCGGCTCGTCGCCGCCGATCGGCCGGAGGTCCTGCCGCTCGCACCGTCCCAGGAGTGGCATTGGACCCGCTACCAGCAGGGCACGGGCCGGGCGTACAACCTGGCGTACGCGCTGCGCTCACGCGACCTGGACGCCGACGCGCTCGCCGCCGCGCTCGCCGACATCGCGGAACGCCACGAGCCGTTGCGCACGCGCTTCAGCGGCAGGCGGCAGGAGCCCGCCGAGCTGGCACTGGAGCATCTCCAGGTGGCGGAACTGGAGGAAGGGCTGCGGGAGCTACCCCGTGAACCGGCCGATCTGACCGAGCACCCGCCGCTGCGGGCCTGCCTGCTCACCGACCCTGGCGGCGCGCAGGCGGTCCTGCTGATGCTGCACCACATCGGCGTGGACGAATGGTCCATCGTGCCGCTGATCCGCGACTTCACGACCGCCTACACGGCCCGGCGCCGCGGGCAGGAGCCGCAGTGGCGACCGCTCCCGGTCTCCTACGCCGACTACACGCTCTGGGCGCGGTCCGTGGCCGACACCGTCGAGGAAACGCAGCTCTCCTACTGGCGCGAGGCGCTGGACGGAATGCCGGACCGGATCGCGCTGCCCTACGACCGGCCACCGTCCGCGAAGCAACGCCCCCAGGGTGATTTCGTGTCGTTCTGGCTCGACGCCGAGCTCCACCAGGCGATCGACACGCTCGCGGCGCGGACCGGGACGACGATGTTCATGGTGCTGCAGGCCGCACTGGCGACCCTGCTCACCAGGCACGGCGCCGGCCCCGACCTGCCGATCGCCTCTCTGGTCGCGGGCCGCGCCGAGGAGGAGCTCACCGACCTGGTCGGCTGCTTCTTCAACGTCGTCGTCCTGCGCACCGACACCGCCGGGGACCCCGGCTTCACCGAGCTGCTCGGCCGGGTACGGGAGGCCGACCTGGCCGCGTTCGACCGCCAGGACGTCCCGTTCGACCGGGTCACCGCATCGCTCGGCCTGGCCGCACCGCAGGTGATGCTGGTCCACCACGAGAGCGCACGGCTGGCCACGAGCCCGGATCTCGACACCGCGTTCGAGTACGTCCCGACCGGGGGCCTCACCGCCGACCTGGCGCTGAACTTCTTCATACCGCACGGCCACGAGCCCGTGGAGTGCGTCCTGGTGTACGACGCCGGGCTGTTCGACCGGACCACGGTCCGGCGCCTGACCGACGAACTGCTCGACATCCTGAGGAGGAACTGCTGATGAGCACCAACCCGTTCGAGGACCCCGAGGGCCGCTTCGTCGTCCTGGTCAACGACGAGGGGCAGCACTCGCTGTGGCCGGTGTTCGCCGAAGTCCCGGCGGGCTGGAACGTCGCCTTCGGCGAGGACTCCCGCGAGGCGTGCCTGGCGTACGTCGAGGAGAACTGGACCGACCTGCGCCCCCGGAGCCTCGCCGAGGCCATGGACGGTGCCACCGGCTGACCGGCCCGAGCGACCCGATCGGCCCGGCCCACCTGGGGGCCGGGCCGATCGGCGTGCGGGGGGGGTGCTCAGCGGTGACGGCCGTCCGACCAGGCCCGCCACAGCGCGGCGTACCGTCCTCCGGCCTCGACGAGTTCCCCGTGGGCGCCGATCTCGACCACGCGCCCGTCGTCGAGCACGACGATCCGGTCGGCGCTCGCCGCCTGGGTGAGCCGGTGCGCGACCACCAGGGCCGTCCGGCCCTCGACCGCGGCGGCCGCCGACGACTCCAGCGTCCGCGCCCCCGCGCTCCCGGCCTCGGCCGTGGCCTCGTCCAGGACGACCACGGGCGGATCGGCCAGCACGAGGCGGGCCAGGGCGAGCTGCTGCGCCTGCGCCGCGGTGAGCCGGTGCCCGCTCTCGCCGACCACCGTGTCCAGCCCCTCCGGCAGACCCCGGGCCCATTCCAGCGCGCCCACCCGGTCGAGCGCCGCGCGCAGCTCGTCGTCTGTCGCGTCCGGCCGGGCCAGCCGCAGGTCGCCGGCGAGCGGCCCGGCGAACACGTGCACCTCCTGGGTGACCAGCGCGACGGTGCGGCCCGTGGCGGCCGCGCCGAGCTCCGGCAGCCCGGCCCCGGCGACGGCGATCGTGCCGTCGCCGGGGCGGTGGATGCCCGCGATCAGCTTGGCCAGCGTCGTCTTGCCCGCCCCGCTCGCGCCGACCAGGGCCACCCTCTCCTGCGCCGCGATGTGGAGATCGATGTCATGCAGCACCGGATGGCCGGGCCGGTAGGAGTACCCGACGCCGCGGATCTCGACCGAGCCGCCGGCCGGTTCGGTGTGGTCCGGGGCCGAAGCCGGGGCCGGCTCGTCGGCGACGCCGACCAGCCGGGCCAGGCCCGCGGTGGCGCTCTGCGCGTCGTCGACCAGCCCCAGCGCGACGTTGATCGGAGTGAACAGGTTGTGGAAGTACAAGGCCGCGGCGCTGGCCGTGCCGATGCTCACGCTCCCGTTCCGGACGAGCACGAAGCCCGCCACCAGCACCGCCGACAGGCCGACGAACTCGGCGAGATTGAGGCGGGAGTAGAACCGCGTCACCAGCCCCACCCCGCGGAGCGCCAAGTCCACCGCCGCCCGGGACCGGGACCCGACCCGCTCGACGTGCTCGTCCTGCAGCCGGAACGCCCGCACCGTGGCGGCCCCGCCGACCGAGCCGAGCAGCTCCTGCTGCTGGGCGCCGACCGCGACCCGCTGGGCCGCGTACAGCGGAACGGCCCGGCGCACGTACCACCGCACGGTGTGCGCCTGGATGGGGACGGCCAGCAGCGCCACGAGCAGGAACCGCCAGTCGAGGATCGCCATCGCCACCAGGGTGAGCCCGATGGTGAGCAGCGACCGGGCCAGCGCGGGCACCGCTTCGCGCACCACCGTGGTGATCACTGACACGTCGTTGGTGACCCGCGAGGTCAGATCGCCCGAGCCCGCCCGCTCGACCCGTTCGAGCGGCAGCCGCAGCGCCCGCTCCACGAACCGCTCGCGCAGCGTCGCCAGCATGCTCTCGCCCGCGCGGGCGACCAGGCCGAGCCCGAACGCGGTCAGGACCCCCTGCGCCGCCGCGATCACCACCAGCCAGGCGGCCGGCGCGGTGAGCGCGGACGCCGGCCGGTCCGCGGCGACCAGGTCGATGACGTGGCCCAGCACCGGAGCGGTGAGCAGCCCGACCGCGGTGGCGGTGACCAGGGTCAGGAAGCCGGCCGCGACCGTGCGCCGGTGCGGGCGCGCCAGCTCGCGCACGGCGGCGCGGACGCGCGCCGCCGTGGCCGTCGGCAGGAGCTCGCGCTCGGCCCCGGCGCGTTCGCCGGCCGCCCGCTCTTCGGTGGTCGTCATCCCTCTCCTCTGCTACAGGACGGTCGCACGGTAGGCCGGGTACTCGTGGACGAGCTCGGCGTGGAAGCCCTCGGCGACCACGGCCCCGCCGTCCACCAGCGCCACCCGGTCGGCGGCGGCCAGCAACGCGGGGCTGGTCGTCACCACGATCGTGGTGCGCCCCGCGCGCAGCTCACGGACGCCCGCCGCGATCCGGGCCTCGGTGACCGCGTCGACCGCGGTGGTCGGGTCGTGCAGCACCAGTACCGGCGCGTCGGCCGCCAGCGCGCGAGCGAGGGCCACGCGCTGCCGCTGCCCGCCCGACAGGGACCGTCCGCGCTCGGTGAGCACGGTCGCGGTGCCGCGCGGCAGGTTGCGGGCGACCTCGTCCGCCGCCGCGGCGGCCAGCGCCGGCTCCGCCTCGCCTCCGCCGGCAGCGGCGGTGACGTTCTCCAGCAGGGTGCCCTCGAACAGGTCGGCGTCGTGTTCGGCGACCACGACCGCGCGGCGGATCCCGGCGGGATCGAGGGCCGACAGCGCTACCCCGTCCAGTTCCACCGCGCCCGATTCCGGATCGGCGGCCCGGCCCAGAAGGCGCAGCAGCGAGGTGGCGGCGGCCGGATCCGTCGTCACGACCCCCATCAGCTCGCCGGGCGCGACCTCGAGGCTCAGCCCGCGCAGCGCGTCACCGTGGGAGACATCACGCAGCCGCACCTCGCCCCGCACAGGCCGCGGCGGGCTCGCGTCCCCCTCGGCCACCGCGGGCGGCGCCCCGAGCGCGGAGGCCGCGCGTGCGGCCGACGCGCGTCCCTGTGCGAACTCGCCGTTCGCCCACGACAGGATCGACAGCGGCCCCAGCAGGAACTGCGCGAGCCCGACCGCGGTCACCAGCTGGCCGACGGTGATGTCCCCGGCGACGGCCAGCCGGCCGCCCACCAGCGCGACGATCGCGAGGAACACCCCGGTCAGGATCAGCATGCCGCCGTCGTGCCAGGCCTGCGCGCGGGCCGCCCGCACCGTCGCCGCCAGGGAGTCCCGGCTGGTGCGCCGGTACCGGTCGACCGCCGCGCCTTCGGCCCCGATGCCCTTGAGCACGCGCAGCCCGGCGATCAGGTCCGCGGCCACGCCCGACGCGTGCGCGGCGCGCTCCTGCTCGGCGCCGCTGCGCCGTTCGAGCGGTTTGCCGAGCACGTGCGCCAGGCCGAGCAGCGGCGGGATGCCCAGCAGCACGAGCAGCCCGAGCGGCACCGAGATGCTGAGCAGCGCGACACCGCCGGCCACCAGCCCCGCCAGCGCCGCGGCCCCGGCCGCCAGCGCCGCGTGCACGGCGCCGACGCGTTTGGCGTCGCCGGTCGCGATGTTCACCAGCTCGCCCGGCAGCCGCCCGGCCTCCGCGCCGCCGCGCGGATCGAGCGTCCGCCGGGTCAGCTCGAGCCGCAGCTCGTGCGCGGACCGCTCGGCCGCCCGTTCGGCGAGCCGGAAGCTGAACCGGAAGCTGAACGACAGCCCGGCGAAGACCGCGGCCAGCACGGCGATCCAGCGGGCCAGCGCGCCCGCGTCCGCGGTGGAGATGGCCTCGTCGATCACCACGCCGATCAGCACGGGCACCAGCGCCTCGCCCGACTGGTGCCCGGCGGCCAGCACGGCGCCGCCGGCCGCGAGCCGCCACTGTCCCAGAATCGTCCGCCGCAGCACGTCACGCCCGCGCACCGGCGCTCCTCTTCCCCGTCGCCTGGCCCGTCACGCAGCAGGTGGGGCACGCCTCGCTGCCCGGAAGCGTCACCCACAGGCAGCAGGTGCGGCGCCGCAGCGCGGGCAGTTCGACGAGGCCGGCCACCGGCTCGCCGACCGACTCCAGCAGCGTCCGCGCCGCCCCGCCCGGATCGTCGAGCACGTCGAAGGAGAGGAGCGGGTAGACGAGCGCTTCGGCCACCGACCCCCACAGCCCGCGCCGCCCGACCCGGGTGAGCGCGTGCAGGGCGTCGATCAACGGTGCGTGAACGTCGTGGACGAGCGTGTCGGCGATGACCGCGCCCACGTCCCCGGTGGCGGCGCGCAGCTCGCTCGTCCCGATCAGCATGCCGGCCTCCGCCGCCGGAACCGCGAGCATCGTGGTGCCGGCGGTCAGCACCGGCACCCTCCGGTTGAGCGCCCAGCCCATCGCGACCGGCAGCGCGGTCCAGTAGGAGAAGCTCTTCCACCACAGGGCGGCGGCGACGTGCGGCGGCGCCCCCCAGGTTCGCTCCGCCTCCGCGATCAGCACGCCGAGCCGGTCGTAGGGCGGGGCCACCAGCTCGGCCACGGAGACCCAGCCGTCCCCGGTGGCCCGCATGCCGGCCGCCACTCCCATCGGGCTGCCGTCGTCGGCGAGGGCGCGCAGCCACCCGAACAACGGCTCCAATGCCTCCTCGGCGGACCGCCCGGCGGTCACCACCCTGGCCTGCGTCGCGTTCACGGCCCCTCCGCGGTAGGCGAAATAAGGCAAGGCTAACCTAAAGCCCCGGCTCTGCCGAGAGCCCCACCGGGCCAGGGGACGATCTCCGCGGAAAAAGCACGCGGCGCGTTCCCCGCGGCCGGCTAAGGCTGTTCGCGGAGAGCATCCATGTCGACACGTAACGTAATATCATCGCATCGATGAGTGCTCGTTACGAGTTCAGGCTCCTCGGCCCTCTCGAGGTTCGGCGGGAGGGGGTGCCGCTGCGGATCGGGGCGGCCAAACTCCGGGCTCTGCTGGCCTGCCTGCTCGTGGACGCCAATCACGTCGTCCCGGTCGACACCTTGGTGGGCCGGCTGTGGGGCGAGGAGCCGCCCGGCAAGGCCCGCAACACCCTGCAGAACTATGTGCTCCGCCTGCGCCGCACGCTCGGATGTCCCGACGTCGTGCGCACCCATGCCCGAGGCTATTCGGTCGAGGTCGAGCCGGACACCTTGGACCTGCACCGGTTCAGTGCGCTGGTCCGCCAGGGACGCGCCGCCCTGGAGACGGACGAATCGGCGCGTGCGGCGCGGCTGCTTCAGGAGGCGCTGGAACTGTGGCGCGGGGAGCCGCTGTCGGACCTGCCCCCAGGCCTGCTTCAGGAGCTCCTGCCCACGCTGGTCGAGCGGCGCCTGGACGCACTGGAGTTGAGGATCGACGCCGACCTTGAGCTGGGCCGGTCCCTGGAGGTGCTGCCGGAGCTGCGCACGCTCATCGGGACGTACCCGTTGCGGGAACGCTTTTGGGCCCAGCGGATACGGGCGCTCTATCAGTGCGGGCGGCGGGGAGAGGCGCTGGAGTGCTACCGCACGGTCGCCGCGCTGCTCGTCGACGAACTGGGGGTGGATCCAGGGTCCGAACTGCGGAACCTCCACCGGCTCATGCTGACGGCGGCTCCCGAGTTGGACGTCGCCGAGGAGCGGCGGACGCGCCGTGCCGGGAACCTGCCCGCCGAGACGACCACCTTCATCGGCCGCAAGGAGCAGCTGGCCGAGGCGCTGCGGACGCTGGAGGCGTCCCGGCTCGTCACGCTGACCGGGGTGGGCGGGGTCGGCAAGACCCGGCTGGCACTGCGGGTGGCGGCGGAGGCCGCTTCCCATTTCGCCGACGGCGCGTGGCTCGCCGACCTGGCCTTGCTCGCGCCGCTCACCGAGGCGGAGCAGCTCGACCGGACGGTCGCCGAATCGCTCGGCCTGCGCGACCACTCGGCCCGGCCTCCGGCCGACGCGGTGGCCGCCCACCTGCGGGACCGGTGCCTGCTGCTCGTCCTGGACAACTGCGAGCACCTGGTAGAGAGCGTCGCCGCGCTGACGCAGCGGCTGCTGCGGTCGGCGCCCGGGCTGCGGATCCTGGCCACCAGCCGGGAGCGGCTCGGCGTGCCGGGCGAACACGTCCTGCTGGTCCGGCCCCTCGCGCTCGCCGACGGCTGCTCGGAAGCGGTCCGGCTGCTGGCCGACCGGGCCGCCGCCTCCGCTCCGGGCTTCGGCGTCACCGACCGCAACCGCGGCTCGATCGTCCAGCTGTGCCGGCGGCTGGACGGCATCCCGCTCGCCATCGAGCTGGCCGCCGTGTGGTTGAGCTCGATGGCCGTCGAGGAGATCCTGGAGCGTCTGGACGACCGCTTCCGCCTGCCGCCCGCGTCCCACGCCCGCACCAACGGCCGTTACCAGCAGACCCTGCGCGGCGTCGTCGACTGGAGCCACGGGCTCTGCACGGAAGGCGAACGGCTGCTGTGGGCTCGGCTGTCGGTCTTCGCCGGCGGCTTCGACCTGGAAGCGGCCGAAGCGGTGTGCGCGGGGGAAGGTGTCGCGCGCGAAGAGGTGATGGACCTGCTCGCCGGGCTCGTCCGCAAGTCGATCGTCATGGCCGACAGTGCAGAGGGCAGGACCCGCTACCGCCTGCTGGAGACCATCCGCCGGTACGGCGGGCAGCGACTGCGCGAACAGGACGGCGCGGTCAGGCTGCGGGTGCGCCACAGCGACCACTACCGCGGCCTGGCGGTCCGCGCCGCCGCTGAGTGGTGCGGCCCGGACGAGGTCCGCTGGATGCGCCTGTTCGGCCGCGAGCTGCCCAACCTCCGCGCGGTGCTGGACTTCAGCCTGACGCACCCGGGCCGGGCCGCCATCGGCCTGAGCATCGTGATCGACCTCATCCGGACGCGTTTCTGGTTCTTCAGCGGCACGATGGGGGAAGCGCGCCACTGGCTGGATCGGCTGTCGGCCCGGCTCGACTCGCCGCCGGACGAGCTGGACGTGGGCGTGACGGCCATGCGGGCCTTCCTGCCTATCATCCAGGGAGACCGGCTGGCGGTGCCGCCCCTCATGGCGGCATGCCGTGCGGCGGCGGGGTCCCGGCCCTCGGCGCTCGCGGAATACATCGAAGGCATCCACGCCCTGCTCTTCCAAGGCGACCCCGGCTCCATCGCCCGGCTGTCCCGTGCCCGTGCGGCGTTCCTCGCGGACGGCCTGGTCAGCGACGCCCACATGGCCACCATGTTCTGGGCGATGGCCGCCGCGTTCCTGGGGCATCGCGACATCGCCTTCGACGCTCGCGACGTCTACCTCGCGGAAGCCCAGGCCGCGGAGGCCGAGTGGGCCGTCACCTGGGCCCTGTGGTCCTCGGGGCTCACCGAGTTGTGGCACGGCGAGCCCGCCCGTGCCCTGGCGCCCTTGCGGGAGGCCCTCATCCGCCAGCGCGCCATCGGGGACGGGTGGGGGCCGGTGTGGGACGTGGAGGCCTTCGCCTGGACGGCCGCCGCCACCGGGCACCACCACTGCGCGGCCGTGCTGCTGGGGGCCGCGCATCGGCTCCGGCAGGCGACCGGAGTCGCGCTCATCGGGCTCAAGCCGCTCCAGGCCGCCCATGCCGAGGCCGAGCGCCTGATCCGGAGCACGCTGACGGAAGCGGCGTACGCCGATGCCTGGCAGCAGGGTTCGGCGGCAGAGGACGGCGTCGGCCTGGCGCTGACGATGGTGGACGAGATCACCAGCCCCGCCCCCCCCGGTGAAGTGACTGGCAGGTGACCGGCGGGCGACCGGCGTGACGGCACGCCTCGGCATCCTTCCTCCCATGGCGCTAGCGGAATCGAGGGGTGCGGATCCGGCGCAGCACGGGGTGCGCCGCAAGTCGGTCCAGTTCATGGTCGTTCTGCGGCTGACGAGCGGCGTCACGGGCGGGGTCGTGGCGCTGGCCGGGCGCGCGGCGGCCGCCCGGCCCGGCTGGGTGACGGTCTGCGTCGTCGCCATGCTGGCCTGGAGCGTCCTGTTCGTCCTCGTCATGGTGGCCTCGGGGCCCTCCCGGTGGCTTCTGGCCGGCGACGTCGCGCTGGTCGCCGGGCTGTGCCTCGGGCACCGCGAGCTGGTCCCCGACCAGGTCCTCCAGGCCAGCGCGGGAACCGGCTGGGTGGACATCATGGCCGGCAGCGGCGTCTTCATCGCCCAGTTCGCCACCAGGCAGCCGTTCGGGATGGCGATCGCGGTGTTCATCGCCGCCGTCTACGCGGCCGGCGCACCCGGCCTCCGGGAGGCGCCCGTCCTCCTGGTGGTGCAGGGCGCGCTCGCGGCCACCCTCGTCGGCCTGCTGCGCCGCGAGGCACGCGCGGTGGACCGGGAGCTGGTCGAGCGGGCCGAGGCCGAGGCCGAGGAGAAGGCGCGTTCCGCGGCCCGCGCGGACGAGCGCGATCAGCAGCGCCGGCTGCACGACACGGTGCTGGCGACTCTCACCATGGTCGGCACCGGCGGGATCACTCGGGCCTCGCCGGTACTGGCGCGGCGCGCGGCGGCCGACCTGGCGGTCATCGACGGCCTGCGCGCGGACGACCTCCGGCTTCCGCGCGGTGCCCGGCTCGATCTGGCCCTGCGCGCGGCCGTGACGGCGCCGCGACCGGGCCTGCCCCTCCTGCGCGTCGTCGAGGACGTCGTACCTTGCGAGCTGCCCCGCGAGGTGGCGGCGGCGATGGTGCACAGCGCCGAGGAGGCGCTGTGCAACGTCGCCCGGCATGCGGGAACGGGCACGGCGCGGCTGGGCCTGGAACGGACGGCGGAGGGCGCCGTCCTCACGATCGTCGACGCGGGCACCGGCTTCGACCCCGCGACGGTCCCCGTGCACCGGAGAGGCCTGCGGGAATCGATCCGCGGCCGGATGCGGGCCGTGGGCGGGGACGCGCGGATCGAGTCCCGGCCCGGGGCCGGGACCCGCGTCCGGTTGTGGTGGCCCGGTGGGTGACGATGGCGCCCGGCTCGTCGCGGTGCGCTACGCGCGGGCCTTCACCATCACCGTCGTCGGGATCGTGGCCGTCTGGCACCTGGGCTACGACCTGGTCATCATCACCCGGAGCCGGCAGGTGTACGAGCCCGCGGCGCTGGTGTTCGCCGCCTGGCTGCTGCTGGCCGCCGCGCAGGCGACCGGCGCGGTGCTCGCGCTGCGTTCGGCCCTGGGCACCGGCATGGCCCGCGCGCTGGCCGCGGCCACGCTGCTCGCCGGGGAGCTGGCGATCGTCACCTATCCCCCAGGGGCGATGATCAGCGACGTCAGCTGGGCCTCCAACACCGCCGGCTGGACCGGCGTCATGCTCCTGGTGCGGCGCCCGCTCCGGGAGCTGGCCGTCTTCATGGCCGCCAACATGGGATGCACGGCGGCGCACATGGCCGCCGACGGCGCGCTGGGGCAGGTGGGAGCCACCCGGCTGCTCACCGTCACCTACACCACGGCCGGCGTCCAGTTCGCCTTCGCCTGGCTGGGGCACCAGCTCCACGAGGCGGCCCGGCAGGCCACGGAGTCCGCCGAGCACTGGGCGGCGAGCCTGGCGCGCAGCGCGGCCGAGGAGGCGGTGCACGCCGAGCGGCAGCGCAGGTACGACTACCTGCGCACCAGGGTCGAACCGCTGCTGCGCGGCCTGGCCGAGGCGCGGCTGGACCCGGGGGACGAGGCGGTACGGCGGCGGGTCGCCATCGAGGCCGCCCGGCTGCGCCGGCTTTTCGCCGAGACCGACGACACCCCGCATCCGCTCGTCCACGAACTGCGGGCCTGCGCCGACGTCGCCGAACGCCGCGGGGTGACCGTCACCCTGCTCGGTTACGGCGACATGCCGCCGATGCCCGCACCGGTCCGCCGCGCCCTGGCCGAGTCGCCGCTGCTGGTCCTCGCGGCGGCGGCGACGTGGGCCCGGCTGACCGTGGTGGCCGGCCCCGACGAGGTGGTGGTCGGCGTGGCGGCCGACGCGGCCGTGGACATCCGGCCGCGGGCGGGCGGGCCGCCGTCGCTGTCCGTCATGGTCGACAGAGAGGAGGACCGGCTGTGGGTGCAGACCCGCTGGAGCCCGGTCGGCTCACCGTAGGGATCATCGACGACCATCCGGTCGTCATCGAGGGCGTCCAGACCTGGCTGGCCCGCGACCGGCGGATCCATGTCGTCCATGTCGCGGACACGCCGGAGAACGTGCCCGCGGGCATCGACGTGCTGATCCTGGACCTCAGCCTGCACGGGCGGCTGGTGCTGGACGAGCTGGCCCGGCTCGCCCGCCGCCCGCAGCGGGTGATCGCCTTCTCCCAGTTCACCGAACGGGAGATGGTGCTGGCGGCGCTGGAGGCGGGCGCCTGCGAGTTCGTGGCCAAGAACGAGGGCCGCGCCCACCTGCTGGAGGCGGTGCTCACCGTGGTCGCCGACCGGCCTTACGTGACGCCCACCGCCGCCGGGGTGCTGGTGAGCGACCGGCCGGCGGCGTCCTGCCGGCTCTCGGAGCAGGAGCGGACCGCCCTGCTGCTGTGGTTCCAGTCCATGTCCAAGGCGTCGGTCGCCCGGCGGATGGGCGTGTCCGTGCACACGGTCGAGATGTACATCAAGCGGGCACGGGTCAAGTACGCCCAGGCGGGCCGCCCCGCCCCCACCAAGGCCGACATGCTCGCGCGGGCCTTCGAGGACGGGCTGATCCGCCCCGAGGAGATCGTGGGATACCGCTCCTCGGCGGCCTTGCCCGGTGCCGTTCCCACCGCGTCCCCCGAGCCCGTCCCCTGAACAAGGGTCATGCGCGTATCCGCTCGAACACTTAGCGTTATTAGCAGGTGAAGGAGCGCGAGAAGAAATGCTCCGCAACCGGATCGGGAACCCAGGCGCGAAAGCGCCCGCACCCTCCCGGAAGGAGGTGAGAAGAAAAATGCAGATCGCTTCCTACGAGCCGCCGACCCTCATGGAGATCGGCGACCTCCGGAAGGTCACCCTCGGCAACGGCACCTGGGGCGTCGACCACAAGAACCAGTGCTGGTACTTCGGTTGCATCCAGGGCTGAGCCCTGGCGGACAGGCGAAGCGGGCCGTGCCGGCGTCCGCGCCGGCACGGCCCTCCGGAGAAAGGGAAATCCGGTGAGAACCATTCAGCACGGCTACGAGCCTCCGTCCCTGACCGGGCTCGGAGCATTCTCCGCAGTGACCCTGGGGGTAATGAACTGGGGTTGGGACTACCAAAACCACTGCCACATGATCAGCGGGTCCCAATGCCCGCCGGCCGCTCGCTGAGAAATGGCCGCGGCGCGCCGGGCCGGGCGGCGAGCCCGGCCCGGCGCCCGGGAATCCACATCATCGCAAGGAGAGATCATGCGATTCTTCGTTGTTCCCGACAGCGCGGCGGGCGAGGCGGTCGTGGCATCGCTCCGTGACCGGCCGGACCTGCGGATCATTCCGCACGAGTCCGGGCGGCCCTGGATCGCCGGCCGGTGGCGGGACGAGGAGGTCGCCTGGGCCGAGGCGGGCCCGCGGCGCATCGCGATCCTGGGCTCGGCGGCGGCGAGCAGGCTATGGCTGGCCCGGTACGTCGCCGGCCTGCGCGGCCCGGCCGGGCTGGACGGCCTGGCCCGCGAGCTGCCCGGCGCCTTCCACGCGATCGCGGCGGTGGACGGCACCGTATGCGTGCAGGGCAGCCTGTCCGCGGTCCGCGAGGTGTTCCACGGCCGGGTGCTCGGCACGACGGTCGCGGCCGACCGTCCGGACACGCTCGCCGCGCTGACCGGGGCGGGCATCCGGGAGGAGCTGCTGGCCGTCACGCTCATCGCCCCCGCTCCGATGTGGCCGCTGGGTGAGCAGTGCCTGTGGCAGGGCGTCGACACGCTCCCCGCGGGCTGCCGCCTGGAGATCGCCCCGGACGGCCGCGGCCGGGTGGTGCGCCGCGCCGTCGTCCCGGCGCCGGACGTTCCGCTCTCCGAGGGGCTGGACCGCCTGCGGCGGGCACTGCACGACGCCGTCGCCGTCCGCACGCACGGCAGGACGATGCTGAGCGCCGACCTGTCCGGCGGGATGGACTCCACCAGCGTCTGCTTCCTGGCCGCCGGGAGGGTCGAGCGCCTGCTGACCGTTCGCTGTGAGGCCACCGATCCGGCGGACGACGACGGGCGGTGGGCCGCCCTCGCCGCCGCCCGGCTGCCCAACGCCGGCCACGTTGTCCACCCGCCGGAGGACTATCCGCTGAATTTCGCGGGACTGCTGGAGAGCGATCCGGATCTGGAGGCGCCGTCTCCCGTGCTCCGGAACCGCGCGATGCTCGTCGAGCAGGCCCGCCGGCTGGCCGCCGCCGGCTCGACCCGGCACCTGACGGGTCACGGCGGTGACGAACTGTTCCTGCCCGCTCCCGCCTATCTGCACGACCTGGCCCGCCGCCACCCGCTGCGCGCAATCGGGCAGTTGCGCGCCCACCGGGCCGTGTACCGCTGGGCCCTGCGTCCCGCCCTGCGGGGACTGCTGGATCGCACATCGTTCTCCGACTGGCTCGCGCGGGATGTGGGCCGGACTCTGGACGGATCGACCCACGACGTCAACTCCGCGCCGCTGAGCGGATGGGGCATCGCCCACCGGATGCCCGACTGGGCCACCCCGGACGCGCTGGCCTCGGTGCGCCACTTGCTCCGGGAGACGGCGGAGAAGGGGGCCGAGCCGCTGTCCCCCCTTCGCGGGCAGCACTTCACGCTGCACAGCGTCCGCACAGGCGGTGCCCTGGTGCGCCGGATGGACCGCCTGTCGGCGCGCCACGGCGTCACCATTGAGGCCCCCTTCCTGGACGACCAGGTCGTCGAGGCGGCGCTCGCCCTGGACTACGCCGAATGCCTGCGTGCGGACAGGTACAAGCCCGCGCTGGTCGAGGCGATGCGGGGCATCGTCCCGGACGAGAACCTCGGCCGCCGGTCGAAGGCGGAGTTCAGCACCGACGTCTACGCGGGGCTCCGGCGGCACCGCTCGGAGCTGCTGGAGCTGTGCGACGGGATGCGGCTGGCCGAACTCGGCCTGGTGGACGCCGACGCGCTGCGCTCCCTGCTGCTGAACCTCCCGCCGTTCCCGCTGCGGCTGGTTCCGCTGTTCGGGACGCTCGCGTGCGAGGTCTGGCTCCGCTCCCTGCCCGCCGGTCCGCGCGAGACCGCCCACACCCTGGAAGGAGCCCGATGAAGCTCTCGCCCGACGTGACCGCCACCGAGACCGGGGACGGCATGGTGCTGCTCAACGAGCGGACGGGACGGTACTGGTCGCTCAACCAGACCGGTCGCGCCGTGCTGCTCTCGCTGATGGACGGGCGCGGGCCCGAGGACGCCGTCGAGGATCTGGCCCGCCGGTACCCGTCGTTCGCCGACCGGATCGCCCAGGACGTGGAGGCGCTCGTCCGCTCGCTCCTCGAAGAGAAGGTGGTACTGCCATGACGATGCCCATGGCGTTGGAGGAAGCCGCCGAGGTGCCGTTGCGGCGGCGTGTGGTGGCCCGGCCGGTCGTGGCGGCGGCACTGCTGCTGGAGCGGATGTCTCCCCGGCGGATGCGCCGGGTCCTGCTGGCGGCCCGGTGGGGCGCCCGTCCTGCGAGCCAGGAGCAGGCGATGGCGGCACGCCAGGCGGTCGTCGCGGTCAGCGTGCGGTGCGCGGGGCAGGGCTGCCTGCCGCGTTCCCTCGCGGTCGTGCTGCTGTGCCGGCTGTGGGGAGTCTGGCCGGACTGGTGCACTGGCGTCCGTACCGAGCCCTTCCGGGCGCACGCCTGGGTCGAGGCGGACGGGGCACCGGTCGGAGAGCAGGACGAGATGCGGCTCTTCCACAAGACGATGACCGTGCCGGCACGGAGGCGATGACGATGCGGGAGTACTTGTCACTCGCCCTGCAGAGCCTCATGGCCGGGGTATTCGTGTTCGCGGCCTTCAGCAAGCTGCGGGGCCGGGACTACTTCGACGGGTTCGTGACGACCGTTCGCAGGCTGACGATGCGCTCGGGCCCGTCCACGACGATGGTCGCGGCGGCGTTCGCGGTCGTCGAGGCGGTGACCGCGGCGCTGATCGCGGTCCCGGCCACCGCGCGCGCCGGCCTCTGGCTGGCGGTGGGGCTGCTGGCGCTGTTCATCGCGGTGGTGTTCAGGGCGGTCCGCGGCCGGGTCTTCGCCGAGTGCGGGTGCTTCGGCGGCCGCGGCGCGGTAATGAGCTATCCCCTGCTGCTGCGCAATTTCGTGCTTCTCACCCTCGCCCTGGCGGGTGCGGCGATCCCGCCGGCCGGTTCGCTGCTCGGCCCGTTCGGGCACGGCGCCGTGCTCGCCGCCGGTGTCGTCGCGGCGGTGGCGATGCTGCGCGGGTACGACCATGCCGTGGGCGCCGTCCTGGCGCGGCTCGCCCCGCGACCAGAAGCCAGGGAGGAGGGATGAGCGGGGCGGCGATCGAGGTGGCGGGGCTCGGTAAACGCTTCGGGTCGGTCACCGCGCTGGACGGGATAGACCTCGTGGTCCCCCCGGGGACGGTGCTCGGCCTGCTGGGCCACAACGGCGCCGGGAAGAGCACCCTGGTCGGCGTGCTGGCGACGCTGCTGCGGCCGAGCTGGGGCAGCGCCCGCGTCGCGGGCCACGACGTCGTCCGGCATGCGCCGCGGGTCCGTAGGGCCATCGGCGTCACCGGGCAGGACGCGACCCTTTCCCTCGGCATGTCCGGCCGGGACAATCTCATCCTGGTCGCCCGGCTGTTCGGCGCCGGGCCGCGGCACGCCCGCGCCCGCGCCGACCGCCTGCTGGAGCTGTTCGGCCTGACGGCCGCCGCCGACCGTCCGGCCCGCTCCTACTCGGGCGGCATGCGGCGGCGCCTCGACCTGGCCGTCACCCTCGTCAGGCGTCCCGAGGTGCTGTTCCTGGACGAGCCCGGCACCGGCCTGGACCCGGTCAGCCGTCTGGGCATGTGGGACATGGTGCGACGGCTCGCCGGGACCGGCTGCACGGTCGTCCTCACCACCCAGCATCTGGAGGAGGCCGACCGGCTGGCGGATTCGATCACCGTGCTGGCCGCGGGCCGGGTCGTCGCCTCCGGGCCGCCCGAGGAGCTGAAGGCGCGGATCGGGCGGCGCACCGTGCGCGTGTGGTTCGCCACCGACGACGAGGTCGCCACCGCCGACCAGGCCCTTCGCCAGGCCGGACTGCCGCCCGAGCGCGACGGACGGCAGCGGTCGGTGACCGTCACGCTGGCGGCGGAGAACGACCTGGCGGCCATTGTGCGGACCCTGGACGCGGCCGCGCTGGAACCGGCCCGCCTGACCCTGGACGAGCCGGGGCTCGACCAGGTGTACTTCGCTCTCACCGGCCGGACGGAGGCGCGATGACCGTCCAGGCCCCGGCGGGCGCGCTCTCCTTCGATGGAACGACCGGCTGGCGGGACGCCGGGACGGCGACGCAGATACAGGTGCTGACCGCGTCCTGCGTGCGCGCCCACGTCCTGAACCGGCGAACGCTCCTCATCGGCCTGATCGAGCCGCTGGTGATGCTGACGGCGTTCGGCCAGGTGTTCTCCGGGCTCGTCCACGTCCCGGGATTCCCGGCGGGGGTGCGCTACATCGACTTCCTGCTGCCGGCGCTGCTCCTCACCACGGCCCTGCAGACCGGGCTGCAGGCCGGGATGGGAATCGTGGACGACGCGCGCGAAGGGATGCTCACCCGGCTGCGGGCCATGCCGGTCTGGCCGGGGTCGGTCCTCATCGCCCGCAGCCTGGCCGGACTGGTCCGGATCATGCTGCGCCTGCTGGTCCTGCTGGTCCTGGCGTACTGCGTGTTCGGCTTCCGCCCTGGGGGAGGGCCGGCGGGCGTGTCGGCCGCCGTCGCCCTGACGCTGGTGATCGGCTGGAGCCTGGGGTGGGTGTTCATCGCGCTGGCATGCTGGATCGACAGCGCGGAGACGCTGCACGCCGTCGCGGGGATGGTGATGTTCCCGCTGATGTTCGCCTCGAACGCCTTCGTCCCGGTGGACGGCCTGCCGTCCTGGCTGCGGTGGGTGGCCCGCTGCAACCCGATCACCTACGGCATCGACGCCGCGCGCGATCTGAGCCTCTCCGCCACCGCCGCCCCGGGCGTTCTCCTCGCCGTCCTGACGGCCCTGGCCGTGGCCGCCCTGACCGCCCCCGTCGCCGTCAGAGGCCTGAGCCGCCCCAGATGACGGCGGCACGGTTGCCTGCCCCGCGATCACTCAGACATAATCGTCTTTTTAAGCGGGGAGGTGGCTTTGGGGCCGTTGGGAACGTCCGATCCTGTGCAGATCGGGCACTATCGGATGCTCACCGAGCTGGGCCGGGGCGGCATGGGCCGGGTACTGCTGGGCAGCGGGCCGGACGGGCGGCTGGTCGCGGTCAAGCTGGTGCACGAGCAGTTCGTGGACCACGACGGGTTCCGCGCCCGGTTCCGCCGCGAGGTGCGCGCCTCCCGCAAGGTCGCCGGCGCCTACACCGCGGCGGTGATCGAGGCCGACACCGAGGCGCCGGAACCCTGGCTGGCGTCGGTCTACGTGCCCGGCCCGCCGCTGCGCGAGGTGGTGGCCACCGCCGGCACGCTGGCGGCCGAGCCCGCGCTCCGGCTGGCCGCGGGCCTGGCGGCGGCGCTGATCGAGGTCCACCGCGCGGGGCTGGTGCACCGGGACCTCAAGCCGTCCAACGTGCTGCTCACCGACGACGGCCTCCGGGTGATCGACTTCGGGATCGCGCGGGCGGCCGAGATCGAGGACGGTACCCAGGTCACCCGGACCGGCGCCCTGGTCGGCACCCCCGGCTTCATGTCGCCGGAACAGGCCCTGGGACGGGACCTGACCACGGCCAGCGACGTCTTCTCGCTGGGCTCCGTGGTGGTGTACGCCTGCACCGGCCAGGGGCCCTTCCACGGCGGGAGCACCCCGCGGACGCTGCACAACGTGATCCACGCCGACCCCGTCATCGGGACGCTTCCCGACCGGCTCCGCGATGTCGTCCCGGCCTGCCTGGCCAAAGACCCCGCCGCCCGGCCCAAGCCAGAGCAGCTGCTGGAGGCGATCGGCGAGGTGGCCCCGTCCGCCCGCCCCTGGCCGCCGGCGGTGCACGAGCTCATCGCGCGGCAGGATGCCGAGGTCGCGCGGTTACTGCGCGGCCCGGAGCACCCGACGCCGCACGACGCACCCGAGGTGAACGCGCCGACCGTCCTCGAACCGGGCGGCTCGGCCGGCGCGGCCCCGGCGGTGCCCGACCGCAGGCGCGTCCTGCTGCTGGCGGGCGGAGGTGCCCTCCTCGGTCTCACCGCGCTCGCGGGCACCGCCGCGTGGGCGCTGCGCGACGACGCCCCGCCCGCTTCCGGGCGCGGCCGCGCGTCCGGCGGCAAGGCGGCCGGGCGACCGCTGGCCGCCCTCACCGGCCACGCCGGTTCGGTCCACCACGCGGAGTTCAGCCCGGACGGGAACCTCCTGGTCACCGCGGGCGAGGACGGCACGGTGCGGCTGTGGGACGTCGCCGCCCGCCGGATCTCCGGCGAGCCGCTCAAGGTCGCCGACGAGTCCGTCCGCAAGGCGGCGTTCGACCGGGTGGGGAAGCTGCTGGCCACCGCGGCCATCGGCGGTGCCGTCCAGCTGTGGGACGTGCAGACCCGCCGCCAGGTCGGCGAGACCCTCGGCGTCCGCTTCTTCGACTTCAGCGACCGGCCCGGCCCGGTGAGCGACGTGGCCTTCAGCCCGGACGGGAACACCCTGGCGGCCGCGGGCACCAAGAAGGTGCAGCTGTGGGACGCCGATTCCCGCAAGCCGACCGGCGAGCTGGAGTTCGACGGCATCAACCTGATGACGCAGCTGTCGTTCAGCGGGGACGGCCGGCTCCTGGCCATCCCCGACGATCAGCTCATCCGGCTGTGGGACGTCGGCTCCCGCAAGCCGGTCGGCCAGTCGCTCCTCGGGCACACCGCGAAGATCGGCAAGTCGGTGATGAGCCCGGACGGGCGGACGCTGGCCACCGGCGCCTGGGACATGACCTTGCGGCTGTGGGACGTCCAGCGCGGGGCGCCCATCGGCCAGCCCCTGCGCGGCCACTCCCACACCATCCAGGGCCTGGCCTTCAGCCAGGACGGCCGGTTCCTGGCCAGCGCGAGCCACGACGCCACCGCGCGGCTGTGGGACGTGGCCGCGCGGAAGCCCGTCGGGCAGCCGATCAGGCCGCAGGCCAAGACCGTCACCGCCGTGGCGTTCAGTCCCGACGGCGGGACGCTGGCCGTCGCGGGCGACAAGACCGTCTGGCTGTGGGATGTCGCCGACCGCACCCGCACCTGAATGGGAGACGAGGTTGCCATGCGGCCGCTGAGCGCGCACGATCCGGACCGGATCGGGCAATACCGGATGCTCGCCGAGCTCGGCCGCGGCGGCATGGGCCGGGTACTGCTGGGCTCCGCGCCGGACGGGCGGCTGGTCGCGGTCAAGCTGGTGCACGCCCGGCTCGTCGACGCACCCGGCTTCCGCGACCGGTTCCGGCACGAGGTGGCGGCCACCCGCACTGTGTCCGGCGCGTACACGGCCGGAGTGATCGACGCGGACGCGGACGCACCGGCGCCCTGGCTGGCGTCGGTGTACGTGCCCGGCCCGTCGCTGCGCGACGCGGTCCGGGCGGCGGGCCCGCTGCCGGAGCAGGCGGTGTCGCGGCTGGCGGCCGGGCTGGCCGCCGCGCTGCTGGAGATCCACCGGGCCGGGCTGGTGCACTGCGACCTCAAACCGTCCAACGTGCTGCTGGCCGCCGACGGGCCCAAGGTGATCGACTTCGGTGTCGCGCGGGCCATCGAGGACGGCGACCGGGCGCAGGACGGACCGCTGGCCGGGACGCCCGGTTACATGTCGCCCGAGCAGGCCGAGGAAGGGCCGCCGGCCGCGGCCGGCGACGTGTTCTCGCTGGGGTCGGTGCTGGTGTTCGCCTGCACCGGCCAGGGTCCTTTCGACGGCCCGGGGATCGCGCAGGCGCTCTACAACGTCGTGCACACCGAGCCCGACCTGGCGGCGGTCCCGGACCGGCTCCGCCCGGTCATCGCGGCCTGCCTGGCCAAGGATCCCGGCGATCGGCCGGACCCTGCTCGGCTGGCGGAGATGATCGGCCAGGTCGCCCCGGCCGCCCGCCCATGGCCGCCCGCCGTGCAGCGGCAGATCGAGGAACGGCGGGCCGAGATCGACCGGCTGCTCCCGGCGGAACCGGCGCCCCGCGGCACCCGCACCCGGGTCCGCGGTCTGCTGGCGGCGGGCGCGGCGGCGGCCGCGATCCTGGTGGTGGCGGTCCTGGCGGCGCCGTGGTCCGGTTCGGAGGCGCGGACCGGCCCGCGCCCGTCCCGGTCCGCGGCCCCGCCGGTCAGCTGGCCGCTGCGCGGGCACACCGCCATGGTCCACGACGTGGCGTTCAGCCCGGACGGCCGGACGGTGGCCAGCGCGAGCGAGGACGCCACGGCGCGGCTGTGGGACGTGGCGGGCCGCACACCGCGCGGTGCGCCGCTGCGCCACCCCGACGGGGTGGGCGCCGTCGCGATCAGCCGCGGCGGCAGCACGCTGTACACCGCGGGCGACGACGGGCGGCTCCGCATCTTTCCGATGTCGGGCCGCGGCCGGCCGAGCGGTCTCGACATCGGGCTCGGCCCGCTCAACAGCATGGCCCTGAGCCCCGACAACCGCGTCCTCGCCACCAGCAGCATGGGCCAGGACGTGCGGCTGTGGGACCTGGACGACGGGAAGGTGGGGCCGGTCCTGGAGACCGGCGCCGGCAACGTCGAGGCCCTGGCGTTCGGTCCGGACAGCCGCACCCTGGCCATCGGCACGACCGGCACCGAGAAGAACCTCGACACCGGCAACAACCAAGGCCTCGCGCAAGTGTGGGAGGTGTACGACCGCAGGAAGGCCGGAGGGAACCTCGGCGGGTACGACTCCTGGGTGCAAGGCGTGGCGTTCAGCCCCGACGGGCGGACGCTGGCCGTCGCGGGCGGGGAGATCACACGCCTTTGGGACGTGGCCCGGCAGCAGCAGATCGGCAAGCCGTTCCAGTGCGACGGGCGCTGCTACACCGTGGCGTTCAGCCCCGACGGCCGAACCCTGGCCGCCGGCGGTTCGGGCACGACCGTCCGGCTGTGGAACGTGGCCGACCACCGCCAGATCGGCCCCACCCTCACCGGCCACACCGGGGTCATCTTCAGCGTGAAGTTCAGCCCGGACGGCCGCACCCTGGCCACCGGCAGCGGAGACGGCACCGTCCGGCTGTGGCCCGTCCGATCCTGAAGCGGGTCAGCGCAGCGCACAGTTGGCGGGTGCGCAGCGGGAGCCGGCGTATCCATGGGCCGCGGCCGCCGCAGCGAAGGCCAGACCGATTCCAGCCGTTTCGCCGGGCACGGTGAGCAGGGCCAGCCCCGCCAGGGCGGGCAGGACCCAGGCGACGTCCAGCGGCCCGAGCAACTCGATCGCGGTGGCCACCCCCAGTGGGATGTGCCCGATCGCCGAGAAGCAGGCGAAGTTCATCCCGGAGACGACCACCGCGTAGGCGACGATCGCGGGCAGGTCGCCGCGCCAGACCGCGCCCAGCCGTTTCCCAGGCCGGACCAGCGCGGCGAACTCGCGCAAGTGCCGATGTGGTCGAACGGCTGTTTCAGGCGGCGAGCATCGCGTCGTGCACACCCGACCAGTAGCCCGCGGTCAGGTCGAGGAAGCCCTCGAAGCCTTCCTGGACGCGTGCGAAGTCGGCGTCGGTCCGGCATACCTGGGCGGCGGAGATGACGGCCTGTTCCTTGTGCTCCTTCTCGGCCTCGCCGATGTGCACGTAGAAGTACTCGCAGGCCTCGTGGAACTCGTCCTCGCCATACAGGTGCTTGTAGTTGCGCACGCCCTCGTAAAGCCGCACCAGCATGGAGTAGGCCAGGTGCTCCTGGCCTAGCAGCGCGCCTTGCACTACCCGCTGGTCGTCGTCGGTGAACAACGCGCGCTGGCCGCCGCTGAACGCCGCGGTCGAGGGCAGCGGTTCGGCGGCCCGCAGGTCATCGGGCACGATCTGCCGGACGCCGAGACGGGTGAGCAGGTCGGCCAAGAACTGTTCCAGGAGCAGCAAGTGGGCCTTTTCGGGGTCGCCGTTGCCGTACTCGGAATACAGGTTCTTCACGCACTCCACGCGGGCGGCCAGGTCCTCGGTGTGGAGCACCGACAGGGCCACCATCACCGATGTGTTGACGGTGCGCGCGTAGAACTCGCGCGCGAACACACTGACCTGCTCATACGGGAGCGGCCCGGACTGCCAGTGACGGTAGAAGCCGTTGTCGAGGGCGGGGTGCTTGTGAGTGGTGGCGGCGAGGTCGCGAATGGGAGCTTCGTAGCGCGCGGACATGGTCCTCCAGCGTGTCTAGGCGCGGTTCAGTCGCTACTGCGATCAGTCTGCAATGTTGCGCCGCACTCCGAAACGTCCGCTTGTGGCCGCTATGCGCCGCGCACCACCGGCCCGCTCAAACGGAGGTGTCAGCGATGACCCCGTCGGTCTCCGTGTCCGGGATGAGCCGCGGGCACCGCGCTTCAGCGATTCTCGAAGCCGGGGACGAGGTGGTGTCCTGAACCGGCCGCGGCCACGGGCGCCCGCTGGTGGTACGGCGCGGACCGTCACCGAGTTACTATACCTTCTGGATGGTATAGTTTCCCTATGCGACCGAGCCGGCGGCATCTCGCTGCCCGAGGCGGCCATCACCGCCCTGCTCCTGGCCGCCGGCGCCCTCTTCACCTCCCGGCGACTCGCCCGCCGTCCCGCCGTCAGCCGGAAGGCCGAGGAGAAGGTGCCCGCGGTGTAACCGACAGAAGCCGGGCATGGACGATCAACCGGGCGCTACGGTGGGACACCACGACCCTGTGCGCTGCGGTTCCAGGGTCACTCACACGACGTCCCGAGGAGGGACAGGCGATGAAGATCGCGTTCTTCGGCGACGTCCACGGGTGCGTGCTGCACGCTCTGGGCGCGGCCGTCATGCTCAGTACCCGGCGCGGGATCCGGCTCGACGCCCTGGTCCAGGTGGGGGATCTGGGCGCGTTCCCCACCCCGGAGCGGATGGACGAGCCCAGCCGCAGGTTCGGCGCGAAGAACCCCGCACAAGGCGATTTCTTCCGGCTGCTCGCACCCACGCCGCGGCTCATCGAGGGCGTACGGCTCGCCCTCGGGCAGGTGCCCCCGTTCCTGTTCGTCAGCGGCAACCACGAGGACCACGATTGGCTGGCCGGCCTCCACCGGGAGGACGGCCAAGCCCACGAGCCTGTGGCAGTGGATCCGCTCGGTTCCCACCGGCACGTCGAGTGCGGAACCGTCCTGGATGTGGCCGGGCAGCGCACGGCCTTCCTCGGGCTGATCGAGGCGCCCGGCTCGATGGACTTCGATCCGGAGGCCTACGAGCGGCTCATGGCGGCCGAGCCGGGCAGCGTGGACATCCTGGTCACCCATGAAGGTCCGTACGGCCTGGGGGAATACCGGGGCCGCGTCCTGGGCTCCGCCAAGCTGACCACGCTCGTCGAGCATCTGCAGCCGCGCCTGCACGTCAGCGGCCACTACCACCACGAGAACGGCCCGCGGCACTACGGGCCGACGACCTCCTACGCCCTGAACCAGCTCGTCAAGTCCAAGACCAACAGGGACGCCGCGCCGGTCAACCCGCGGCAGGAGGTGATGCGCGGCAGCATCGGCCTGCTCGACACCGAGACCTTCGCCTTCGAGTACGTCCACGACCCGTGGCTCACCGAGGTCCACGGCGACGACCTGGACCTCGCCGCCCTCGTCGGCTCGGCCGCCCGCTGAGCATCCGCCGGGTGGCGTGCGACACGGCCTCGGCAGGCGTTCGGCTCACGCCGCGGCCGGCGGCATGAGCCGTTCCGCCCGTCCTCGGCTCAGGTGCCGATGACGCCGCCGTCCTTCCTCCGGATCACCAGCGTGGCGGGACGCGGGCGCCCGGCCGGGTCGAAGTCGGGCCAGTTGCTGACCGCGCGCGGGTTCTGCGGCGTGGGCGTGCCCCAGAACGTGGTCGACTCGCCCGGGTGCTGGATGTTGACGAACATCGTCCGCCCGTCCGGAGCGGTGCTGATCCCGGTCACCTCGCAACCGCGCGGCCCGACCAGGAACCGGCGGATCTCCCCGGTGCGCGGATCGGCCGCCAGCATCTGGTTGTTGCCGATGTTGTCGTGCCCGCGCTCGGGACGGTTCTGCGTGGAGTTGGACACGTCCGTCTGGATCCACAGCCGCCCGTCGCCGTCGAACCACAGCCCGTCCGGCGAGCCGAACACGTCCTCCGCGGCCAGCTTGACCTGCGGGTCGTAGGCCGGGTCCCCGGCGAGCACGAAGATGTCCCACTCGAAGGACGTGGCGGTGTTGTCGCCGCCCTTCTCCCGCCACCGGATGATGTGGCCGTACGGGTTGGGCTTGCGCGGGTTGGCCTTGTTGTCCCAGCCGGACCCGTTGGTGAGGGTGAGGTAGACGTCCTTGTTCTTGGGGTGCACCGCCACCCACTCAGGACGGTCCATCTTGGTGGCGCCCACCGCGTCCGCCGCCGTCCGGGTCCGCAGCAGCACGTCGGCCTGGTCCTTCCAGCCGTTGGCGGCGGTCAGGGGGCCGGTCCCGAACGTCAGGGGCAGCCACGTGCCCGAGCCGTCGTCGTTGAACCGGGCGACGTAAAGCGTTCCATGGTCGAGCGGGTTCTTGCGGACCGCACGCAGCGCCCGCCACGGCGCGCTGCCCACGAACTTGTAGACGTACTCGCCGTCCTGATCGTCACCGGTGTAGACCACGACGCGGCCGCGCGATTCGGTGACCGTCGCGCCCTCGTGCTTGACGCGGCCCAGCGCGGTGCGCTTGACGGGCGGCGCCTTCGGGTCGAACGGGTCGATCTCCACCACCCAGCCGAACCGGTTGAGCTCGTTCGGATTGGCAGCCACGTCGAAGCGGGGGTCGGCGGCATGCCACCGGTAGCCGAACCCTTCGGCGACGACGCCGTAGCGGGCCTGTTCGGCCGTGGGCTTCCAGGTGGAGTCGTCGGTGGAAAAGTAGCTGTTCCAGTTCTCCTCGCACGCAAGGTAGGTGCCCCAGGGCGTGTAGCCGTTGGAGCAGTTGTTGAGCGTGCCCATCGGCTTGTTGTTGGACCGCAGGAGAGGGTGGTGCGCGGACACAGGGCCGGAGAAGGCGACCGGGGTGCTGCCGGTCACGCGGCGATTGTACTTGGAGTCGACCTGCCGCCACCGGCCGCCGGACTGCTCGATCTTGACGACGCTGACGCCGTGCGCGGCCAGCGCCTTGTCGACCTTCTCCTTGGACATGACCGCGTCGCCGTCGGGGTAGAGCATCGTGCGGTCGACGTACTCGTGGTTGAGGACGAGCAGCCCCTCCTTGCGGCCCGAGGGGAAGAAGTGCATCCCGTCGTGGTGCATGCCGATCTGCTGGGCCTGCTCAGCCGCGGTGTTGGAGGCGTCCTTCTTCCACTTGGGACCGCGTGAGTTCAGCGGTGTACCCCACGGGATCAGGACCTCGGCCACGTACCCGTCTGGCACCACCACCTTGTCGGCCGACCCGGCGGGCACCGGTTTGAAGCCCAACAGGCGACCTCGCCCGCCGGAGACGGCGGGGGCCGCGGCGGCGGCCGGTCCGGCGGTGGCGGCGAGGAACCCGGCCGCCGCGGCCACCGTCCCGCCGCGGATCACCGACCTCCTCGACCAGCGCGCCTCGACGACGTCCCGGAACGCCGGATTTCCCGACGGGTTGGTGCTGACGTCCTCAGGATCGGCCCCGCGGGCCACGTCGTCCACGGTCATGGCGACCCTCGCTTCTTGTTCGGCTACCGGCGCCGCCGGCCTTCCGCGTCGCGCTCGGGGCGCGGCGGAGATCCTTTGGCGGTCACCGGGAACCTAGAACCCGCCCATGACCACAGAGCGGCGCGAACGTGAACAAACGCCCCCACAACCGGCTATGACCGGCCGAAACAGGCCAAGCGCGCCGCGCCGGTCAGCCGAGGCGCCGTATCGGTGTGCCTGCGAGGAACGCCTGGATGTCCTCGACCGCATCGCCGTAGTACCGGCGGTAGTTGCTCTCGGTGACGTAGCCGAGGTGCGGGGTGGCGAGCAGGCGGGGCAAGGTGCGGAACGGGTGGTCCGCCGGAAGGGGTTCGGTCTCGAACACGTCGAGGCCGGCGCCGGCGATGGTGCCGCGGCGCAGGACGTCGATGAGCGCGCCGTCGTCGACGATGGCGGCGCGGGAGGTGTTCACCAGGTAGGCGGTCGGTTTCAGCAGGGCCAGCTCGGCATCTCCGAGCAGGCCGCGGGTCCGGTCGCTCAGCACGAGGTGGACGGAGACGACGTCGCTGGTGCTCAGCAGTTGCTCCAGGGAGGCCGCCCGTGTCACGCCGACCTCGTCGGCCCGCTCCTGGGTGAGGTTCCGGCTCCAGGCCAGCACCTCCATGCCGAAGGCGAGCCCCACCTGGGCGACCCGGCCGCCGATCTTGCCCAGCCCGAGCAGCCCCAGGCGGCGGCCGTGCAGGTCGGCGCCCAGGGTGTGCTGCCAGGGCCCACCCGTGCGCAGCGCGGTGTTCTCGGCGACCAGGCCGCGGGCCAGGCCGAGGATCAGCGCCCAGGTCATCTCCACGGCCGGAGTCGACGAGCTGGCCGTGCCGCAGACCGTCACGCCCTGCCGCTCCGCCGCGGCGTAGTCGATCACCGAGTTCCGCATCCCCGAGGCGACCAGCAGCTTCAGCCTGGGCAGCCGGGCGAGCAGCGACGCCGGGAAGGGCACGCGCTCGCGCAGCGTGACGACGATGTCGAACTCGGCGAGGGCGCCGGCCAGTTCCTCCTCGGCGGCGAGGTGCTCGGCGAAGCCGACGACCTCCACCCGGTCCAGGACGGGCGACCAGTCGGCGACGCTCGTCGCCACCCCCTGGAGGTCGTCCAGCACCGCGCATCGCAACTTCATCCCGAATCCACCTCAGACTCCATCGATCAACCTCGGTCCCTCATCATCGCCGAACCGTCGAGCAAGTTCCGCGCCGGACCTCGTCCGGCACGACCTGAGCGGACTCGTCGGGCCACGTCCGCCGCGCGACCCACGTCCCTGGCTAAATGCCCTTGGCGCCGTCCAAGCGGGCTCCGGTCAGGTCGGCGTTCTCGAGGTCGGTTCCCGTGAGGTCGGCACCGGAAAGGTCCGCGTTCCGCAGGTCGCTGCGAGACAGGTCCGCGTCCCTCAGGTTCGTCCCGCGCAGGCGGGCCTGGGAGAGCCGGGCATCGGTGATGGTGGCGCCCCGCAGGTCGGCCCCCGACAGGTCGAGCGACTCCCCCACGATCCCGGTGAGGACGGCCCACGGCAGCGCCACCCCGCGCAGGTCGAGGTCGCTTGGCAGCAGGCGGTTGCGAAGTTCCGCCTGCGCGCCCTCCTTACCGGACGGCCCCTGGTAGACCGCCAGAACCACACCGCCCACCGCGAAGGTCTCGAAGCCCCCGAACCCGCCGCCGGAGTCGACCCAGCGCGCGTGCTCCCGCGCGACCGCGTCCAGTTCGTCCTGGGTGACCGGATCGCCGGACATCGCCAGGTCGTGCATCAGGTCCGGGTCCAGCTCAGGCGCCTCCTCCTTCGGCTGAGGGCTTCCGGGTGGAGGGCGCAGTGCCTCCGGCGGCTCCGCGGGAAGGCCCACGGGCAGGATGTGCACCTGGGACCCGCCGTCGTCATTGACGACGGCGGCCAGCAGGCGGCCGTCGGGCGACCACTCCAGGCACGTGACGAACTCGCCCGGCCGGTGGCGCGTGATGATCTCCGGACGGCCCACCCGGCGGATGCGCACTTCCTGCTTCGCGTCGCGCTCGTGTGCGAACACCGAGGTCGCCGTGAACGCGCCGTCCGGGCTCACCGCCACCGCCCAGATCCGGTCGCACGGCTCGTCCTGCTTGCCGACGACGGCGCCGCACGCCGGGTCGATCACGTGCACGGCAGGGTCCATGCCGGCCGCGAACAGGCGGGACTCGTCCTCCGTGAACGACACGGACTCGATGGTGAGCCCCTCCTCGTCGGAGCCGAGGACGGTGGGGCCGCCGATGAACCGCACCCCGTACTGGTAGCCGAACTCCACCCGGTGGCGGCCGGTGCGCGATCGTGCGAACCCGGCCTCCTCGGGGACCGAGGTGACGGCGCGGGCGTCGGCGTCGTAGGCCGCCTGTGTTCCGTCTTCCTTGTCCAGGATCGTGACCACGGGACGTCCCGGCACCCACATCAGACGGGCGGAGAAGAAGTCCGCCGCGATCCGCTCGCGGCCGTGCTCCGACCAGGTGGCGGTCTCGTAGACCACCAACTCGGCCTCGTAGCTGTAGACCGCGAGATAGCGGCCGTCGTCCGAGAAGGCCAGCTCCTTCGTTTGGTCCCCGCGGAACGGTTCGAGGACCTTGGCCGGGTTGCGGAGGTCGGGGACGTGCGGGAGGTCTTCGGGACGCGGGTCGTCCGCCCACAGCGGGTAATGCGTCGTGCCCCAGGCGTCGCCTTCGTCCAGATGCTCGATCCAGCGCTCGCTGGTGACCCTGACGGTGTAGTCGGCCTGGACGAGGTGATCCTCGTGCTCCCAACGGCCGGCACGCTCGTAGTAGAAGTCGTGCAGGACCTCCCAGCCCTCCGCGCTCGGAGGATCGTTCCGCCTGGCCGTGCACTCGACGTCCTCAACGAACCAGCGGGCGTTCACGGCGCACCAGTCCGCGTCGAGGATCTGGTCCACGCTGATCGTCGCCTCGCCGATCGGGTGATCCCACCGGCCGCTCTCCCACAGCAGGCCGAGGAAGAAGGCGCGGTCACGATCAGGCGGCGGCATGTAACCGCGGCCGGCGGTCTCGTAGTAGACCACGAAGACGCGGAACCGCACCTCGCGGCGGTCGAGGTCGACGCCCAGGACACGTGCTCCGAAGATATCGGTCGACATGTCAGCTCCAGAAACGACGGTGGGACGGGCCTGCGAGCAGATCGCCGAGGAAGAGGCGGCCGACGTGGTACTGGTACGGCATGAACACGGCGATCGCGACGCCCGAGCGGTGCTCCATGTCGACGACGACGGCCTCCAGGGTGCCCGGAGGAGCCTCGGCGTCCTTGTTCTGCCAGTCGGTCGACCTGCGGATCGTGACCTCTCGGGAAACCGCGGAGCCGGGCTCGCCCATCCGCACGTAGTACTCCAGGGCGCTGCTCCGCAGTTCCGCCGCGCGCCCGGCGATCGTCTTGGACATGTTCAGGAGCGCCGTGGTCACGGCGTCGTCGTCGTAGGCGTAGTCGACCTCGTAGTCGGCCAGCAGCTCCCGCGTGCCCGAGGCGTCCGTCATCATCCCGGTCGCGTTCTTCATGTGCTGGTCGGGGCCCATCGCCAGCTTCGACTCGACGTCCTGGAGGAGCCCCTTCAGCATCGTCCCGAAGTCCTCGCGGACCTCGGGGGCCAGGCCGCCGCCCCCGAGGAACCCGAGGTCGAGCTCCCCGAGGGGGTCGGGAAAGGTCGGGTCGAAGCCCTCTGTCGCCGCACGCCAATTGATCATGGGCATGGGATCCTATTGGCCCCCGCCGTCATTCCTCGTGGGTTCGGCGAGATCAGCCGTGCCGGTGGTGGGTCATGCCGGAGAGCTGCGTCGGGACCTGGCTTTCGGTGCCGGGTTCGACGACGAGGAACTGGCCCATCATGCCCTGGTCCTCGTGGCGGAGGATGTGGCAGTGGTACATGTACGGGTTGGCCGGATCGGCGTGCTCGCCGAACGTGACCGCGAGCCTGAGCTTGCCGTTCGCATGGACGAAGACGGTGTCCTTGAGGCCGCGGAGCTGCGGGAAGGGCGGCGCCCCGTCGACGTCCAGAACGCTGAACCCGACCCCGTGGATGTGGAAGGTGTGGGCGAAGGCGGTGTTGTGGACCTCCCAGATCTCGGTGGCGCCGGCGGGCACGACCTCGTCGATGCGGGCCATGTCCATGGTCCGGCCGTTGATCTCGAGGCCGCCCAGGACGAATCTGCGGACGCGGGCGCCGGGCGGCGGCTCGATCGGCCCGCTGTCGGACAGCCGTGACGGCATCGGGGCCGCGGGAGCGAGCCGTCCGGCCGCCGCGATCGCCAGCAGGTCGAAGTCGCCCTTCTCGATGGGGGCGGCACCCTTGTGGCGTTCGCCGACGCTGTTGAGCGTCACCCGGTCGCCCGGGGCGAAGTCGACCAGCACCTCCGCCCGCTCGCCCGGGCTGAGCTTCACCCGGCCGACCTCCAGCGGCGCGCGGAGCAGGCCGACGTCGGTGGCGATCAGGTGGAACCGGCGCCCGTCGCCGAATCCGACCTGGTACACGCGGGAGCCGGAGGCGTTCAGCAGCCGGAACCGCACCCGCGCGGCCCTGACCCGCAGGACGGGTTCGTACGTGCCGTTGACCAGGATCGAGTCGCCGGTGAATCCGAACCTGCCGCGGGTCACGGCGCTCTCGTCCAGTGACCCGTCGGGGCGGAACGTCGGGTCCTGGATGATCAGCGGGATGTCGTCCACACCGTAGGCGCGGGGGAGGTCGGGCGCGTCCCGGTCGTCGATGATGAACATTCCGGCGATGCCGCGGTAGACGTGCAGGGCGGTGCGGCCATGAGGGTGCGGGTGGTACCAGGTGCTGGCGGCGGGCTGGTCGATGGTCCATTCCGGTGACCAGACCCCGCGTGGGGCGATGAGCTGGTGCGGGCCGCCGTCCATCGGCGCGGGCACCCGCATGCCGTGCCAGTGCAGCGACGTCGCCTCGTCGACTCGGTTGGCGACCCGGATCGCCACCCGGTCGCCGCGCGAGGCGCGCAGGGTCGGGCCGAGGTAGGAGCCGTTGACCCCCCAGGTCGCCGCCTTCTTGCCGGGGAGGAACTCGGTCCGTCCGGCCCGCAGGTTCAGGTGGAACCGGCGCACGCCGTCCGAGCTGCGGCGCGGGCGCAGGAGCGGCGGGATCTTGAGCGGATTCTCCGGCGCGGAGACCCCGGGAGAGCCCGGCCCGCACCCGACGGCCAGACCGGCCAGACCTGCGACTGCAAGCATTTGTCGGCGTTTCATGCGGTCTCCGGCACGCTAGGAAGATCAACACTTCGCTCAGTTGTCATGACCCCGCAGGGCAGACGTTCCATGAAATGTGGGAGTCCCCCGGTTCATCTCACGGTGACGATCTCGTGCCTGGACAGTAAGTAAACGATTTCGGATACTTGTGGACGGCGGAGCCGCCACGGCCGGTCGCCCGCTTCCCGTCGTCCAGCAGGGCCGCCACCACCACGCGCGAGCCGTTCTAGAGGCACATCGAGCCCTGGGGCTCCTGGGTCGCCGCACGACGGTAACGGCATTCTCGTTTTTGAGATTCAGGCTTGCGAATGTTTACGGATGCGTCTACTTTCGTCTGTGGCAGGGCGCATCACCTCGGAGGCAGACCCATGGCGCACTTCACCAAGCCCGTCGAGGGCAGCTGGACCGATCACTACCCGCACCTGCGGAAGACACCGACCGACTACGAGGACTCGATCTCGCCCGAGTACTACGAACTCGAGCGCAAGGCGGTGTTCGCCAAGACCTGGCTGAACGTGGGACGCGTCGAGCGGCTGCCCCGCACCGGGTCCTACTTCACCCGGGAGATCCACGTCCTCAACACCTCGATCATCATCGTCCGGTCGGCGGACGGGGAGGTGCGCGCCTTCCACAACGTCTGCCGGCACCGCGGGAACAAGCTGGTGTGGCAGGACTTCCCAGGTGAGGAGGTGCGCGGCACGGTGCGCCAGTTCACCTGCAAGTACCACGGCTGGCGCTACGGCCTGGACGGCGCGTGCACCTTCGTGCAGCAGGAGGGCGAGTTCTTCGGCCTCGACAAGAAGGACTACGGGCTGGCCCCGGTGCACTGCCAGGTTTGGGAGGGCTGGATCTTCGTCAACTTCGACCGCGAGTCGACGCCGCGGCCGCTCAGGGAGTACCTGGGTGAGTACGGCGCCGGGATGGAGGGCTACCCGTTCCACGAGATGACGCAGGTGCACGAGTACCGCGCCGAGATCGGGGCCAACTGGAAGCTCTACATCGACGCGTTCACCGAGTTCTACCACGCACCCGTCCTGCACCAGAAGCAGGCGGTCCCAGACGAGTCGATGAAGCTCCAGCAGGTCGGCTACGAGGCCCTGCACTATGGGATCGACGGCCCGCACGGCGTCGTCTCCTCGTGGGGCGGCATGGCGCCGCCAAAGGACGAGAAGATGGTCAAGCCGATCGAGCGCAAGCTGCGCAGCGGACTGTTCGGCCCGTGGGACCCGCCGATCGACATCGACCTGCCACCGGCCGCCAACCCGGCACGGCACAAGGCGTGGGGAATGGACTCGTTCCTGTTCTACCCCAACTGGATGCTGCTGATCTGGAAGCCGGGCTGGGTGCTGACCTATCACTACTGGCCGACGTCCTACAACACCCACATTTTTGAAGGCACCTGCTATTTCGTGCCGCCGAAGAACGCCTGGGAACGCGTCCAGCAGGAACTGGCCGTGGTCTCGTTCAAGGAGTACGGGCTGCAGGACGCCAACACCCTTGAGGCGACCCAGACGATGCTCGAATCCCGCGCCGTGACGGAGTTTCCGCTGAACGACCAGGAGGTCCTGCTACGGCATCTGCACCAGACGACCGAGCAGTACGTGGCCGACTACCGCGAGAAGCACCCCGAGAAGCAGTAGGAGAACGACGATGGCCGTGTTCCCGAAGCAGTTCGCCGACCTGGAGCCGTTCGCCGACTGGGCGGTTCAGGGCGAGAAGGCGCGTTACGAAAAGCGCTTCAACAGCACGATGGTGGAAATGCAGGCGTTCTATGACGCCGCGTTCCCGCGCCTGGACGACGCCAAGGCCCACCTCGAAAAGGTGTCCCTCGACGGCATCAGCGAGGAGGACAAGCGCCTCACCTGGCTGTTCTGTGCCCTGTGCACCGTGTCGTTCCCGGTCGAGGTATGGCGGCAGCCGCGGGTGCCCGACTCGGGTCCGTCCGCGATCGACGCGGTGCTCGAGCCTGCCGTCTAGGGGGGTGCGCCACCACCGCTCAGCGCGTCCGGACACCGTCCAGGAACAGCGCGACGGCGTGTTCGAGGTGGCGCTCCTCGTCGTCCGGATCCCGGCGCAGCCCGAACGCGGCCAGCATGGCCGGGAATCCGGACACCATCGCCAGGAACTGCTCGGCGGCGAGCTCGGGGTCGTCGACGACGACGGTGCCGGCGAGCGCGTGCCGTTCGAGCACCTCGACGACCGATCGCAGCCGCGGCGACCACGTCATCGAATGCGCGGCCTCGGCGAACTCGGGAAAGTGGTGCGCCTCGCCCATCGCGATGCGGGTCAACCTCGCCACCTGCGGATCGACGGCCCGCGCGACGGCGGTCCGGGCGATCGCGAGCAGCGCGGCGGGCAGGTCCGCACCCGCGTCGTCGAGCCGGGGCTCGTCCCAGTTCAGGGTCGACATCGCCCACGGCAGCACCTTGGCGAACAGCTCTCGCTTGTCCGGATACTTCGCGTAGAGCGTGCGCTTGCTGATGCCCGCGGCGCGGGCGATCTGCTCCATCGTGGCGCCGTCGAAGCCGCGCTCGGAGAACACCTCCAGCGCCGCCTCGCGCAGGCGCTGTTCCAGTTCGATGGCCTCGGCGCGCGTGGGGCGGCCGGTCCGGAGGTGCTGTCCCATGGCATGAATTATCGCTTCCGCTCGGAGGCCGGCGTGCCGGGGCTCGGCCCGTTGACCAAAAGTAAACGCGATCGTACACTTCCCTCGAAACCCCGGGAGGGACCCATGGGCACCACCGCACAGCCGGTCGCACTCGACGCGGATGACGTCGCCGCGTGGACGGAACGCTCACACGAGGAGCTGTTCGGGCTGTCCCGCGACGTCGTGGAGCCGCTCCAGCAAGAGGTGCTGCGAAAGCGGTTCGCGACATTGCGCCCGAACGTCGAGGCGCTGGGAAAGCTCGCCGAACGCCAGGGCGTGGACGGGATCGACACGCTGGACGACGTCATCCCGGTCATGTTCGACCACAGGGTCTACAAGAGCTATCCGCTCAGCCTGATCGAGAAGCGGCGGTTCGACCGCCTGACCGCGTGGCTGAACCGGCTGACCACCCACGACCTGCTGCGGGTGCCGCTGGACGGCCTGCCCTCCGTCGACGACTGGCTCGCCCGCCTCGACGAGCACGGCATGATCATCGGTCACTCCACCGGCACGACCGGCAAGCTGAGCTTCATCCCCCGGTCCCGGGTCGAATGGCCGGCGTGGCGCAACGCGCACTTCCTCGCGATGCGGGCCGCGCTCGGCGTCGACGTCCGCCAGGTGCGGATCCCGTCGTTCTCCGCCGGCCACCGCACCGGCCACCAGATGATGGCGAAGATGAGCCGGCTGATGGCGGAGGCGCAGGCCGGCGGTGACGCGGCGCGCCATACCCTCCACGACTATCCGCTGTCGTCGGACCTGCTGTCGCTCGCCGGCCGCCTGCAGGCCGCCGAGGAGCGCGGCGAGCTGGACGAACTGGAGCTCGACCCGGAGATCCTGGAGCGGCACCGGCGGCTCATCGAGGCCGCCCGGCACCGCGACGAGGATCTGCAGAAGTGGTTCGCCAGGCTCGCCGAGGAGTTCCGCGGGAAGCGGGTGCGCATCGGCGGCACGTCGGCCGACCTCGTCCGCCTCGCGCTCAAGGGCCGCGAGCAGGGCGTCATGTGCGAGTTCGCCGCCGGCTCGGTGCTGACGGCGGGCGGCGGTTTCAAGGGCTTCAAGGACGCCCCGGCGGACTGGCAGGATCTGCTCAAGGACTTCTTCGGCATCGACCGCGTGACCAGCATGTACGGGATGTCCGAATGCATGGGCACCGCGCCGAAGTGCACGGCGGAGTACTACCACTTCCTGCCCTACACCGTCCCGATCGTGCTGGACGAGGACGCCCGGCCGCTACCGCGCGAGGGGGTGCAGACCGGCCGGCTCGCGCTGTTCGACCTGCTGGCCGAGACGTACTGGGGCGGCTTCATCTCCGGCGACCGGGTCACGGTCCACTGGGACGAGGCGTGCGAGTGCGGCTGGGGAGGCCCCCGGGTGGCCGACGACATCGCGCGGTTCTCCGAGCTGGAGGGCGGCGACGACAAGATCACCTGCGCCGGCACGGCGAAGGCGTACACCGACTTCATGGACTACGTGGGCGGAGCGTGACGCCGATGTCCCCGACCATCGCCCCGGAGACGGCGACCGCGCTCGACATCCCGATCGTGATCCGCGGGCGCGTCATCGAACCGGGTGACGACGCGATCCTGTTCGGGGGCCGCGCCGGCGCCTCCTTCCGGCAGGCCGATCCGCGCGGGTACGCCCGCGAGCTGGTGCTCGCCGACCCCGGCGGCCTGCGCGACCTGCACCGCACGCCGATCGACGAGATCATCGACTTCCTCGGCGAGCTCGGGAAGCGCCTCACGCTCGACAACCCGCTGATGCGGAAGGCCTTCGAGCTCGCGCTCGAGGCCGGGGACATGACCGCGCCGGTGCTCCGCCCGATCTACGAGCGCTTCCCGGCCATGTTCGCCCCGGACCGGCTGAGCGCGCAGATCGACGCCAAGGTCGGCAAGGACTACCTGGACGGATGGGTCGAGCAGGGCGGGCCCGGCCGCTCCCTGGTCCGCATCCGCGCCGTCGGGACCCGGCAGCTGCACATCATCGCCGGCAACGTCCCGGTCACGGCCGGCATCACGATCATCCGCGGCGCGCTGACCAAGGGCGACACGCTGATCAAGACGCCGTCGAACGACCCGTTCACCGCCGCGGCGATCATCCGCACCATGGTGGACATGGCCCCGGACCACCCGGTCACCAGGCACTTCGCCGTCGCCTACTGGAAGGGCGGCGACGAGGAGGTCGAGCGGCAGGTGATCACGCCGAACCGGATCGAGAAGCTCACCGCCTGGGGCGGGACGGCGTCGATGACCCACGTCCAGAAGTACCTCGTCCCCGGCATCGAGCTCATCGCCATGAACCCGAAGCTGTCGATCTCCATCGTCGGGCACGAGGCGCTCGAGGGCGGGGAGCCGATGAGACGCGCCGCGGCCGGCGTCGCCCGGATGGCCGGGCACATGAACCAGACCGCCTGCGCCAGCACCCGGGTCGTCTACGTCGAGTGCGACGACGACGAGGCCGACCTGGCCCGCCTCGAAGAGTTCGGCCACGCGGTCCACCGGGCGTTCCTCGACCTGCCGCCGCACGAGTCGACGGCGCCGAAGCGGCCGGATCCCGAGCTGGCGGACGAGCTGCGCGCGATCGCCCTCGACGACGAGTTCTACCGGGTCATCGGGGACACCTCCAGCGCCGGTGTCGTCGTCTCCCGCACGGTGGACGAGCCGGTCGAGTTCGCCCGGCGGCTGAACAACCGCATCGTCAACCTCGTCCCGGTCCCGGACATCACGAAGGTTCCGCGCTGGGTGAGCGAGGAGACGCAGACGGTCGGGATCTTCCCCGAAGCGCTCCGGGAGCGGTTGCGGGACGAACTCGCCCTCCACGGCGTCCAGCGCACGCAGCCGATCGACCGGTCCGTGCAGATGGACGACCTCGACCCCGCCCAGACCGTCCGGATGCCGCACGACGGCACCGAGCCGTTCCGGCGTTCGGTCCGCTGGGTCGCCGACACGTCGGCCGGGCCGGTCTAGCGCGATGGAGGTACGCCGACTCGGCCGCAGCGGCCTGTACGTCTCCGAGCTCGCGCTCGGCGCGATGACCTTCGGCATGAAGGACTGGGGGTGCGACGAGGATACGGCGGTCCGCCTCGTCGACCGCTACCTGGACGCCGGTGGCAACTTCCTCGACACCGCCGACGGCTACCCCGGGTCCGAGGAGATCTGCGGGCGCGCGCTCAAGGGGAAGCGCGCGCAGGTCGTCCTCGCCACCAAGTTCGGGATGCCGGTGGGCCGCGGCCCGCACGACCGCGGCGCGAGCCGCATCCACATCCGCCGGGCCTGCGAGGAGAGCCTGCGCCGGCTGGACACCGACCACATCGACCTTTACCAGGTGCACGTCGATGACGAGGCGACCCCCCTGGAGGAGACCGTCAGCGCGATCGACGATCTCGTCCGTGCCGGGAAGGTCCTCTACGCGGGCGCGTCCAACCTGCGCGCCTACCGTCTGATGAAGGCGCTCGCGATCAGCGACCGGGCCGGCGCGGCGCGGTTCGTGTCCTTCCAGGGCCAGTACAACCTGATCGTCCGCACCCTGGAGCGCGAGCACTTCGACCTCTTCGCCGAGGAGGGCCTCGGGTTCATCAGCTGGAGCCCGCTGGCGGCGGGGATGCTGACCGGAAAGCTGCGGCCGGGCACCGGGACGGCCGCGACACGCCTGTCGCAGCGAGAGGTCGTGTTCGACTCGCTGGTCAAGAACGACCGGGGCTTCGGCATCGTCGACATCGTCCGGGACGCCGCCCGCCGAGCCGGATGCACGCCGGCGCAGCTCGCGCTGGCGTGGCAGCGCACGAGGCCGGTGACCGCGGCCATCATCGGCGCCCGGACGATGCCGCAACTGGAGGACAACCTCGGTTCGCTCAACGTGGAGATTCCACCCGAGGTTCAGGAGGAGCTCGACAGGGTCACCGCTCCGCCACCCGAATACCCCGGCGCCTTCATCGACATCTTCCAAGGCTGGCTGCGCGGCGGCACCCGCACCTTGCTGACCTGATCACGGCCGACCTGATCCCGCCGCACGAGAGGAACCGCTATGGCACAGCCCCCCGAGGAGAAGGCCGGTATCGTCACGGGCGCCGCGTCGGGCATCGGGCTCGCGATCGCCGAACGGCTGGCGCGCGACGGCGTGCGGACCGCGCTGTTCGACCTCGACGGCGACGAGGCCGAGTCGGCCGCGGCGAAGATCCGCGGCGCCGGCGGCCGGGCGCTGGCGGTCCGCGTCGACGTCGCGGACCCCGACGGCGTCGCCCGCGGTGTCGATCGCGTCCGCGAGCACTTCGGGCCCGTCACGATCCTGGTGAACAACGCCGGCAAGGAGGGGTTCCGCCGCTTCCTGGACATCACCCCGGAGCAGTGGGACGAGATGCTCGCCGTCAACCTGACCGGGACGTTCCACTGCTGCCGGCTCGTCCTGCCCGACATGATCGCGGCCGGGTGGGGGCGCATCGTCAACATCTCCTCCTCCAGCACCCACGGCGGCCAGCAGTACATGGCGCACTACGTCGCCTCGAAGACCGGAATGGTCGGCCTGACCAAGTCGCTCGCGCTCGAGTTCGGCCCCTCGGGCGTCACCGTGAACACGATCCCGCCCGGATTCATCGACACCCCGATGACGCGGCGCAACGACGCGCGGGGACGGCTCGGACCGGGCGGCATCGAAGAGGCGATCGCGCGGACCCCGGTGCGCCGCGCCGGCAGGCCGGAGGACATCGCGGCGGCCTGCGCCTTCCTCGTCTCGGACGAGGCGGGCTACGTCACGGGCCAGGTCTTCGGCGTCAACGGCGGCCGCAACACCTGAAGGGAGACGATGAAGGCGCCCGCGTGGTCTCAGGCCAGGAGTGTCCTGCCGCCGCAGAGCATCAGGGTCGCGCCCGTGAGGTAGGCCATGTCGTCGCTGACCAGGGCCGCGACGGCGCGTCCGATGTCCTGCTCGGGATCGCCCATCCGGCCCAGCGGAATCCCCGCGACGAAGCGCTCGAAACGCTCCGGGTCGGCGTCGCGGAACGTGTCCGCGGCCGGGGAGAAAGCCGCGGGACAGACCGTGTTGACCCGGATTCCGTACCGTCCCCACTCGCGTGCCGCCGTCCGCGTCAGCCCTCGGATCGCCTCCTTGGCCATCGCGTACGAGCCGAACGCGGGGTCGCCCTGCACCGCTGTGGAGGACCCGAAGTTGACGATGCTCCCGCCTTCCGCGCGCAGGTGGGGCAGCGCCGCGCGCATGGCGCGGAAGGTCGCCAGCGGGCCGGTCCGGTAGGCGAGGTCGATATCGTCTTCGCCGGTGTCCTTCAGCAGTCGCTGGACCGAGGACTGCGCGTTGTTGACCAGGACGTCGAGCCTGCCGAAGACCGCCACGCACTCGGCCACCATCAGTTCGACGTCCTCGCGCCGCCCCACGTCGCCGACGACGGGATGCGCCTTGGCCCCGCGGTCGGCGATCTCCACCGCGACCGAGCGGAGCTTGCTCTCCGTACGCCCGGTGAGGACGACCGCCGCGCCCTCTCGTGCCAGCGCGAGCGCCACGCCACGCCCCACGCCCTGTCCCGCCCCGGTGACGAGAGCGACCTTTCCCTCCAATCGCGATGTTTCGCTCATCATGTCGGGTCGTCCGCCTCTCCCAAGCCGGAGAACCGGGGGGGCCTTCGTTCGATGAAGCTGCGCACGCCCTCGCGGTAGTCGGGGGCCTTTCTGGCCTCCAGCAGCAGCGACCTGGCCTCCTGGTTGCCCTCGGCGAAGCCTCGGGCCTGGTCGTCCCGCAGCTGGCGTTTGATCAGGGACATGGCGTACGGGCTGCACTGGCGGGCCAGCTCGCTCGCGTACTCCAGTGCCGTCGCCAGCAGGTCCTCCGGCTCCACCAGGCGGTTGACCAGTCCCATCTCCAGAGCCTCGGTGCCGGCCACCGGCCGGGAGGACAGCAGCAGGTCGCTCGCGTGCCCGTACCCCACGACGCGCGGCAGGATCCACGCGACGCCGTCCTCGGCGACCAGCCCGCGGCGGCTGAACGCGGCGGCGAACTTCGCCCCCGGCACGGCGAAGCGAACGTCGCACATCAGCGCCTGGTTGAACCCGATGCCGGCGCAGGCGCCGTTCACCGCCGCGATCACGGGCTTGGGGCAGCCGATCGGCCGTGTTCGCGGCGGAAGCCGGTCGGTCGGGTAGGACCCTGCCCCTGAAGAGGTCGCGTCCAGCACCTTCATGTCCAAGCCCGGGCAGAAGCTGCGACCGGCGCCGGTGAGCACCACGGCCCGTACATCCGGGTCGGTCTCGGCGCGGTCGAACAGCTCGTTGTAGAGCAGTTCCATGTCCAGCGTCCACGCATTGTGACGCTCCGGCCGGTTGAGGGTCAGCACGAGCACGCCGTCATCGGTCTGCTCGCTGAGGATGACCGGGGCCTCACCGGTGCCCTGGGGTTCCGTCTCGGATCGGGTCTTCGTCATCGTCGTCCCCGCACTTCGTCGTCCCTGCGCCGGCTCAGGCCGGCCCGTCGAGCTTGGCCGCCGCCGTCCCCGAGACCACCACGACCCCGTCCTGGTTGACGGTCCGGAGTGATATCGCGGCCACGGCGCCGTGTTCGCCGGCCACGACCTCCGCCACGGTCGCGGTGACGGTGAGCGTGTCGCCGGGCCATACCTGGGCCTTGAAGCGGACACCGAACCGCACCAGGTTCTCCCTGCCGAACCACTCGGTGAGCACGCGGCCCGTCATGCCCATCGTCAGCATCCCGTGCGCGAACACCCCCGGGTATCCGGCGCTCTCCACCGCGAACTCCCGGTCGGTGTGCAGCGGGTTGAAGTCGCCGGACGCCCCGGCGTACTGCACGATCTGCGTGCGCTTGAGGTCGGCCACGACGACGCGCTCGCGGGTCTCCCCCGCCTTGATCTCGTCCATCCGAAGGGTCATCGGTTGCTCTCCTGCCCGCCGCCGGCGGACGGACCGGTCACGGGGCCCTCCGGCACCACGCCCACCGACCGGGCGGTGACCACGAGCGCGCCGCCGGCGCCCCTGTACTCGGTGACGGTCTCGGTGAAACGCAACCGCCCGGCCCGGCCGTTCTTCTCCCAGGTGCGTCCCGGCCGGGTCTCGGCCGTCAGCACATCACCCGCCCGCACCGGCCGGTGGTACTCGAAGTGCTGCTCCGCGTGCAGCCCGCCGCCGCCTTCCCTGGCCGTCCCCGGACCCGCGCCGGAGCCGAACCACTCCTCGCCGGGTCTGGGCCGCAGCGGATAGTCGTCGTCGAAGTGCGCCGAGGCCATGACGAAGGTCGGCGGCGCGACCGCCCGCCCGTCCGGATCGGTCAGCACGGCCTGGTAGGCCGGATCGTCGTCGCCGATGGAGCGGGCGAACGCGAGCATGTGGCCCGGCTCGATCGGGAGCCTGATCACCGGCATGGTCCCGGGTCCTTTCCAGCGGGGGATCTTCTAATTATTTAGCTATATACACTAATCTATCGTCAACCTCCACGGGCCGGACGCCGTGGAGGCCGATCCCCGACCGGCCCGGAGGCAGGCACATGCGCCGAACGATCTTCACCGAGCAACACGACCTGTTCCGCCAGACCGCCCGCGCCTACTTCGAACGCGAATGCGCCCCCAACACCGAGGAATGGGAGCGCCAGGGCCGGGTCGACCGGGAGGCCTGGACCGCGGCGGGCAAGGCCGGCCTGATCGGCTGGGAGTTCCCCGAGCAGTACGGCGGCCAGGGCCTGCGGGACTTCCGCTACAACGCGATCATGGCCGAGGAGATGGCCGCCACCGGATCGGTCGGCATCGGACTGGGCCTGCAGAACGACGTCATCCCCCCGTACCTGATGAACCTCACCACCGACGAGCAGAAGGCCCGCTGGCTGCCCGGCGTCGTCAGCGGCGAGACCATCTGCGCCCTCGCGCTCTCCGAACCCGGCGCGGGGTCGGACCTGAAGGGCATCCGCACCACCGCCCGCCGCGACGGCGACCACTGGGTCGTCGACGGCTCCAAGACCTTCATCACCAACGGGATCCTGGCCGACCTGGCCGTGGTCGCCTGCAAGACCGACCCCGGCGCGGGGCACAAGGGCATCAGCCTGATCGTCGTCGAGCGCGGCGCCGAAGGCTTCGAACGCGGCCGCACGCTCGACAAGATCGGCATGAAGGCCCAGGACACCGCCGAGCTGTTCTTCCGGGGCGTCCGGGTCCCCGCCCAGAACCTGATCGGGCAGGAGAACCGCGGTTTCTACCACATGATGGGGAACCTGCCGACCGAGCGCCTGGCCATCGCGGTGGCCTCGCTCGCCGCCGCCGAACGCGCCCTCGCCGTCACCCTGCGATACGCGGGCGAGCGCACCGCCTTCGGGCAGCCGATCGGCACCTTCCAGGCCAACCGGTTCGCGCTCGCCGACGCGCGCGCCAAACTCGACGCGGCCCGGGTCTACGTCGACGGCTGCACCATGGCCCTGGTGGAGGGGCACCTCACCGCCGAGGACGCGGCGGCGGCCAAGTACTGGACCTCGGAGACCGCGTGGGAGGTCATCGACCGCTGCATGCAGCTGTTCGGCGGCTACGGCTACATCAACGACTACGAGATCGCCCGCATCTGGCGCGACAACCGCGTCCAGCGCGTCTTCGGCGGAACCTCCGAGATCATGCAAGAGATCATCGGCCGCTCGCTGGGCCTGTGACCGGCCCCAGCCTCCCCTGACCGCTCAGAGGAGGTCGGCCGCCAGGTTGGCGACGTTGGTGAGCAAGGCCGTTCCGCGGCGCGAGAGGTCGTAGCCGGCCAGCGGATAGCCGTTGCACAGCCATGCGAAGGACAGGCCCGTCTCCGGGTCCATGAAGGCCAGTTGGTAGGCGGCGCCGCTGTTCCCGTAGAGCGCGGCCGATCCGGTCGAGGGAAGGTTGCCGCCGGCGTCCGGGCCGGCGACCGTCACGAACAGGCCCATCCCGACCCGCTTGCTGCCGCCGCCGTAGAGTTCGTCGCCGGCCGGGCGTTCGGCGAAGCGCATCCGCCTTCCTTCGGCCACCGCTTCGCGCCGCCACAGCCCGGAGTGCTCCATGGCCTGGTAGAACAGCGCGACGTCCGCGGCCGTGCCCACGAGCGAGTGGCTGGGTTCGCCCGCGGCCAGCACCTCGGGGTCGGACAGGTACCAGGGGCCCCACGGGTCGGCCTCCTGATCCTCGCTGGTGCGGTCGGTGGCGATCATCGGGGCGACGGTGGCCGCCTGGCGCTCCACCGGCACCCCGAGTTCGAGGCCGCCAAGCCCGAGCGGCCCGGCGACGTGCTCGTGCAGGTAGTCCCGGAACGCCTGGCCGGTGCGCCGTTCGACGATCTCGGCGATCAGCCATGCGGCCGAGGTCAGGTGGAACTGGAACCGGGTGCCGGGCGGGTGGTCCAGCCGCCACCGGCCGAAGGCGGCGAGCCGGCGGCCGCGGTCGCACATCTTCGGGTGGCCGAGCGGGGCGAACGGGAAACCGGCGGTGTGGGTAAGGACGTGCTCGACCGTGACCGCCTCCTTCCCGTTCGGCGCGAACTCGGGGATGATCTCGGCGATGCGCTCGTCGAGCCGCAGCGCCCCCTCCCCCAGCAGCTTCCACACGACGCCGGCCACCACGGACCGGCCGACCGACTGCAGGACGTACCGGGTGCCGGGATCGGCGTCGCCCCACGTCTCGAAGGCCACCAGGCGCCCTTCGCGGGCGACGGCCAGCTGGGCCGACGGCAGCGGCCCTCGCTCGACCTCCAACCTGACCCGGCTCAGCAGCACCTCGAGCTTGCCGGGGTCGACGCCCGCGGCCGCCGGATCGGCGATCGAACGGTCGATCGGGTCCATCGTGGTCCACCTTCCTGGGGCAGCCCGTGGTGTCAGCCCGTGGTGTCAGCCTGTGGTGTCAGCCCGTGGTGTCAGTACGTGCGCAGGCCCATGCTGCGGGCGATCCCGTTGCGCTGGATCTGGCTGGTGCCCCCCGAGATCGTCGCGACGATCGACTCGCGGTAGCGGAAACTCATGACGCTCTCGGTGGAGAAGCCGTGGCCGGCGCACACCTGCATGCCCAGCCGCGCCGCGTTGACGTAGGTCTCCGACCCCTTCAGCTTGGCCATCGAGCCCTCACGGGTGCACGGCTCGCCCTGGCCCAGCAGCCAGGCGGCCCGGTAGGCGAGCAGGCGCGCGGAGTCGATCTCGGTCTGCAGGTCGGCCATGGCGTGCGCCAGGGACTGGAAGTTGCCGATGGGCCGGCCGAAGGCGTGCCGGTCGCGGGAGTAGGCCAGCATCTCGTCCAGCGTGGCCTGCGCCGCGCCCAGGTAGCCGCCGGAGATGATGACCTTCTCCAGTTCGATGTTGGACAGCATCACCTTCCAGCCCTCGTCCTGCGGCCCGACCAGGTTCTCCTTCGGGACGACCACGTCGTTGAAGAAGATCTCGTTGGTGCCCAGGATGTGCCGCGCCAGCGTGGGCGTGCGCCTGATCTCGACGCCCGCCGCAGCGGGGTCGACCAGGAGCAGGCTGATCCCGCCGTGCTTGGGCTCGCGGGCGCCGGTGCGCACGTACGTCGCGATCGTGGTGTCCGGCAGCCCGCCGCCGGTGCACCACGCCTTCTGCCCGTTGACCAGGAAGTGGTCGCCCTGGTCGTCGGCCTGGGTGCGGAGCGCGGCGGCGTCCGAGCCGGTGTCGGGCTCGCTGAGGCCGACGGCGAGGCGGTGCCGCCCGGTCATCACCCGGTCGCGGATGAAGGCGCGCTGCGCCTCGGTGCCCCAGCGGAACACGGTCAGCCCGGGGATCAGCACGCCGATGTAGCACATCGCGACGTCGAAGCTCGCCCGGCCCAGCTCCTCCGCGATGAGGATCAGCTCCAGCGGGCCGCCGCCGTCGCCGCCCTCCTCCTCGGCGAAGGGGAGCGCGAACCAGCCGAGGTCGGCCATGCCCTGGAAGAGCTCGGGCGGGGCGGTCGACCGCTCGTCCCACTCCTTGGCCCGCTCGGCCGGGCAGACATCGGCGACGAACCGGCGCGCGGTCGCGCGCAACAGCTCCTGCTCGTCGGTCAGAGCGAAGTCCACGATGCACTCCCACTTTCCACAAAGAGAGTATTTAGTTAAATCATTATACTATTGCCGCGCTCGCCCAGCCCGTCGGCGTTGGGCGCGGCCCTGGCCACCAGCCCCGGGACGACCTCGGTGAGGGCCGCGGGATCCCACCGGTCCGCGGCGTCGGCCGACGGGCCGTTGACCCAGCCCTCCAGCACCGTGATCCGGTTGCCCATCGCGCCGAAGACCCGGCCCGTCACGTCCTTGGACGCGGCCGAGCCCAGCCACACGACCAGCGGCGAGATCGCCTCCGGGCTCAAGTCGGCCTTCGCCGCCGCGTCCCGCATGAACTCCACGTCCTCGGTCAGCCTGGTCAGCGCCGTGGGCGCCACGGCGTTGACGGTGACGCCGTACCGGACCAGCTCCGCGGCCGCGATGATCGTCAGACTCGCGATCCCCGCCTTGGCGGCGCCGTAGTTCCCCTGGCCGACGCTGCCGAACAGCCCCGACGGCGATGAGGTGTTGATGACCCGGGCGTCCACCGTCCGGCCGAGCTTGCTCTGCTCGCGCCAGTACGCGGCCGCGTGGTGCAACGGCGCGATGGTGCCCTTGAGATGGACCGCGAGCACACCGTCCCAGTCCCGCTCGGTCATCGACACGACCATCCGGTCCCGGAGGATGCCCGCGTTGTTGACGAGCACGTCGAGCCCGCCGAAGGCGTCCACGGCCTGCTCGACCAGCTGCCGCGCCCCGTCCCAGGACGAGATGTCGCCGGTGTTCGCGACGGCCTCGCCGCCGGCGGCCGTGATCTCGTCCACCACCCGTTGCGCCGGGCCGCCGGAGGCCCCGTCGCCGTCACGGCCCGCGCCGAGGTCGTTGACCACGACCTTGGCGCCCTGCTCGGCGAACGCCAGCGCGTGCGCCCGGCCCAGCCCGTTCCCCGCTCCCGTGATGACGGCGACGCGCCCTTCGCACAGCTTCTCGCTCATGAGTCCTCCTCGGCTGACGGGTCCGGCGCTCACGGCCGGTCCGTGAGCGTTCCGATCGATGGGTCGTCTCCCCAGAAAGGCCCCCACGAGGGGAACTGCGCCGGCAGCGACGGCTCGGCCGCCCCTTCCCAGCCGGTGAAGGCCACCGCCTGGGGACGTTCGGTGGCGTCGGCGGCGTACCAGTGCTTCTCTTTGCGGCGGGAGAAGTACCACTCCCCGTCCAACCGGACGTATTCGTCGTAGTAGCAGATCGCCATCACGATCCAGCGGTCCCCTACTTCGTGTTCGGCCCGGCAGTAGACGGCCCCGCTCGCGTGGTCGCGGTCGATGAACTCGACGCGATGGCCGCAGATCTGATGGATCGAACGGTAGAAGCCGCGGACGAGGGGTTCGATGAACGCGCGCAGGGCCTCGCTGCCCTGCCCGTGGCGTCCCATGTCCACGTCGGGACGGAAGCAGGCGACCCACGCGTCCAGGTCCCTGGAATCCACCGCGATCGCATAGCGGATAGGGAGTTGCCCGATGGCCAGGTGGGACTCGATCCGGTCGAGCCGGTCCGCGACGTTGTCATGGCCGGCGGAGGCAGCGGTCATCGGTTTCGCCTTTCGCACACGACGTCGGTCACGCCGGCCTTGGATCCCGCGGCAGCCCGAGCACCTGCTCGCCGATGATGTTGCGCTGGATCTCGCTGGACCCGCCGTAGATCGTCTCGGCGAGCGAGAGGAGGAAGGAGCGCTGCCGGGTGTCCAGGCCGTAGCCGTTCCCGACGATCTGCCCGGCCGCGCCGGCGATCTCCATGGCCAGGTGCCCCATCCGCTGGTGGTTGGTCGAGGCGTAGAGCTTGGCCGTCGTCGCCTGCGGGCCGGGGGCGCGGCCCTGGAGCAGTTCGGCGACCGTGCGCAGGTTGGTGGTGCGCATGATCCGCACCGAGATCCACGCGTCCAGGAGCGAGCGGCGGCGCATCGGGTCGTCCAGGGCGCCCTTTTCGCGGGCCAGCTCCAGCAGTGACTCCATCTCCCGTTCGAAGGTGAGCTGCAACGGCAGCAGCGTGGCACCACGTTCGATGCCGAGCGTGCCCAGCGCCGTGCGCCAGCCCTGGCCCACCTCGCCGACGACCATGTCCGCCGATGTCCTCGCGTCGGTGAAGAACACCTCGGCGAACTCGTCCTGCGCGGCCAGGGAGCGGATGGGACGGATCTCGACGCCGGGCTGGTCCGCCGGGACCAGCAGCATGCTGAGGCCCTTGTGCCGCCGGGATTCCGGGTCGGTCCGGCACAGGACGTACAGCCAGTCGGCGTGCATGCCGAAGGTGGTCCACACCTTCTGGCCGTTGACGACCCACTCGCCGCCGTCCAGGGAGGTGTCGGGCCCTGAGGGGCGGCGGGACGGGGTGAGCACTGCGCGGGTGCGCACGGCCGCCAGGTCCGATCCCGCGCCGGGCTCGCTGAAGCCCTGCCCCCACAGCTCCTCGACGGCCAGGATGCGCGGGAGGAACCGCCGCTTCTGCTCCTCACTGCCCATCGCGATCAGCATGGGGCCGAGCAGGTCGACGCCGTTGCCGGTGGCCCGGAAGGGGGCCCCGGACCGCGCGTACTCGTACTCGAAGACGATCTCTTCGAGCAGGCCGAGGCCGCGTCCGCCGTACTCCTCCGGCCAGCCGATGCCCAGCCAGCCCCCGGCCGACAGCTCGCGATCCCAGGCGAGCCGGACCTCCCACGCCTCGCCGTCGGTGGGGCCTCCCACGCCGCGGTGCGCCGCGAACTCGCCCACCAGGTGCTCGGCGAGCCAGGTGCGCACCTCCTCCCGGAAGTCGGCCACGTCCGCGCCGAACTGCAACTCCATCATCGATCCCTCCTCGCGCGGCGCGCGGTCACAGGCCCAGCCCGGCGGCCAGGAGTTCGCGGTGATGGGCGGGCGACCCCAGCAGCACCTCAGAGCTCTTCGCCCGTTTGAAGTACAGATGCGCGGGATGCTCCCAGGTGAAGCCGATCGCGCCGTGCACCTGGATGCTGCCGCCCGCCACCCGCGTGCAGACCTCCGAGCAGTAGACCTGGGCCAGCGCCGCGGCGATGCGGATCTCCCGCTCGTCACCCGATTCCAGGGCCCACAGCCCGCCGTAGGCCGCCGAACGGGCCGACTCCAGCTCGGTGAGCAGGTCGGCGCACAGGTGCTTGACTCCCTGGAACGATCCGATCGGACGGCCGTACTGCGCCCGGACCTTCGCGTACTCGACCGCCGCCGCGAGCGTCGCCGCCGCGCCGCCGACCTGCTCGGCGGCCAGCAGGATGCCCGCCGTGGCCAGGGTGCGCTCGATGCCCGGCCACGCGGCACCGGCCCGCCCGACCAGCCGCGCGGGCGTGTTGACGAACTCCAGCCGCGCCTGCTCGCGGGTCTGGTCCAAGGTCGGCAGCCGGGTCCTGGTCAGGCCGGGGGCGGCCGCATCGACGGCGAACAGGCTGATCCCGTCCGCGGCGCGCGCCACGACCAGCAGCAGATCGGCGAGATGCCCGTCCGGCACGAACGTCTTGATCCCCGACAGCGCCCAGCCACCGCCGACGTGGGAGGCGGCGAGGCGCACGCCGGCCTCGGTCCAGTGCCCGCCCTCCTCGGTCAACGCCAAGGTCGCCACGGTGTCCCCGGCGCAGATCCCGGGCAGCAGGTCCTTGGCGGCCCGGTCGTCGCCGGATCGCAGCAGGGCCTCCGCCGCGAGCGCCACCGAGGCGAAGTACGGAGCGCACAGCAGCGCCCTGCCCATCTCCTCGAAGGCGATCCCGAGCTCGGCGTATCCGAAGCCCGAGCCGCCGTACTCCTCGGGCACAGCGAGTCCCTGGAGCGAGAGTTCGCCGGCGATGCGCCGCCACACGGCGGGGTCGTAGCCCTCGCCGCCCCCGGAGATCCGGCGCACCTCGGCCTCGGTCGAATGCCGGGCGAGGAACGAGCGCACGATCTTGCGCAGTTCCTCTTGCTCCTCGCTAAAGCTGAAGTCCATCGTCCTCTTCCCTCGCCGTGCTTCAGCGGCCCTGGAACTCCGGGTCCCGCCGCTCGCGGAAGGCCCTCAGCCCTTCCTCGCGGTCCAGCGTCGTGAACAGCGCCGTGACGGTCTCGCGCTCGTAGGCGATCGCGGTCCGCAGATCCATGCCCGGGCCGCGATCCACGAGGTGCTTGCCGGCCTCCAGAGCACGTGGCGCCCCGGCCGCGAGGCGGTCGGCGAGTTCCAGCGCGGCCTCCAGAGCGCCGCCGGGCTCGGCGAGCTCGTTGACCAGCCCGACCGAGTGCGCCCGCTCCGCCGTGATCGGATCGCCCGTGAGGATCATCTGCTTGGCGATGGCGGGCGGGGCGAGCCTGGGCAGGCGCTGGGTGCCGGCCGCACCCGGCAGCACGCCCAGCCTCATCTCCGGGACGCCCAGGCGGGCGCCGGCCTCCGCGACCCGCAGATCGCAGGCCAGGCACAGTTCCAGGCCGCCGCCGAAGGCGAACCCGTGGATCGCGGCGACCGACGGCTTCGGGTACGCCTCCAGCAGGTCCAGGACGTCGGTGGTCCGGTGGACGAAGGCCCGGAAGTCGTAGGGGCCGGCGCAGTTCCCGATCTCGTCCAGGTCCGCGCCCGCCGAGAAGGCGCGCCCGGCTCCGGCGATGACGAGCGCGCGGACGTCGGGTTCCCCGCGCAGCCGGTGCAGCTCCGTCTCCAGCCGGTCCAGCGTGGGCGTCCCGATGGCGTTGAGCTTGTCGGGACGCTTCAGGGTGAGGACGGCGACGCGGCCCCGTATTTCGGTGGTCAGTACCTCGGTGGTCAGTGCCTCGGTCATCTGGACGTCCCTCACACCATCGTCAGGCCGCCGCTTACCGACAGCGTCTGGCCGGTCATGTAGGCGGCGGCGTCGGTCGCCAGGAACGCCACGACCCCCGCGATCTCGGCGGGCTCGGCGGGGCGCCGGAGCGGGATCGCCCGGATCGTCGCGTCGTACATCTTCTGGCTGTACTCGGCCACCTGGCCGAGCAGGGCGGTGTCGGTGGGCCCGGGGCACACGGTGTTGACGGTGATGCCGTGCCGGGCGACCTCGCGGGCCAGCGCCTTCCCGAACGCGATCACGCCGCCCTTGGTGGCGGAGTAGACCACCTCGCCGGACGAGCCGACCCGCCCGGCGTCGGAGGCGATGTGGACGATCCTGCCGGTCCCGCGGGCGATCATGCCGTCCAGCACCGCGCGGGTCACCGTGATGGTGCCGCGGAGGTTGACGGAGATGATCCGGTCCCACTCCTCCTCGGTGCTGTCGACGAAGCGCTTCACCACGTCCACGGCCGCGTTGTTGACCAGGACGTCGACCGGTCCGAGCGCGGCGGCCGCGGTCTCCACCGCCGCGCGGACCGCGGCGCCTTCGGAGACGTCGGCGGTGACGCCGACGGTGCGGACGCCGTGCCGCCCGGCCACCGCCGCGGCGCTCTCGGCGGCGGCCTCGGAGTTCACGTCGCACACCGCGACGGCCGCGCCCCGCGCGGCGAGCGCGTCGGCGACCGCCGCGCCGATGCCGCGGCCGGCGCCGGTCACCATCGCGACCCTGCCCTGCAGTTCCACGTGCCCTCCTGAATGGTCAAAGGTCGGCCGGGACGAAGCACGGCAGCGTGATGTCGTCGTCGAGCCCGCGGAAGGACACCCGCACCCGGGTCCCGATCGCCACCGAGTGCGGTTCCACGTCCACGACGTGGGAGAGCAGCGTCCCGCCGTCATCGAGGTCGATCACCGCGAGGGCGAACGGCACCTCGAATCCCGGCCCGGGGGTGCGGTGCACGACGGTCACGGAGTAGACGACGCCCCGCCCCATGGACGGCTCGTAGTCCCAGCTCGCCGACATGCAGTGGGGGCAGGCCGGTTCGGGGGCGAAGAAGCGCGCCCCGCAGTCCGCGCAGCGCGGGATGAGCAGCTCGCCCCGGCGGGTCCCCTCCCAGAACGCGCGGGACAGCTCCGTCGGCACGGGCACCGGCCGGCTCACCGGTCCTCCCCCAGGACGGCCATCTCGTAGTGCTGCGCGCCCGAGCCGGCGTTGCCCACGACGGCGAGCCGCGCGTTCCCGATCTGGTGGACCGCCGTCCCGCGCAGTTGCCGCACGGCTTCCACGACCTTGAGTGTCATCTGCTGGGTTCCGTTCCAGGAGTAGGACAGGCAGCCGCCGTCCGGGTTCACCGGGTGCTTGCCGTCCAGGGCGATGGCGCCGCTCTCGGCGAGCGGTCCGCCCTCCCCCTCCGCGCAGACCCCCAGCGCCTCCAGCTGGCGGATGATCTCGAAGGAGTTGGGGTCGTAGAGGGAGAAGACGTCGATGTCGTGCGCGCCGACGCCGGCCGTCCCGTAGGCGCGGGCGGAGGCGTCCCGGCCGATCTGGCCGACCTCGCGGTACAGGGCCGGGTTGGCGTAGGCGGCCTGGTGGTACTCCATCCCCCCGCCCAGCACCGCGATCGCCGGGTGCGGCAGGTCCCGGGCGCGGTCGGCCGTGGTCACCACGAACGCCGCGCCGCCCTCGCCCACGATGCAGCAGTCGAGGAGGTGGAACGGGGTCGCGACCATGCGGGAGGCGAGCACGTCCTCGGCGGTGTAGGGCCCCTTGCCGTACATCATCGCCTCGGGATTGGACGACCCGTTGTTGCGGATCGTGGCCGCCACCTCGGCGAGCTGGCGGGAGGTGGTGCCGTACTCGTGCATGTGACGCGCGGCGACCAGCGCGAACTGCGCGACCACATAGGAGCCCCAGACATCGGTGAACTCCAGGGGCGCGCCCGCTCCGACGGGGGCGTTGGCCGGCCCGCGGGACACCAGGCGGCAGCCCCCGACCACGACCGTGTCGGCGTAACCCGCGGTGACCGCGGCGGCCGCCTTCAGCAGCCCGCGCGCCCCGGAGTTGTCCAGCATGGAGTCGCTCGTCCAGCGAAGGCTCCGGCCGAACATGCGGGCCCAGGAGCTGCCCTCGCCCTCGACGCCGCCGGGCCCGGGCCAGTCGAGCTGCGCGCCGTCGATGTCGGACGGGGTCAGCCCGGCGTCGGAGATCGCCCCGCGGACCGCCTCCATGGCCAGGTCCATCGCCGTCCGGTGGGGCAGCGACAGCGCCTGCTCGGTGGCGTGGATCCCCGCGATCACGGCCTGCCGTGAACCCATGGCGCCCGCCATCAGCGGCCCGCCCCGAGGGTGTCGGCGCCGGGGTACCCGCCGCCGCCGAAGCGCTCGTCCAGCGCCTCGTAGTCCTTGGTCCCGGCGGCGGTGCGGGGAAGCGCGCCGAGGAACTCGACGGTCTTGGGCTTCTTGTACGAGGCGATGCGCTCGCGGCAGTGCCCGATCAGCTCCTCCGGACCGGCCTCCGCACCGTCGTGCAGGACCACGACGGCCTTGACGTCCTGTGCCCAGCGCTCGTTCGGGACACCGATCACCGCCGCCTCGCGCACCGCCGGGTGCGACTCCAGGCAGTTCTCCACCTCGGCCGGGAAGATGTTCTCGGCGGCGGACTTGAGCATCCGGGTCGTGGTGCCCAGGAAGCTGATCGTGCCGTCGGCCTCCCGGCGGCCGAGGTCGGTGGTGTGCCACCATCCGGACCGGAACCGCTCGGCGTTGATCTCGGGACGGTTCCAGTACCCCAGGTGCACCAGATCGCCGCGCACGCAGATCTCCCCGGCCTCCCCGACCGCGCACTCCCGGCCCTCGCGGTCCAGGATCCGGACCATCGAGAACAGGCCCGGCCTGCCCGCGTTCCCGGTTCCGGACCCGCCGGACGCCGCGGTGACCACGAGCCCGGTCACCTCGGTCTGCCCGTAGACGCGCCCTTCGCCGCCGCCGTTGCGGGTGAAGCGGCTGGTGTCGGTGGTCGCCATGCCCTGCCACAGCTGCGGGGCGATGGTCGCCTTGAGGAACGACAGGTCGTGCCCCGCCTCCTTGTTGAGCTCCACGAGGCGCGCGATGGTCGGCGGCATGAGGTAGGCGTGCGTGCACCGCTCGCGGACCAGCAGCGGGAGCAGCTGCTCGGGCTCGGCACGGCGCACCACGACGTTCTTGCCGCCATGCAGGAACGCCGGGATGCCCCAGAGCTGGTAGTTGCCGATGTGGAACATCGGCCCGGCGTTGAGGAAGGCCGCCTCCTGCCCGATGTCGCCCATCCACCCGCCATTGGCGCCCATCGCCAGCAGGTTGCGGTGCGACAGCATCGATCCGCACTGCCGGCCGCTGATCGCCGCCGTGTAGATCACCAACAGCGCGGTGTCGGGATCGACCTCCCGGTCGGGGTCCTCGGCGGAGCCCGAGGCGAGGAACGCCTCGTACCCGTCCTCGCCGGCGCCGTCGTGGCGCAGCCAGAGCGCCGCCGTGCCCGACACCTCCGCGCGGGCTTTCGCGACGGTCTCGCCGATCTCCTCCTGCTGCCAGACGATCACCTTGGGGTCGAAGTCCTCGATCGCGAAGGCCATCTCCGGCGCCGCCCAGCGCCAGTACCCCGGGCACACCATGGCCCCGATCTTGGCCGCGGCGCCCAGCAGCTCGTAGACCCTGAACGAGTTCTGGCCGAGCCACAGGACGCGATCGCCCGTCCCCACGCCGGCGGCGGCGAGCGCGCTGGCCAGCCGGTCGGTCCTGGCGTCGACCTCCGCCCAGGTGAGGCGCAGGTCGCCGTCGACGAGCGCGTCGGCGTCGGCGAAACAGCGGCGATGCTCGCGGATCACATCACCAAAGGTCATGCGGCGGGTCGTGGTCACGGGCGCTCCTACGGCGTGGGCGGGTTCCGAGATGGGGCCATATCGATTTAATAGTATAACTATTTAGCTCTACTATGCCAGCGGGCGGAACTCCGCCTCCTCCCACCACGGGTAGACCGGCGGCATGTCGGAGCTCACCCTTCCCGGGAAGCGCGGCGGACGTTTGCCCAGGAACGACGAGATGCCCTCCGCCGGATCCGGGCCGCCGCCGATCTGGCTCATGATCCGGGAGTCGAGCCGGTGCGCCGCCATGGGATGCGGCTCGCCGAGCATCCGCCACATCATCTGGCGGGCGAGGGCGACCGAAACGGGGGCGGTGTGGCCGGCTATCTCACGGGCGATCGCGCGCGCCGCGGGCAGGAGGCCGTCCGGTTCGTGGAGGGACAGCACGAGCCCGGCCGCGTACGCCTCCTCGGCGCCGAAGACCCGCCCGGTCGCGACCCACTCCATCGCCCGCTGCATTCCCACCGCCCTCGGCAGGAACCAGCTGGACGCCGACTCCGGGACGATGCCGCGGCGGGCGAAGACGAAGCCGAACCGCGCCGCGGTCGAGGCGAGCCGGATGTCCATCGGCAGGATCATGCTCGCCCCCACGCCGACCGCGGGCCCGTTGACGGCAGCGATCACCGGCTTGGCGCACTCGAACAGGCGCAGCGCGACGCGGCCGCCGGAGTCCCGGTGCCGGGCCCCGGCCTCCCGGTGGTCGAAGGAACCGCCCCCGGCGCTCACATCGGCGCCCGCGCAGAAGGCCCGCCCCGCGCCGGTCACGATGACGGAGCGCACCTCGTCCTCGCGGTCGGCCTCGTCGAGCACGGCGAGGAGGTCGTCCATCATCCGCGGGGTGAAGGCGTTCAGCCGGTCGGGGCGGTGGAGCGTGACCGTGAGAACGTGTTCGGCCAGGTCCGCCCGCAATGTCTCATACTCGCGACGTCCGCTCACACCCACCCTCCGACGCGCCGAACATGTCCCGCGCTTCCGTATATTAAGTTAGACCATTCAACTATGATGCCTTTATCTGGGCAACCCTCGTGGAGGTGCGATGTACGGCCTGTCCCCCGATCTGGCGGTGACCGCGCACGGGCCGATCCGGCTGGTGGAGCTGAACCGGCCCGGCAAGCTGAACTCGATGAGCGAGGGCCTGCACACCGCCCTGGCCGAGGTCTGGGACCGCGTCGCGGCCGACGCCGACGCGCGCGCCATCGTGCTGACGGGCCGCGGCCGGGCGTTCAGCGCGGGCGGCAACTTCGAGGTGATGACCCGGGTCCAGCGCGACCAGGCCTTCCGCGACCAGAACGTCAACGAGGCCCGGCGGATCATCACCGGCATGGTCCGCTGCCCGGTGCCGGTCGTCGCGGCGGTCAACGGCCCCGCCGTCGGGCTGGGCTGCAGCCTCGCCCTGCTCAGCGACATCGTGCTGATCTCCGAGGACGCGTACCTGTCGGACCCGCACGTCCAGGTGGGCCTGGTCGCCGGCGACGGCGGAGCGCTCGTGCTGCCGCTCATCGTCGGACTGGCCCGCGCCAAGGAACTGCTCTTCCTGGGCCGCAGGGTCAGCGCCGAAGACGCCGTCCGCCTCGGGCTGGCCAACTCGGCCGTCGCCAAGGACGCGGTACTGGACGAAGCCATGAGCCTGGCGCAGCGCCTGGCGGACATGCCCGTCCAAGCGCTGCGCGACACCAAGCGGGCGGTGAACCTGCACCTCGAACAGGCGATGTCGACCGTGCTGGAGGCCGCGCTGACCGCCGAACGGGAGAGCATGCACTCCCCCGAGCACGTGGCGATCGTCGAGAAGCTCATTTCGAGGGGCTGAGCGGAAATGGACTTCGCCTTCGACGATGCCCAGGAGGAGCTGCGCCGGACGGTGCGGGCCTTCCTGGAGGAGACCGCGCCGGAAGCCGAGACCCGCCGCGTCATGGAGACCGCGGCCGGCTACGACCCGGCGCTGTGGCGGCGGATGGGAACCGAGCTCGGCCTCCAAGGGCTCGCCATTCCCGAACGGCACGGGGGCGCGGGCGCCGGCCCCGTGGAGGTCGGGCTCGTCATGGAGGAGATGGGCCGCGCCCTGCTCTGCGCCCCCTACCTGGCCTCCGCCGTCCAGGCCACGACGACGCTGCTGCACGGCGACGACGAGGAAGCCCGCTCGGATCTGCTGCCCGGCCTGGCCTCGGGCGACCGCGTCGCGACGCTCGCGCTGACCGAGGACACCGCTCGCTGGGACCGCGAGGGCGTCGCGCTGACGGCACGACCGCAGGAGGACGGCGGCTGGCTGCTCAACGGCCACAAGACCTTCGTGCTCGACGGCGCCCAGGCCGACGTGATCCTCACCATCGCCGAGACCCCCGGCGGCATCGGGATCTTCCGGGTGGACGGCGGGGCGCCCGGACTCATCCGCACCGCTCTGACCACCCTCGACCCGACCCGGCGGCAGGCGCGCCTCGAGTACCGCGACGTTCCGGCGCGGCGTTTGCGCACCGCGGGAGACGCGTGGGGACTCGTGGAACTCGTCCTCCATCACAGCGCCGCGGCCTTGGCGGCCGAGCAGGTCGGAGTGGCCTCCCGTGCGCTGGAGACGGCGGTGGAGTACGCGAAGGTCCGGCATCAGTTCGGGCGCGCCATCGGCTCCTTCCAGGCGGTCAAGCATCTGCTGGCCGATGTGCTGATGGAGGTCGAATCGGCCAGGGCCGCGGCCTACGCGGCCCTTCTGTCCGCGCAGCAGGGCGGCACGGACCTCCCCGCGATGGCGAGCCTGGCCAAGTCGTTCTGCTCGGACGCGTGCCTCCAGGCCACCCAGGGCAGCATCCAGGTCCACGGCGGTATCGGTTTCACCTGGGAGCATCCCGCGCACCTGTACTTCAAGCGCGCGAAGACCTCGCAGCTCCTGCTCGGCGACCCGGCCCACCACCGCGAACTTCTGGCCCGGACGATCGGCGTCTGAAAGGAGGGGACTCCGTGGACATCAGCTACCCGCCCGAGGCCGAGGGGTTCCGCGCGGAGGTCAGGGACTTCCTCGCCGAGCACCTGCCCGCCGACTGGCCCGGCATCGGAGCACTGGACGAGGAGCCGGCCCGGGCGTTCTCCCGCGAATGGCGCGAACTGCTGGCAGAGCGCGGTTACCTCTCGATCGCCTGGCCTGAGCAGTACGGCGGCCGCGGGCTGTCGAAGCTGCACCAGGTCGTGCTCATGGAGGAACTGGCCCGCGCCGGCGTCCCCTTCGGGCTGCCGCAGGACACCTTCGGCGTCAAGATGCTGGCGAACACGCTGCTGCGCTGGGGGACCGAGGAGCAGAAGGCGCACTTCCTGCCCCGCATCCTCAGCGGGGAGGACACCTGGTGCCAGGGCTACTCGGAGCCGGACGCCGGATCCGACCTGGCCTCGCTGACCACCCGCGCAGTGCTCACCCCGCCCCGCCGCCCCTCAGGGCCCGACACCTCCCTCAACGGCGACGAGTGGGTGATCAACGGGCAGAAGGTGTGGACCTCCGGCGCCCACCACAGTGACTGGATCTTCGTGCTGGCCCGCACCGACCCGCGGGCGTCCAAGCATCGCGGCATCTCCTTCCTGCTGGTGCCGCTGGACCAGCCCGGGGTGGAGGTACGGCCGTTCCGGATGGCCAGTGGGCAGATGCACTTCAACGAGGTGTTCTTCACCGGGGCGCGGACCCGGGCCGACCTCGTCGTCGGGGGCGTCGACAACGGCTGGACGGTGGCGCAGAGCCTGCTGGGCGTCGAGCGCGGCGAGGAGGCCGCCACCAACCCCATCCTCTTCAAAGCCGAGCTCGAACGCCTGATCGAGCTGGCCCGGATGTACGGCAGGGACCGCGACCCCGTGATCCGCCAGCGCATCGCCTGGTGCTGGTCGAAGGTCGAGATCATGCGCTACCTGGGCTACCGGATCCTGACCGGCTGGCTCAAGGGCACCGAGCCCGGGCCCGAGTCGTCCATCGCCAAGCTCTACTGGAGCGAGTACCACCTCCAGGTCACCGACCTGGCCATGGACATCATGGGCATGCACGCCCAGGTGCCCGCCGGCCGCCCGCCGCTGCGGACCTACCGCACCGACGACCCGGGCGCGGCGAACTCCTCCGGCTCCTGGTCGGCCACGTACCTGATCGCCCGCTCGGGGACGATCTACGCCGGAACCTCCCAGGTGCAGCGCAACATCCTCGCCGAGAAGGTGCTGGGCCTGCCGCGCGAGCCGCGCCCGGCACACAAGTGATCAAGAACCGACACGCCCCCCACCCGCACAGGAGAATCCATGACCGACCCCTACGCCGAGTTCAGCTCGCTGAAGTTCGACCGTCCCGCCTCCGGGGTGCTGCGCCTCGTGCTCGACGCCCCCAACCTCAACGCCGTCGACCCGCGGATGCACCGCGAACTGGCCGACGTCTGGCCGGTGATCGACCGCGACGAGGACACCCGCGCCGTGCTGGTCCAGGGTGCCGGCAAGGCGTTCTCGGCCGGCGGCACCTTCGACTCCATCGAGGCGATGACCGAGGACCACGCGGTGCGCGTCCGCGTGATGCGGGAGGCCCGGGACATGGTCTACGGCGTGCTGAACTGCGCCAAGCCGGTCGTGTCCGCCATCCACGGCCCGGCGGTCGGGGCCGGGCTCGTGATCGGCATGATGGCCGACATCTCCATCGTCGGCCGCGCGGCGAAGATCGTCGACGGGCACACCCGGCTGGGCGTCGCGGCGGGTGACCACGCCGCCATCTGCTGGCCCCTGCTGTGCGGCATGGCCAAGGCCAAGTACTACCTGCTGACCTGCGAGACGCTCACGGGCGAGGAGGCCGAGCGGATCGGCCTGGTGTCCAAGTGCGTCGACGACCCCCAGGTGCAGGACGAGGCCCTGCGCGTGGCCACGGCCCTGGCCGCGGGGCCGGCCAGCGCCATCAGCTGGACGAAGCGCTCCCTCAACCACTGGTACCGCTCCGCCTCCCCGATCTTCGAGGCGTCCCTCGGCCTGGAGTTCCTCGGGTTCGGCGGGCCGGAGGTCCGCGAGGGCCTGGCCTCGCACCGGGAGAAGCGCAGCCCCGACTTCGAGGCCGTCGGACGGAAGAACCCGCTGGACCTCTGATCCAGCGGGTTCGGCGCGCATGTGCGGTGGGTTCAGTCGATCAGTTCCAGCAGGGTCTTGGGACCCGCGGCGTTGACCACGTCATCGGCCGCGGTGATGTGGCGGTGCCACAGCTTGGCGGCCTCCTCGGCCTTGCCCGCCTCGATCAGGTTCACCAGCCGCACATGCGCCCGATGCCCCTTGCGCGCCTGCGCCGTGTGCTCGGGGTCGGCCCCCTCCGCCGCCACGTGCGCCGCGTTCGCGCGGTCCACGATGTACCGCAGCATCCCGGCCAGCAAGATCAGCGTCTGGTTCCCGGTCAGCTCCACCAGCAGCCCGTGGAACCGGTCCTGGGCCGCCACCAGGGCATCCGGATCGCCCAGGGCCGCCTTCTCCTCGTCCACCGCCTCCCGCAACCGGGCCACCACGTCCGCCTGCGGCTTCTGCGCCAGCGCCCGCACGCACGCCGGCTCGATGATCGCGCTCGCGCCGAACACGTCGCCCACCGGGGTCTGCCGGAACTCCAGGATCAAACCGGCGTACCTGGCCGCGACCTCGGGATCGGGAGCACTCACCCGGGCGCCGCCGTGCACCCCGCGGCGCACCGTGATCAACGATTCCGACTCCAGCACCCGGAACGCCTCGCGCAACGTCGGCCGCGACACCCCGAACTGCTCCATCAGCACCGACTCCGACGGCAGCGCCTCGCCCACGTCCAGCTCACCCCGGACGATCTGCCGCCGCAGCGCGCCGGCCACCAGCTCGGCCGACTTCGGCACCCGCACCCGGCGCCCCACCAGCCCGCGGCCCGGCGCCGGCGCCGCGCCTCGCGCCGACTCCCCCGAACGAGCAGCCTCAGCCACCGCGCACACCCCTTCCAAACCCCGACAGTAAGAGTCAGATGATTTCTACTAACACAACAAGACTAGCAGCGCACCCATTACGCAGACGTTTCCTCCGGCAACCGGAGCCGGTGACGCGGGCCACTCCGAAGCCCGCCTTCGAAAAAGGCTAACTAATTTACATATCTAGCTCTTTTGGATACGCTGCGCCCAGGATGGCATCGCCGGGCCCGGGCCCGGAGCGAAGGAGTCGTCGATGACGAAGACCAAGGCCGAGCCGGTCGCCGAGGAGCTCTTCACCTGGCCCTCCGACGATCCGCGGCTCATCGGCTCGCAGTGCGCCGGCTGCGGGCTGCTCGCCTTCCCGGTGACCGGCCAGTGCATGCGCTGCGGCGGCACGGAGTCCGCCCACCGGACGCTGTCGAACGAGGGCACGCTGTGGACGTTCACGACCCAGGGCTTCCGGCCGCCGTCCCCGCCCTACGACGGCAACGACACCGCCGAGAGCTTCCGGCCGTACACGGTCGGCTATGTGGAACTCCCCGAGGGTCTGCTGGTGGAGGCCCGGTTGACCGAGCCCGACCCCGGGGCCCTGACGATCGGGCAGCCGATGCGCATGGTGGTGGTCCCCTACAGCGTCGCCGACGACGGCACGCAGATCCTGACGTTCGCGTTCGCGCCCGCGGGCGCCACCGCCGAGGAGGCATGATGGAAGCGGTCATCATCGGCGTCGGCCTGCACCCCTTCGGGCGCTTCCCGGGGAAGTCGGCGATGGACATGGGCGCCGACGCAGTCCGGCTCGCGCTGGCGGACGCCGGCGTGACGTGGGCGCAGGTCCAGGGCGGCTTCATCGGCAGCCTCGAGGTGGCCAATCCCGACGCGATCGTGGGCCGCCTGGGCCTGACGGGCGTCCCGCTCCGCGGCGTGTTCAACGGCTGCGCGACCGCCGGCACCGCGGTCTCGATGGCGGCCCGGGCGATCGAGACCGGGGAGCATGACCTGACCATCGCCATCGGCATGGACAAGCATCCCCGCGGCGCGTTCGCGGCGGACCCCTCGGTGGCGGGTCTCCCCTCCTGGTACGGGCAGACCGGCATGTTCCTCACGACCCACTTCTTCGGCATGAAGATCAACCGCTACATGCACGACCACGGCATCACCGAGCGGACGCTGGCCCGGGTCGCGGCCAAGAACTTCCGCAACGCCTCCGGCAACGAGAAGGCGTGGCGGCGCACCCCGCTGACCGAGGAGGAGATCCTCGCCTCGCCGGTGCTGAACCATCCGCTGCGGCAGTACATGTACTGCGGCCCCGACGAGGGCGCCGCCGCCGTGGTGCTGTGCCGGGCGGACCAGGCGCACAAGTACACCTCCGCCCCGGTGCGGGTGCGCGCGAGCGTGCTGCGCAGCCGCAGGCTGGGCGCGTTCGAGGTGCAGAGCCCCTCGATGCCCGCCGGAGAGCAGGCGCCGAGCCCCAGCGTGGACGCCTCGCGGGCCGCCTACGAGGCGGCGGGGATCGGCCCGGAGGACGTCCGGATCGCCCAGCTCCAGGACACCGACGCCGGGTCCGAGATCATCCACATGGCGGAGAACGGGCTGTGCAAGGACGGCGAGCAGGAGCGGCTCATCGCCGAGGGGACGACCGAGCCCGGCGGCCGGCTCCCGGTCAACACCGACGGCGGCCTGATCGGCAACGGCGAGCCCATCGGCGCGTCCGGGCTCCGCCAGATCCACGAGATCGTGCAGCAGCTCCGCGGCACCGCCGGAGCGCGGCAGGTCCCCGGTTCGCCTCGCGTCGGGTACGCCCACCTCTACGGCGCTCCCGGCGTCTCCGCCGTGACCATCCTGTCCACCTGACCCGACGTCCAGGCCGACCAGCTAGGGAGCAGATCGATGGCGAACGATACCGACGGTGGCGGCGGCGACCTGTCGGCGTTCACGGCGGAGGTCCGCGCCTTCCTCGACGCCCACGCCCCGGCCCCGGCCGGCGGCGAGGGAGAGCGGAAGGCGTTCGCCTGGGGTACGGGCGACGATCGGATGGCGTACTTCGGCTCGGACCCGCCGGAGGTGGAGCGGCGCAAGATCCAGGAGGCCCGGGACTGGCAGCGCACCCGCTACGAGAACGGCTTCGGCTGGATCACCGGTCCCGCCGAGTACGCGGGCCGGGGGCTGAGCCCGGTGCACGACATGGTCTACAACGCCGTCGAGGCCGAGTACGACGTGCCGGACACCGGCGTCCTGAGCGTCGTCGGCCTGGGGATGATCGGCCCGACGGTCCTCGCCCACGCGCGGCAGCACATCAAGGACCGCTGGCTGCCCGAGATGTACCGGGGCGACGCCATCGCGTGCCAGCTGTTCAGCGAGCCCGAGGCGGGCTCCGACCTGGCGAGCGTGCAGACCCGCGCGGTGCGCGACGGCGCCGCGTGGATCCTCAGCGGGCAGAAGGTGTGGACCTCGGTGGCCCACCACAGCAGGCTCGGCCTCGCGCTGACCCGCACCGCCCCCGACGCCCCCAAGCACAAGGGCATCACCGCCTTCCTGGTCGACATGACCCTTCCGGGGGTCGAGGTGCGCCCGCTGCGCCAGATGACCGGCGGAGCCGACTTCAACGAGGTCTTCCTCAACAAGGTCCGGGTGCCGGACGACCACCGGCTGGGCGAGGTCGACGGCGGGTGGACGGTGGCGCTGACCACGCTGATGAACGAGCGCGCCACCGTCGGCGGCGACGACGGCGGTCCGGCCGCCGCGGCGCTGTCACCGGAGCGGCTGGCCGCGGTCATGCGGGCGACCTGGACCCTGGACGACCACGCGGTGCGGTCCCGGGTGGCCGAGCTGCTCGCGGACGTCATGGCCACCGAGCATCTGAACGCGCGGGCGGCGCGCGGCATGCGCGCCGGCGTGGCGCCCGGGCCGGAGATGTCGGTGGCCAAACTGATGTACGCGCAGAACCTCACCCGCGCCGCGCACCTGGTCACCGACGTGTTCGGGCCGCGTGCCATCGCGGACTCGGGCGAGTGGGGCACCTACGCCTGGTCGGAGCTGCTGCTGGCCACGCCCGCGCTGCGCATCCTCGGAGGAACCGAAGAGATCATGAAGAACATCCTCGCCGAGCGGGTGCTCGGCCTTCCCAAGGAGCCGGGGATCGACACCAGGTCCCCGTTCCGCGAGCTCCGCCGGTCCGGCGGATCGGCGTCATGACCGAGCGAAGCGAGGGCATGAGCGCCGTAGTTGCCGGGGGGCGTGGGGGGTCGTCCCCCCACAAGGAACACGTCATGACCGGCGTCGTGGAGCTCTCCGAGGCGGAGCTGGACGAGCTGCGGTCGGCGGTGCGCGCCTTCCTCGAGGCCAAGTCGCCGGAGGACGCCGTCCGCAAGGCGATGGAGGGCGACCCCCGCTACGACCCCCAGGTGTGGGCGCAGATGGCGGACCAGCTGCGCCTGCCCGGTCTCGCCATTCCCGAGGAGTACGGCGGCGACGGCTTCGGGCAGGTCGCCCTCGGCGCGGTGCTGGAGGAGATGGGCCGCGCCCTGCTCTGCTCGCCCTTCTTCGCCACCGTCGTCCTCGCCGCGCAGGCCCTGCTGGCCTCCGGGGACCGGGACGCGTGCGCCCGCCACCTCCCCGGGATCGCCGCGGGGACGACGACCGCCGCGCTCGCGGTGGCGGAGCGGACCGGCGCCTGGGATCCGGTGCAGATCACCGCCAGGGCCGTCCGCCGGACCGGGGACGCCGCGGGCTGGGAGCTGACCGGGACGAAATCGTTCGTGATCGACGGCACGTCGGCCGACCTGCTCCTGGTGGTGGCGCGCACAAAGGCCGGGCCCTCGCTCTTCACGGTCGATCGCCGGGCTGCTGATCACGTGGCCCCCGGCCTGACGAGCGAGCCGATGGAGACGCTGGACGCCACCAGGACGATGGCCCGGGTGCGCCTGGAGAGCACTCCCGCCACGCTGGTGGGCACGGACGGCGCCGGGGGCCGGCTGATGGCGCGGATCCTCGATCTCGCGGCCGTCGGCCTGGCCGCCGAGCAGGCCGGCGGCGCGGCACGGTGCCTGGAGAGCAGCACCGCCTACGCGGGCACACGGGTCCAGTTCGGCCGTCTCATCGGCAGCTTCCAGGCGGTCAAGCACAAGTGCGCCGACATGCTGGTCCAGGTGGAGCTGGCGCGGGCCAGCGCGCGCGAGGCCGCCCGCCTCGCCGACATCGGGGACGAGGGGTTCGCCGTGGCGTCCGCGGCGGCGCACGTTTGCTGCTCCCGCGCCTACCTGTTCGCCGCCACGGAGAACATCCAGGTCCACGGTGGCATCGGTTTCACCTGGGAGCACCCCGCCCACCTGTACTTCCGCCGGGCCAAGTCGTCCCAGCTGATGCTCGGCGGACCGTCCGCCTATCACGAGCGTCTGCTGGAACGACTGGGAATCTGACCCGCTGGAGCGCCGAAGCAGTCCGGCCCGCCGCGTTCGCGGCGGGCCGGACTGCTGCGCGCTCGTCTCAGCCGAAGATCACCCGGGGGTCGTCGCTGCCGCAGGCGCAGCGTTCGGTGCGCACGCTCCCCGCGGTGTCCAGGACGATCTCCCCGGTCCCCTTCGCGCGCTCCGCCGAGGCCGCGGCCACGCCGAGGCCGCCGTCCCGCTCCCTGACGGTCCATTCCGCCCGGTTGACGTGGGCGCCGTCGCGCTCCCGGCACTCGACGGCCAGCGCCGGCCCGAGCGGGGTCATGATCCCCGCGGGCACTCCGGCGTCGCGCAGCCGCCGGGCCGCGTCGGGACGGCCCAGGAGCACCGGGGTGTCGCGGAACAGGTCACCGATCATGGCCTGTCCGCTCAGCGCCTCCAGGGTCTCGAGCGAGATCCCGAGCACCGCGTGCAGGTCCAGCTCGCGGTGGAAGACCCTGGTGCGGACGTGGTCCCACCCCATGGACTCCGACGTCCCGTAGACCACGCCCATGTTGCGCAGCGCCTCGATGACCGGTTGGAACCAGGCCCCCTCGTAGCCCGAGAAGCTCACCAGGGCACGGTGGCCTTCCGCGAGGCCCAGCCCGCGCAGCCGGTCCTGGGTCCAGGCGGCGTCACGGGCGAGCTCGTCCCAGGTCACCTCGTACTCGGCAGGGCCGTCCGGTCCCCGGACCGGAACGATGTAGGCGGTGGCCGGGTGATCGAGCATGCAGGCTCGGGCGAGCGTCTCCTGGCGCATCAGTGCTTCACCACCCTCGGGAACTTCGCAACGCTCCGCACGGTCGACATCAGCTCCTCCTCGGTGTGCAGTTCCAGACGCGCCTCGACTCCGGTCCGTTCGGCGATGCCGGCGCGCAGTCGGGCGGCGAGATCGGCGGTGTCCGCGGTCATGGCGGGGTCGTAGCCCACCCGTACGCGAAGCCGGTCGACCTCCCGCGAAGGCCGGACGATCTGGAACACGCCGGCGGCCGTCTCCGGCTCGGCCTCCACGGCCTGCCACACGTCGCGCAGCACCACGGGCGTGCCCTGGACCAGGGTCTCGTCGCCCCGCCGGCCGGCCACCCACATCCGCCCGTGCGTGCGCCCGCAGCCGCAGCGGTCGTGGGTGAGACGCACCAGGTCCTCGCTGCGGTACCGGATGAGCGGCGCGGCACGGTTGTCCAGGTCGGTGGCGACCAGCTCGCCCATCGCCCCGTCCGCCACCTGCTCGGTGCCGGCGGGGTCCAGGCACTCGGCGAAGACCGTGTCCTCCCACAGGTGGAAGCCGTCATGCTCCCGGCATTCCCAGGCGGTGCCCGTGTCGGCGGCGCTGGTGTACTCGTACAGCTCGATGCCCCACTCGTCCTGGACCTTCTTGCGCATCCGGGGGCTGATCGGCTGCCCGGCGCAGGAGGCCCCCTTGAGGGACGAGAAGATCTCCTTCAGCTCGTACTCGCCCGCGAGATGTTCGAGCTCGACCAGTTGCGGATAGATGAGCTGGAGGTACGCGGGCCGGTAGCGCCGCACCACCTCCAGGGTCTCGGGCATGCGCCCGAACCAGGTGTCGGCCGAGATCACCACCGCGCCGAGGGCGTGGTAGCCGTAGTCCATGAGGTTCCGGAACGTCCCCGGCGGGCTCACCACCCGATCGCCCGGGCGCAGGCCCACTTCCCACAGGTCGCGCAGCTGAGCGGTGACCAGCGGCGGGGCGCCGTCCCAGATCTCGGCGAAGAACTCCGGATCGCCGGTCGTCCCGGAACTGGAGGTGATCGACGTCAGCTCGGACGGCGGGACGCACAGCAGCCCCCCGTAGGGATCCCCGGTGCGGGACCGGTAGTCGCGCACCGTGTCCTTGCCGAAGGCGGGGACGCGCTCCTGGAAGTCCTCCAGGGACTTGATGTCACGAGGGTGCACGCCGTGCGAGTCCCACAGCTCCCGGTAGAACGGCGATCTCTCGTAGGCGGTGGGCACCAGCTCCAGGATCCGCCGCTCCTGTGCTTCCCGGAGCGCCTCCCGGGGCATGGTCTCCACCTCGGGCTCGAGGTATCTGTCGTCCGGCATGCGCCCTCCTCGTCCTGGGCTCGGGGAAGCACCCGAATCATCGCCCGAAGCAGGCGAATCAGTCAACTGATTCAGCGAATCAGCCGCCAACTGTCCGAACGCTAGCAAGTTTTATTTATATAGCTATATTGGGTGAACCTGTCCCGGCAAGCGAGAGGACGGCCGATGAGCGGCGCACTCCCCTACCAGATGATCGACTTCGACACCCACTCGTACGAGACCACGGACTGCTTCACCCGCTTCATGCCCAGGGACAAGCTCGACACGGCGGTCCAGCTGGTGCGGCTCGCCTCCGGGGAACAGGTCCTGCTCGCCAACCACCGGGTCATCAATGCCATGGAGAACCAGAACCTGGACAAGGCCTACGTGCCGGGGTCCCTCGCCGAGATGCTCCGGCAGCGCTCCCAGGGAGCCACCGCCGACGCGGAGCGGTTCTTCGAGGACTTGAAGGACGAGTACCTCAACCGGGACGCGCGCCTGGCCAAGATGGACGAGCAGCAGATCGAACGGGCGCTGATGTACCCCGGCGGCTGGGGCCTGCTCGCCGAGGCCTACCTCGACGGCATCGACCCCCTGTACGACAACCTGCGTTCGTTCAACAGGTGGATGAACGAGGACTGGGGCTTCGCCTACAAGGACCGCATCTACGCCCCCGCGATGCTCTCGCTGCGCGACCTCGACCACGCCGTCGCCGAGCTGGAGGCCGTGCTCGACGCCGGCGCCAAGTTCATCATGCTCCCCGCGGGCCCCGCCTACGGGCGCTCCCCCGGCGACCCGTACTTCGACCCCTTCTGGGCGCGCGTCAACGAGGCCAAGGCCAACGTCGCCTTCCACATCTCCGAGTTCCACTACCAGGCCAACGTCGCCTCGCACTGGGGCTGGGGCCTGGTCCCGCCCTTCCAGTTCTCCGCCTGGCAGTGGCAGAACACCTACGGCGAGCGGCCCATCACCGACACCCTGTCGGCCCTGATCTTCGACAACCTCTTCGGCCGCTACCCCGACATCAACGTCGTGGTCAGCGAGTTCGGCGCCGAATGGGTGCCGCACTTCCTCAAGCACATGGACAAGAGCCGCGGCATGGGCCGCAACGGCGTCTGGCTCGGCGGCCAGCTGCCCGAACGGCCGAGCCGCGTGTTCCACAAGCACGTCAAGGTCGTCCCCTACCCCGAGGACGACATCCTCTCGCTCGCCGACCGGCTCGGCACCGTGGACTCGCTCGTCATGGGCTCGGACTGGCCGCACGCGGAGGGCATGGCCGACCCGAAGGACTACTTCGGCAAGGTCGCCGGCCTCGGCGAGGAGAACCGCAGGAAGTTCCTGCGTGACAACGCACTCCCCCTGGTGACCGCCTGAGAGCCGCCGCCGGGGCTCCCGCCGCGCGGGACGGCCCCGGCGGACGGCGACACGAGCCGCGGCCGCCCGGCCGGTCACAGCAGCGGCAACATGCCCAGGACCGTCGCGGCCGTCGCCCCCGCGTCGACGGGCAGCGCCGCGGCCGTGATCCAGCCGCTCTCGGCGCAGGCCAGGAAGAGCGCCGCCCATGCGACGTCCCAGGCCGAGCCCTCGGTCTGCAGCAGGTTCGCCTTGCGCCGCAGCTCGCGCCCCTCCTCCCCGCCGCGATCCCCGATCGGGGTGTGCAGATGCCCTGGAACCAGGCAGTTCACCCGCACCCCGAAACGGCCCCAGCTGTAGGCGAGGTCCGCGGTCAGGGCGATCACGCCCGCCTTGGAGGCGCCGTAGGCGCCGCTGCCGAAGGCGCGCACCGCCGCGGCGGACGAGATGTTGACGATGGAGCCGCCCCCGGACGCCCGCAGGTGCGGCAGCGCGGCCCGGCTGGTGACCATCGTGCCGCGCAGGTTCACCCCGACCACCCGGTCCCACTGGCGCAGGTCCGGCGCGTCCGCCGCGTCCCCGGTGATGCCGGTGTTGTTGACCAGCACGTCCAGCCGCCCGGCCGCGGTCACGAGCGCGTCCGCGGCGCGCTCGACCTCCGCTTCGTCGGTCACGTCCGCGACGAGCGGCACTCCGCGCCCGCCCTGCCGCCCGATGAGGGCGCACGTCCATTCCGCGCGCTCGGCGGCGAGGTCCAGCACGCCCACGACGGCCCCCTGGGCGGCCAGGAGGAGCGCGATGGCGGCGCCCGTCCCGAGGAAGCCGGGGTCCGGGCCGCCGCCCCCGCCGGCCACCAGGGCGACGCGCCCGCGCAGCCGGTCCCCGTGCGGCGGCAGCGCGGCGGTGCCGCCGCGGCCCTCACCCGTGTTCGTGCCGGTCATCGAACCTCCTGGACGCGCCGTGGCCTCGCGGACCTATACAGCTTAAATATATAACGAATCTCTTTACTTACTCTTGTTGCACTGTTACCTTCCTCACACGCGTGATTCATCGCCGAACGTGCCATGCGGCCGGGTCCTCGCCGCCGCCGCCCCTTCCCCTCCTGCCCCACCGGCCCTATCCACTCGGGAGCCGTCTGATGACCAGACCATTTCGCCTGCTCGGAACCGCCGGCCTCAGCGCGGCCGCGCTCGTCCTCGCCGCCTGCGGCGGGGACGGCGGCGCGGAGAAGGAGGCGGTCAACCCCGCCCTCACCAAGTCCGAGATCAAGATCGGGCTGATCGTGTCGCAGACCGGGGCCAGTTCCTCGTCCAGCAAGAGCGGCGCGGACGCGGCCCTGGCCTGGCAGCGCTGGGTCAACTCCGGCCAGGGCATCGCGGGGCACCCGGTCAAAGTGATCATCAAGGACGACAAGAGCGACGGCGCCACCGCGACCGCCGCCGCGAAGGACCTCCTCGCCGACCCGCAGGTACTGTCGATCAGCTCCGAGGCCGCCAACACCGAGCAGCCGGTGGCGGCCGCGCTCGGCGGCAAGGACGTCCCCGTCATCGGCGCGACCGGATACCAGACCAAGATCTGGACCGGGTACCCGAACTACTTCCCCACCACGCCGCAGGCGTTCCCCGGCTCGGTGCTCGCCCAGTTCGCGGCCGCCAAGGCGGTCGGCGCCACCAAGTGGGCTTCGGCCTACTGCGCCGAGGTCGCCAACTGCAAGGAGGCCACCACGCTGCACGGCCCGGCGGCGCGGCAGGTGGGCCTCCAGCTCGCCGGCTCGGTGGCCGTGTCGACGACGGCCCCCAACTACACGGCCGAGTGCCTGCGGCTGAAGAACCAGGGCGCCGACTTCATCCAGATCGCGGTCGCCCCCGCGGCCGGCCGCAAGCTCATCTCCGACTGCACCGCCCAGGGCTACAAGGGCTACTTCGGCGCCACCGCCGGCACCGTCAACGCCGAGCTCACCAAGGCGCCGAACGTCAAGCTCGCCGGCGGGCTCCAGGGCTTCCCCTGGTGGACCGACGACCAGCCGGTCAAGCAGTTCCGCGACGCGATGAAGAAGCACTCCGAGGACGCCGACTACGAGAACCCCGCCGCCACCTCGGTCTGGACCGCGCTCGAAGTGACCCGCAAGGCCGCCGCGGGCATCGGCGACCAGCCGTCCCGCAAGGACATCATCGCCGGGCTGCACAAGTTCAAGGACGAGGACCTCGGCGGCCTGCTGCCCCAGAAGATGACCTACACCGAGGGCAAGAACGGGCCCGCCATCACCTGCCTGTGGCTCTACAAGCTGGAGAACGGCAAGTTCACCAGCGCGCCGCTCAGCGGCCCGTCCGGCAACAGCGTCGCCGGCGGCCCGCTCAAGACCGACTGCATGAGCGCCCCGGCGGGCGGCTGAGGGTCGATATGCAGGACCTGATCCCCTTCATCGTCAGCGGGCTGGCGATCGGCTCGGTGTACGGCCTGATCGGCACCGGGCTGGTCGTCACCTACAAGACCTCCGGCATCTTCAACTTCGGCCACGGCGCGCTGGCGACCGTCGCGGCCTACCTCTTCTACTGGCTGCACATCGACCAGGGCCTCGGCTGGCAGGTGTCGGCCGCCGTGACCGTGCTGCTGGCCGGCCCCCTGATGGGCCTGGTCATGGAGCTGATCGCACGGCGGCTGGCGGCGCAGCGGGTGCCGATGAAGATCGTCGGCACCGCCGGGCTGATCCTCCTCGTACAGGGCCTTGGAACGATCAAATACGGCCCGGACCCCATCACCGTGGACAGCTTCCTGCCCAAGGCCGAGGAGTCCTTCGCCGTCGGCGCGGTCAACGTGCACTACAAGTACCTCTTCACGGCGGTGATCGCGCTGGTCGCCGTCGGCGCGCTGTGGCTGCTGTTCCGCTTCACCCGGACCGGCCTGGCGATGCGCGCAGTGGTCGACGACCCGGAACTGCTGGACGTCAAAGGCGTCGACCCGGTGCGGGTGCGGCGGATCGCGTGGCTCATCGGCTCGACCTTCGCCGCGCTCTCCGGCGTGCTGCTGCTGCCCCTCGTCGGGCTGGAGCCGATCGCGCTGACCTTCCTGGTGGTGACCGCGTTCGGCGCCGCGGCGATGGGCGCGTTCACCAACATCCCGCTGACCTTCCTGGGCGGGCTCATGCTGGGCGTGGCCAGCGACATCACCAAGAAGTACCTGCTCGACGTGACCTGGCTGTCGGGCGTCCCCTCCAGCCTGCCCTTCGTCATCCTGGTCGCGGCGCTGCTGCTCACCCCCAAGCGCCGGCTCAAGCCGCCGTCCCTGGTGGAGAACCGGCCGCCGCCGCAGTGGCGGGCCCCCGGCCGGGTGCGGCTCGCGACGGTGCTCGTGGTGGTCGCCCTGCTGTCGACGGTCCCGCTCTTCGCCGGCACGAGGCTGACCTTCTACATCGTCGGGCTCACCCAGATCGTGATGTTCATGTCGCTCGGGCTGCTGGTGCGCACCTCGGGGCAGGTCTCGCTGTGCCACGCCGCCTTCGGCGCGATCGGCGCGGTCGCCTTCTCCCAGCTCGCCGTGGACCAGGGCCTCCCGTGGCTGGTGGCGCTGCTGCTGGGCGCGCTGATCGTGGTACCGGTCGGAGCGCTCATCGCGCTGCCCGCGATCCGGCTGTCCGGCCTGTTCCTCGCGCTGGCGACGCTGGGCTTCGGGATCATGGTGGAACGGCTGTTCTACCCGCTGAACTGGATGTTCACCCCGCTGAGCAACGGACGGGACATGCCCCGGCCCGCGTTCGCCGAGGACGACCGGGCCTTCTACTACTTCGTCCTCGCCCTGGTGGTGGTCATCGGCGCCGCCACCGTCGCGGTGCAGCAGGCGCGGCTGGGCCGCGTGCTGCGCGGCATGGCCGAGGCACCGACCGCGGTGTCCACGGCGGGGCTGAGCACCAACGTCACCAAGCTGCTGGTCTTCTGCCTGTCCGCCTTCGTCGCGGGGATCTCGGGCATCCTCTACGGGGCGACGCTGCACTCGGCCGGGACGACCGACCAGCACTACACCTCGTTCTACTCGATCATCCTGCTGGCCACGCTGGCCCTGGCCCCGTTCGGCGCACCGTGGTACGCGGTCTTCATCGGCATGACCGCGGTCATCCCCGGCTACTTCCCCGGCGCGGACACCGGTTACTGGCTCAACGCCGCGTTCGGCTTCTTCGCCGTCCAGGTCGCGATGGCCGGAGGCACACCCCCCGCTCCCGAGCGTCTGCGCAAGGCCCTGGATCGGCTGGGAGGCAAACGGCATACCGCCGCTCCGCAAGAGGTCACACCGGCCGACGATGTCCGGCCTGGTGAGGGGTTCCGGGTCCGCGGGCTGACGGTGCGCTTCGGCGGCGTCACCGCCGTCAACGCGGTCGACCTGCACGCGCCCGCCGGGAAGATCACCGGGCTGATCGGGCCCAACGGCGCGGGCAAGACCACCGTGTTCAACGCCGGCACCGGGCTGCTCAAGCCGGACTCCGGACGGATCACCATGCACGGCCGGGACATCACCCGGACGCCACCGGCCGCCCGCGGGCGCGCCGGGCTCGGCCGCACCTTCCAGATCATGAACCTGTGCGACTCGCTGACCGTCGCGGACAACGTCGCGCTCGGCCACGAGAGCGCCCTGGCGGGTGCCCGCCCGTGGTCGCAGCTGGCGGCGCCGCGCACGCAACTGCGGCGGACCCGCGCCGCGGCCGCCGAGGCGATGCGGCTGTGCGGCATCGACCACCTGGCCGACCGGCAGGCCGGCGAACTCTCCACGGGAGAACGCCGCCTGGTCGAGCTGGCGCGGTGCCTGGCGGGCCGCTTCGACGTGCTCCTGCTGGACGAGCCGTCCTCCGGCCTCGACCACGAGGAGACCGCACGGTTCGCCGAGGTGCTCCAAGAGGTCGTCCGCCGGCGCGGAGTGGGCATCCTGCTGGTCGAGCACGACATGTCCCTCGTGATGCGCGTGTGCTCCTACATCTACGTCCTCGACTTCGGCGAGCTGCTGTTCGAGGACGGCCCGGACGGTGTGCGCTCCTCGGAGGTGGTCCGCTCGGCCTACCTGGGCGAAGGGGAGATCGCGAGCATCGACAACGTCCAGGAGGCCCAGACTTGACTTCCTCCCCCTCCTGAAGGAGGGGGATTCCTACGGCTCTCGCCGCAGGGTTTCCTGCTTCACCGCCGACCGCCCCGTCCGGGAGGAGTCCCGTTGAGGTCTTACACCGGCTCCACAGGCCGACACCGCCAGCCCGGCGGCCAGAATGTTCTTGGCTGCGTTCACGTCCCGGTCATGGGACCTCCCGCACCCGCACGTCCAGACGCGGACGTCCAAGGGCATCTCGTCCCGTCGGGTGCCGCAGGCGGAGCAGAGTTTGGAGGAGGGGAACCAGCGGTCGACCGCGATGACCTCGCGGCCGTACCAGGCGGCCTTGTACTCCAGCATGCCCCGGAACTCGCGCCACGCCGCGTCGCCGATGGCGCGGGCGAGGCGGCGGTTCTTGAGCATGTTGCCGACGGCCAGGTCCTCGATCACGACCACTTGATTTTCGCGGACGAGCCGAGTGGTGATCTTATGCAGGAAATCGCGGCGCCGGTCGGCGATCCGGGCATGGATCCGCGCGACCCTGCGCCGGGCCTTGGCCCGGTTGGCACCATCCCCCTTGGCTTTGCGGGACAGCACCCGCTGAGCCTTGGCCAGGCGGATGCGGTCGCCGCGTTCGTGCCGGGGGTTAATGATCTTCTCGCCAGTGGACAGGGTGAGCAGGTCCTCCAGCCCGGCGTCGACCCCGACCGCTCCGCCCGTGGCGGGCAACGGCGCGACGGCCGGATCCTGGCACAGCAAAGACACGAACCAGCGCCCGGCCCCGTCCTGGGACACCGTCACCGTCGAGAGCCGGGCACCCTCGGGCAGCGGACGCGACCACACGATGGCCAGCGGCCCGGCCATCTTCGCCAGCGTGAGCTCACCCTCACGGAACCGGAACCCCGAAGCCGTGTACTCGGCCGACCTGCGCGACCTCTTCCGGGACTTGAACCGCGGATACCCGGCCCGCTTGGCAAAGAAGTCGGCGAACGCCGTCTGCAGGTGACGCAACGCCTGCTGGAGCGGGACGCAGGACACCTGGCTGAGGTAGGCCAGATCCTCGGTCTTCTTCCACGCCGTCAGCATCGCCGAGGTCGCGGTGTAGCCGACCCGCTCCCGCCGCAGCGCCCACGCCTCGGTACGGGCGGCCAGCGCCAGGTTGTAGACCTTGCGCACACACCCGAACGTCCGCGACAGCTCCGCCGCCTGCGCCTCACTCGGGTAGAAGCAGTACTTGAACGCCCGCTTCACCTGTGCCGCCATGACCCCAGAACTACCACCCCGGGTGGTGCGGGCGTACGGGTTTCCGGAGGTGGTGGACGCCGAATCGCCCAGACGGCGATTCGGCTCTCCCTGTCCCGCTCCGCGGGCGTCCGTTTCCTCCCCCGCCTGAAGGCGGGGGTTTCCTCGGAGGTATCCAGATGACCGGCGGTGCCACTGGCAATGCCGCACCCTCGGCGCCCTCAGCGCGCTCTGAGGTGCTCTCGCTGCACGACGTGCGCGCGGGCTACGAGGAGACAACGGTCCTGCACGGTGTCTCGATCACCGTTCCGAAGGGGGCGGTGGTGGCCTTGCTCGGCGCCAACGGCGCCGGCAAGTCGACCCTGCTGCGCACCGCCGCCGGGTTGAACGGCCTCCAGAAGGGGCGCATCGAGCTGCTGGGCGAGGACGTCAGCAAGGTCTCCGCCCATCGGCGCATCCAGCGGGGCCTGTGCTACATCCCCGAAGGACGCGGCATCTTCCGCAGCCTGACGGTGCGGGAGAATCTCGCGTTGCAGGCCGAGGCCGGGGACGGCGCGACCGCGCTCGAACGCGCGACGGAGGCGTTCCCCGCACTGTCGGACCGCCTCGAACAGGTCGCGGGAACCCTGAGCGGAGGCCAGCAGCAGATGCTGGCCATGTCCCAGGCGCTGCTGCGCGACCCCGCGGTGGTCCTGGTGGACGAGGCGTCGCTCGGCCTCGCGCCCGTCATCGTCGACGAGGTGTTCGCCTTCCTGGAGAAGCTCGCCGCGCGCGGGGTGGCGCTGCTCGTCGTGGATCAGTTCGTGCAGAGGGTGCTGCAGATCGCGACACACGCGTACGTGCTGCGCCGGGGCCGGATCGAATACGACGGCGATCCCGGCGAGCTGCTGAAGAGCGACATCTTCGACAGCTACATCGGCGCGGACTGACGCACGGCACGGCCCGGACCACCTGGACCGGGCCGTTCCCGTTCGTCAGGACGCGCGCTCCCGCAGGACACGGCGAAGCACCTTGCCGTTGGTGTTGCGCGGCAGCTCGTCGACGAAGTGCCAGTACGCCGGCACCTTGAAGCCGGACAGTTCGGCGCGGGCGAAAGTCCTCAGCCGGTCCGGGACCGGCGGCTCCGCGGGGTCCGCCGGGACGACGAAGGCGGCGACCGTCTGCCCGAGCCGGTCGTCCGGCACGCCCACGACGGCCACGTCGGCGACCCCGGGATGGGTGGCGAGGACGGTCTCGACCTCCACCGGGTGCACGTTCTCGCCACCACGAATGATCATGTCGCTGCGCCGTCCCGACAGGTAGAGGTGGCCGTCCGGGGCGATCCGTCCCAGGTCGCCGCTGTGCAGCCAGCCCTCCGCGTCCAGCCGGAACAGATGGTCGCCCCGCGCGAGCACCTCGCCCACCCCGTCCGGGCCGGGCCGGTCGACGCGCAGCTCGGCGCCGGGGGCCGCGCGCCCGACCGACAGCAGCAGTTCCACGCGGCCCGCCACCGCCTCGCGATGGTCGTCGGGGGTCAGCACCGAGATCGGCGAGCCCTCTGTCTGGCCGAACATGTTGAGCAGCCGTACTCCGGGCACCGCGGCATACGTCGCGCGCAGCGTGTCCGGGCGGATCGGGGCGCCTCCGTACTGGAGGACCCGCCAGCGCGCCGGGCCGAGCTCGCCGGCGGCGAGGAGCATCTCCAGCATGGACGGCACCATGCTGGTGTGCGTGGCCCCTCTGGCGCACAGCAGCCGCCAGCCGTCGACAGTGAAACGCGGGATACCGGTCACGCAGGCACCCGCGCCCAGCGCGACCACGACGTTCCCAAGGCCGGACAGGTGGTGGAAGGGCGAGCTTCCGCCGTAGAGGCTGTCGGGGCCCAGCTCGCACAACGCGCCGTTGACCCTGGCCCGGGCGGCGAGGCGCCATTGCGGCATCGGCACGGCCTTGGGCGCGCCCGTGGTACCGGAGGTGTGCAGGACGATCGCGATGTCCTCCGGAGCGGCGGACAGGGCACGTTCTCCCGCCTCGAACCGGGGCATCGTGGCGAGCCGGCGCCCGGTCCGCTCCGCCACCTCCCGTCCCAGCTCCGCGTACTGCGGCTGGACGAGCAGCACCGGGGCCGCGAGCCCTTCGACGACCGCCGCGACCTCCCGGCCGGTCATCCGCACGCCCAAGGGCGCGATCGGGTGACCGGAGCCCGCGCCGCCGACGACCAGCGCGAGGGCCTCGGGCGACGACGTCACCAGCGCGGGCACCGCCTCCCCCTCCGGCAGGCCGAGCGAGTCCAGCCAGTCGGCCGCGCCGCCGGCGCGGCCGAGCAGCTCGCGGCCGCTCCAGGCCACCTCGCCGTACACGGCCGCGGGACGGCCGTGGTCGTAGGCCGCGCCCACCATCGCCGTCCAGGTGACCGCGCGCGGATCCGCCGGGGTCCGCACCCGCTCGGGTTCGATCACTGGCTCCTCCAGGAGGCGGGGTCAGCCGGGCAGGAAGGGGTCACGGGTGGCGTCCTCGGGATCGAAGTCGGGCGGGAGGCCCTCGAACGTCGGCGGACGCTTCTGGGTGAAGCTGTCCACGCCCTCCTGGAAATCCGCGGAGCCGGCGAAGTACTCCATCACCGAGTAGCTGCGCGCCAGCGCCTCGGTGAACTCCCTGTCGAGGTCGCCGTACACCTGGTGCCGGACCACGGCCATCGCGCGGGGAGAGCAGTTGCGGGCGATGTCGCGGGCGTAGGCGCGGACGGAGTCCATGAGCCCGTCCGGCTCCACGACCCGGCTGACCAGGCCCAGCTCCTTGGCCTCGTCCGCGTCGAAGGTCCGTCCTGACAGCAGCAGGTCGAGCGCGTTCTCCAGGCCGATCACCCTGGGCAGCACATAGGGCATGTTGTATTCGCCCGCCAGGCCCCGGCGCGTGAAAGCGGTGGTGAAGCGGGCTCCGCGGGCGGCGAACCGGACGTCGCAGATGAGGGCCTGGATCAGTCCGATGCCCGCGCATCCGCCGTTGATGGCGGCGATCATCGGCTTGGGCAGCAGCCGCCTGCCGTACATCGGCGGACGGTCGTTGAAGCTCAGGCTCTCACCGGGCCTGGAGTTCTGTTCCAGCCGTCGCATGTCCATGCCGGGGCAGAACGCCGTCCCGGCGCCGGTGATGATCACCACGCGGACGTCCGGGTCGGCCGCGGCCCGGTCCAGCAGCTCGAAGAACCGCCGCTCCATGGGGAGGTTCCAGGCGTTCCTGCGCTCCGGCCGGTTGAGCGTGAGGGTCGCGACGCCCTCCTCGTCGACCTCGTACAGGACCGGTTCCGTGCCTGGCCGCCCCGTGTCCGGCTGCTCGGACATCACACGCTCCTCATGTCGTTCACGCGCGGATCGGCGCGCCCACGCCGGGCCGCTCGCCGGAGACGGTCACCACCACCTGGCCGCGGGCGCAGACCGTCCCGTCGGCGAGGCGGACCTCGACCTCGCTGAAGTGGACGCGCCCGCCGCGCTTCACGCAGCGGGCGTGGGCGACGACCTCCGGGCCGGGCGCCGGGGCGAGGTACTGGACCGACAGGGACACGGTGCTGAGCCGGCTGCCCTTGGCGAAGTCGTGCCCGGCCATGACGGCGCCGCTCCCGGCGGTGTCGATCAGGGCGGAGAGCAGGCCGCCGTGGAAGACGCCGTCGTGCGCGGTCAGGCGCTGGGCGAACGGGAGCACCACCTCGACCCCGTCGGGATCCCATCGGCGCACGCGTATGCGGCACTCCCGGTTGAACTCGACCCCGCGTTCCCAGTGCTCGCGGAACCAGGCGCGCAGATCCCGCTGCTCCTGCTCGCTCGGCGGACCCGGTCGGGTGACGGTCATCCGTCGTTCCTTTCGCGGGGAAGGCCGGGCGCCGGGCTCGGCGCCGACCAAGGAGAGATATAGTTACATAATTAGCCTACTTGGGCAACCTTGCCAGAAATAGATAGATATATAGAATAGTTGGACTATACAGAGGAAGGTCAGGAGGACGGATGACCAAGATCTGGGCCAACTCGGCCGACTCCCACGTGCTCGAGCCCGACGACCTCTGGCTGCGGGCGCTGCCCGCGCGGCTGGCCGAGCGCGCCCCGCGCAGCGAGCGCGGCGACCGCTACGAGGTCCTCTACATCGACGGCGACCGGGTCAGCCGCCAGCTCAACGACATGATGGACGCCATCCGCCCGCCGGGCGCGCGCGACCTGGACGTCCGCCTCAAGGACCTCGACCAGGAGGGCGTCTGGGGGCAGGTGGCCTTCCCCTCGATGGGCTTCTGGTCGGTGCTGATCCGGGACCGGGAGCTGGCCCGCGAGGTCGTCCGCTCCTGGAACGACTGGGCGCACGCGGAGATCATGGGGCGCACCGAACGGATCTTCACCCCGGCCTGCGTGTCCATGGCCGACATGGACGACGCCGTCGCCGAGCTCGAACGGGTCGCCGAGCTGGGCTTCCAGGCGGTGTTCCTGCCCACCCAGACCGCCGCCGGGGAGGAGTACGGCCTCGACCGGTGGGAACCGCTCTGGACGGTCGCCGAACGGGCCGGCATGGTCCTGGCGTTCCACATCGGCACCGGGGGCGACACGGTCGTCTACCGCGGGCCGGGCGGCGCCGTGGTCAACTTCATGGAGACCACCTATCCCGGCATGCGGGTGGTGTCGCACATGGTCGCCGGCGGCGCCCTGGACCGGCACCCCGACCTGAAACTCTTCGTCGCCGAGGGCGGGGCCTCCTGGCTGCCGGCGATCGCCGACCGGATGGACGAGGCCTACCGCCAGCACGGCATGTTCGTGCGGCCCAAGCTCAGCCGCCTGCCCAGCGAGATCATCAAGCAGCAGGTGTACGCCTCGTTCCAGCACGACGCCAGCGCCGTGGACATCGTCCGCTGGACCGACTACCAGAACGTGATGTGGGGCGACGACTACCCGCACCTCGAGGGAACCTACGGCCACACGCAGGAGACGCTCCGCGGGCTGTTCGACGGCGTCCCGGACGAGGTCCGCGAGCGCATCACCCGCGGCGCGTTCAACGAACTGTTCAGCGTGCCGGAGCAGACCCCCCGGCAAGCGGCCGTCTGACAAGCCCGTCCAACGACGTACATGGGTGGCGTACCGGACACGCTCCGCCACCCAGCGCCTCGACGTGGCCTCAGGTACCGTGCGAGCGCGCTACCTGGCCGGTAGGGCGACGCCGAAGGCGAGCCCCACCGGCCAGGTCGCGAAGCGATGTCGCGCTCGCCAAGGCCCGGTTAGGGGCGAGCCGCCAGGCGAGCGCCGTAGGCCGGGACTATGGAAACACAGCCCGCATCTCCGCGACGTAGGGCTGGTGGGCGAGCAGCCCGCCGTCCACGCCGAGGGTCTGGCCGGTGATGAAGACCGCCTCGTCGGAGGCCAGGAAGACCACGGCGGCGGCGACGTCCTCGGGCTTCCCCAGCCGGGGGGTGAGATGGTGGCGCAGCATGGTCTCCTCCATCGCGCCGTGGACCGATCCGGAGCCCCGTCTGGTCAGGATGAAGCCGGGCGTGATGGCGTTGCAGCGGACGCCCTGCTTGCCGTACTGCGTGGCCACGTACATGGTGAGGTTGATCAGGGCGGCTTTGGAGGCGCCGTAGGCGGGGTTGCGCAGGTCGCCCGCGAGGCCGCTCCCGGACGAGGTGTTGATGATCGAGCCGCCACCGCGGTCGACCATGTGGGGGACGGCCGCCTGGATCGCGACCATGGTGCCGCGGACGTTGATGCGCATGGTGTCGTCCCACACCGCGGGATCGGCCTCGGCGACCGGGAGATCCAGCTTGGCCGCCAGATGCGTGGCGGCCGCGTTGTTGTGCAGGACGTCGAGGCCGCCGTAGGCGCGGACCGTGCTTTCGATCATGTCGCGCACCGAGCCGGTGTCGCCCAGGTCCATCTCCACCGCCATCGCGGTCCCGCCGGCCGAGGTGATCCTGTCGGCGACCGCCCGGGCGCCGTCCCCGTTCAGATCGGCGACGACCGTGCGCGCCCCCTCCGCCGCGACGCGCTCGGCGGTCGCCGCGCCGATCCCGGACGCGGCCCCGGTGATGACCGCGATCTTGTCCTGCAGCCTGCCCATCCCGATCTCCTCACCAGGTCGGAGCGCGGAACGCGCCCTCCACCACCCCTCCCGAAACATCTACCATATTCAGCTACAACGACGACGTGACACAAGCCCGATCCGAACAAATATAGTAAGATGATTAAGTTCTTATTGGGGCCGGGTTCGATTCGGTCGTCGCATGAGGAGGTCATGCCGTGGGGCTGCTCGACGGGAAGGTCGCCATCGTCACCGGGGGCGGTCGCGGGCTGGGCCGGGCGCACTGCCTGGCGCTGGCCGCGGCCGGGGCCGCGGTGGTGGTCAACGATCTCGGCTCCGGCCTGCACGGCGAGCAGGCGGGCGAGTCGCCCGCCGACGAGGTGGTCGCCGAGATCACCGAGCTCGGCGGCCGGGCGGTGGCCGACGGGAGCTCGGTCGCGGACTGGCTGGCGGCCGAGTCCATGGTCGCCCGCGCGGTCGCCGAGTTCGGCCGGCTGGACATCGTGGTGAACAACGCCGGCATCCTGCGCGACCGGATGATCTTCTCGATGACCGAGGCGGACCTCGACGCCGTGATCGCGGTGCACCTCAAGGGCAGCTTCGCCCTCACCCGCCATGCCTGCGCCCACTGGCGCGACGCGTTCAAGCGCGGCGAGCCGGTCGCCGGGCGGATCATCAACACCACCTCGGGGACCGGCCTCTTCGGCCAGATCGGGCAGTCCAACTACGGCGCGGCCAAGGCCGGCATCGCCGGCCTCACCACGATCGCCGCCATGGAGATGCGCCGCTACGGCGTGACCGTCAACGCCATCTCCCCCATCGCCGCCACCCGTATGACGGCGGGGATGGTGGGAGACGGCGCGGCCGGTGAGGACGGATTCGCTCCTCTGGACCCTGCCAACGCCTCGGGTGTGGTCGTGTACCTCGCCTCCGACGCCGCCGGCTGGCTCACCGGCCAGGTCCTGAGGATCGACGGCGACAAGCTCAACCGCATGCGGTCCTGGACGATCGCCGCCACGCATCCGGCCCGCTCCGGCGGCGCGGTCACCGCCGACGAGCTGGTCGAGGCCATGCCGCGGCTGTACGAGGTCGCGCCGGCCGGCCGCCCCATCGGGTCGCTGCCCGGCAGGCCCTGAGCCCGCCCGCCGAGTCAGGTCCCGGCCGGGCCGATGTCGAGATCGGCGACCGTGCCGCCGGAGCGGAGCCCGCCGATCCGCGCCAGCAGGTGGGGGCCGTGCGTCCCCACCACCGCCGCCGCGGTGTCGAGGAACTTCCGGCGCACCCGCTCCGGCGGCAACGGGCACTGCGGGCTGCCCGAGCGGTCCGGCACCTCCGCGGTCATCCGGGCACCCGAACGGGTCACCGCCGTCACCCGCGCGCCGCGGCGGCCGGGGAACCTTTCCTCGAAGGCCGGATCGATCTCCAGGCGCACCGCGTCCGCAAGTGCCCGGAGGCCCGCGGCGTCGCCGTCCGACTCGACCGTCTCGCCGGTCACGGCGCCCGCGGCCAGCGCGACGGACGCGAGATGGGGGATGCTGAACCTGCGCTCGGCGACGGTGCGCGGCCGCTTGATCCCGGCGACCGCCAGCGCCGTCGCGTAGGTGCCGACCTCCAGACGTTCGACGTCGCCGGCCGCCAGCCCTTCCGCGCGCAGTTCCAGCACGGCGTCGATGACGGCGAAAGCGTGCCCGCAGCAGGGATAGGGCTTGATCGTGATGGCGCCGATCGCCAGGTCCGAACCGGACGGCGTGCCGAGCGGGGCGCGGCAGCGTTCCCAGCCGGACGGTGCTCCGGTCGCCGCCCCGAGTCCCGCGTCGCCCTCCAGGACGTCCGGCGCGCCGGTCACCCCGCCGCGGGCCAGGGCGGCGGCCACCACCCCCGCCTGCGCGGCGTTCCCGGCGTGCAGGGGCTTGCCCATCGCGTCGCTGCGGAAGGTCTGCTGCAGCCCCGAGGCCATCGTCGCGGCCAGCGCGAGCGCGTGTGCGAAGACGTCCTCGCCGGCGCCGAGCACCTCTGCCGCCGCGGCGGCGGCCCCGACGCTGCCGGCCGTCCCGGTGGTGTGCCAGTTCTTGTAATGTGCCGGCCCGAGGTCCGCGGCCACCCGGCAGCCGATCTCGTACCCGGTGACCAGCGCACGCAGGAGCGTCTCTCCGGGCGCCCGCACCTGGTCCGCCACCGCCAGGGCGGCGGCGATGATCGGCGCGCCGGGGTGGAAGAGACCCGGCGCGTAGATGTCGTCGAGCTCCAGGGTGTGCGCGGCGGTGCCGTTCACGAGGGCGGCCAGCGGGGGCGGCGCCGCGCCCCCGCCCACCACGCGGCTGGGTCCCGACAGGGGCCCCAGCCCGTCGAGGAGGGCGCGGGCCGGGACGCCGGTGCTCCCCCCGAAGGTGACTCCGAGCCAGTCCACGAAGGCCAGTTCCGCCGCGTCGGCCAATGCGGGCGGCAGCGGTGCGGCGCGCAACTCCATCGCGTGGCCTGTCAGCGCTTCGACGACGGTTCCGGTCATTCGACTCGGTCCTCACTCTCGCGGCGTACGAGGGCGTCCACCGCGATGACGCCCTGGCCTTCGGGGAGCACGAGCAGCGGGTTCACCTCAGCCTCGAGGATCGCCGCGCCGTCCGTCCCGGCCAGCCGGGAGACCGCGACGACCGCCTCGGCCAAGGCGCCGAGGTCCCCGGCCGGGGCGCCCCGGTAACCCGCGAGCGCGCGGAAGGCGATGACCTCGCCGACCATCTCGCGGGCGGTGGCCGCGTCGACCGGGGCGGGCCGGACGCTGCGGTCGCGGTAGAGCTCCGCGAGCACGCCCCCGGCCGCGAGCACCACGACCGGGCCGGCGTCCGGGTCATGCCGGAAGCCGACGAGCGCCTCGCCGACACCGCGCGCCATGGTCTGGACGAGGAAGCGCTCGGCCGGCACCCCGGGGAGCCGTTCCGCCATCGCCTGGACGATGCGGTCCGCCGCCGCCCGCAGACCGGCGCCGTCCGCGACGCCGAGGACGACGCCCCCCGCATCGGACTTGTGCGGCACCTCGGCTGAAAGGATCTTCACCGCCGCCGGTCCGGCGACCGGGAGCTCCTCCGGAAGCCGCGCCGCGGCCACCACGGCGTACGGCGCGCAGGCGAGCCCGGCACCGCCCAGCACCTCGTACGACCGGGCCTCGTCCAGGACCTCCGAAGCGGCGGCCGGCGCCCGGAGCCTCCGGCGTCGCTCCGCCTCGGCGGGCATGCGGCGGCCGAAGACCGCGAGCAGGGCATCGGCGCAGGACTCCGGCGTACGGAAGGCCGCCACCCCGCTGCTCCTCAGGAGACGCAGCGCCTCGGGCGCAGCGGGCATCACGAAGGCCGCGAGCGGCTTGCCGCCCCCCGCGCAGTCCGCGATCGGCTTGACGGCCAGTTCGGGATGGAACCGGGCGGAGCTGCCCGGGACCGCCACGACCGCGTCGAACTCCGGAGCCGCCAGGACGACGTCGAGCGCGCTCTTCATCACCTCGTAGCGGGTGCCGGCGAGCGTGAGGTCGATCAGGGCGCCGTGTCCCGCGGCGATCCCCGCCTCGGCGAGCCTGCGGACGGTCTCCGGCGACGGCCCCGGAAGATCGGCACCGGCGGCGGCGAGGCAGTCGACGGCCATCGCGCCCCCGCCGCCGGTGGTGGACAGGACGCACACCCGGGGGCGTCGTGCCCCGGGGGCCCGGATCGGCAGGCCGCGTGCCAGGTGCTGCCCTTCGAGGAGCGCCTCGAAGGTGCGCACCCTGGCGATCCCCAGATCCTTCAGCAGCGCGTCGGCGACGGCGTCGTCCCCCGCCAGCGCGCCCGTGTGCGACACGGCCAGGCGGGCGCCGGCATCGGTCCGCCCCAGTTTGTAGGCGAGGACCGGCTTGCCGCGCTCGGCCGCGGCGCGGGCGAAGGCGCGCAGGTCATCGGCGCCGGTGAGGTTCTCCAGGAAGAGGGCGTAGCCCTCGATCCGCGGGTCGCCGACCGAGGCGAGGCAGATCTCGCCGAGGGTCAGGTCGAGCTCGTTGCCGGTGGAGACCATGCCGCGGAAGCCGACCCCCATCTCCTTGCCGCGCGAGAGCAGGGCGCCGATGGCGCTGCCGGACTGGGAGGCGACGAACACGCCGCCCTGGCCGAGACCGGGCTCGGCGAAGGCCGCGTTGGCGGTGAGCGCGAGCCCGTGGCCGAGGGCGGCGACGCCGAGGCTGCCCGGCCCGAGCAGCCTGATGCCGGACGTGCCGACGATCTCCCGCAGCTCGGCGCGCCGGGCGCCGCCGCGTTCGTCGCCGTCCAGGAAGCCGTCGGCCATGACGGTGGCCACGGTCACGCCGAGGCCGGCGCACTCGCGCACCGCCTCGACGGCGAGGTCCGCCCCGGTCAGGACGAAGACGTGATCGGGCACCACCGGAAGCGCGCTCAGCGAGGGCCACGACCGTTCGCCCAGCACGGTCTCCCGGGCGGGATTGACGGGGAAGAGCCGTCCCGTCCACCCATGCTCGCGCAGGTACTCCATCGGCCGGGCCGTGGTCTTGCCGGGGGTGTCGGACGCGCCCACGATCGCCACGGAGGAGGGGCTGAGCAGCGCGTCGTACAGTGCGGGAGTGGGGGCGGTGTTCATGAGGCGGCGCCGCGCTGGCTGAAGCGGCGGCCGAAGACGTGCTCGGCGATGCGGTTCTTGAGCACCTCGGTCGAGCCCCCGGCGATCATCCACCCGCGCGTGCGGCGGAAGCAGTACTCGACGAGCGACTCGGTGCTGAACCCGGTGGCGCCCATGGCCTGCATCGCGACGTCGGCGGCACCGAATCCGGCCTGGTTCGCCGCGAACTTCGCGACGGCGGTGTCGAACGCCGAAGGGATGCCGTCCCGGTCGCCCGCGACCGCCGCCCGGTGCAGGAGCAGCTGGGCCGACTCCAGCTTCACCGCGGCCTCGGCGAACATCCACTGCAGTCCCTGGAACTCCGCCAGCGGGCGGCCGAACTGCCGGCGCGTGTTGAGATGCCCGACGGCCTGGTCGAACGCGTGGCGCCCGACGGCGATGGAGCGGGACGCGTTGCCGAGGCGTTCGACGTTGAAGCCGCTGATCTGCTTCTTGAAACCGCCCTCGCCCAGCAGCACCTGCCCTGCCGGCACGTGGCAGTCGTCGAAGTAGAGCTGGCACCAGTGCTCGCCGTTCATGAACGTCGACGGCTCGCCGATCGTGAGCCCCTCGCTGTCCCGGTCCACCAGCACCGAGCCGATGCCGCCCGCGCCGGGGCCGAACCGGACGTACACCAGGAAGACGGTCGCCTCGGCGCTGTGCGTCGAGAAGATCTTGCTTCCGTTCACCAGGAAGCCGTCGCCCTTCGGCACCGCGCTGGTGCTCAGGTCGGTGACCGCCGACCCGGCCTCCGGCTCGGTCATGCCGAGCCCGATGAGGGTCTCCCCCGCCAGGAGTCCGGCCAGGTAGCGCTCCCGCTGCGCGGGTGTGGCGTACTCGGCGAAGGTCCGGATGGGGCCGAAGTTGCCCGCCTGGACGACGTCCGCGCTGCGCGGGCACCCCTTGGCCACGGCCTGGATCGCGGTCACCGCGGCGAGCAGGCCGGCCCCCTGGCCGCCCTTCTCCTCGGGGATGGTCAGACCCAGCAGGCCCTGGTCCGCCATCGCCCGCGCCACGTCCCACGGGTAGTCGGCCGAGTGTGCCCGCGCGTGCGCCTGCGGGGCGAGCCGTTCGAGCGAGAAGTCCTCCACCGAGCGGCGGAACTCGTCCACCTCGGGCGGCAGGGAGAAATCCATGGAGTACCAGCTTTCGTTCAGTGAGCGGTGGCCTGCCCGGGAGCGCGGTGCAAGGCCACGACCCCGTCGGGGAGATCGTCATCGGGGCCTGCGTAGCGCTCGAACACCGCGGGGTCGTGACCGGGGACGATGTGGTCCGCGCTCGCCGCGAGGCGTCCGATCCGGTCGTAGCCGTCGAGCATCACCCCGAGGTCGAGGATCGCGGGGAACGGGTTCCGCTCGTGGAAGTTGGCGTAGTAGTGCAGGGCGTCCGAGGCCAGGACGACCCATCCGCGGGCGGTGTGCACGCGGACGACCTGCAGGCCCTTGGTGTGGCCGCCGATGAGGCGGAGCTCCAGGCCCGGGGCCAGCTCGACGTCGCCTTCGACCACCCGTACCCCGCCGTCGTGCACCCGCCGGACGACCTCCACGACGTCGTCGGCCTCGAAGAAGTGGTTGAGGGCGGGACGCGTCATGGCCTTGCCGGTGGTGTACTCCAGCTCGCGGGCCTGCACCGCGACCCGCGCCTGCGGGAAGTCACCCAGGTTGCCCGCGTGGTCGAAGTGCAGGTGCGTGAGGACGACCTCGTCCACCCGGCCGGGATCGATCCCGAGGCGCCGGACCGCTTCGGCGGGACGGCGGTCGAGGCGCCGCCCGCGCCGCTCACCGGCGCGTTCGCTGAAACCGGTGTCGACGACGACGGCCCGGTCGCCGTCGCGCACCACCCACATCGTGAAGTCGAGGCGCATGAGCCCGGAGCGCGCGCAGGGCATGAGGAAGTTGTCGCGTGCGGGACGGTCCGCCGTGCCGAGGCGCAGCGCCCAGACCTCCCAGGCCGGGGGCTCGCTCCGCTCAGCCACGGCCGTCCACCAGCTTGATCATGGCGGGGTAGTAGTTCTCGCCGTAGCCGGCGTCGCGGGTGCGCTCCAGCAGGGACATGGTCTGGCCCGCGGCGGGAAGCTCGATCCCCTCGTCGCGTGCCAGCTCCAGCGCCAGCGCCAGGTCCTTGATCGCGTAGTTGGTCGGGAACGCGCGCTCGGGGAACTCGTCGGGGATCATCGTCGCCGTCGCCGTCCGGCGCAGCGCGAAGCTGTCGGCCGACCCCAGCCGCAGGGTCCGGAACAGCAGGGCGCCGTCCACCCCGGCGGCACGGCCGATGGTGAGCGCCTCGGCGAGCGCGTTCATGTTGAGGAACAGCACCATGTTGTTGAGGATCTTCATCACCTGGCCGTTGCCGGTGCCGCCCGCGTGCACGATGTCGCTGCCCATGCAGGACAGGAACGGCTCCAGTTCGGCGAACCGCTCCTCGGTCGCGCCCACGGTGATGAGCAGCGTGCCGTCCTCGGCCGCCTGGCGGAGCCGGGCCACCGGCGCGTCGACGAAGGCGACCCCCGCCTTCTCCATGCGCGCCGCCAGCGCGCGGGTGCGGGCCACGTCGCTGGTGCTCATGTCGACGACGATCCGGGGGCGATCCGCCGAGGCCGTCAGCTCCGCGCACACCGACTCGACCTCGGCGATGCCGGGCAGCGACAGGAAGACGATGTCGGCGTCCCGGGCGATGCCGCCGATGCCGTCGCACCGCCGCGCGCCCAGGGCCACGGCCGCGTCCGCGGCCTCCTTGACCGGGTCGAAGACGACCACCTCCGCCCCGGCGCGGCGGACGATGTTCGCGCACATCCGCGATCCCATCACCCCGAGGCCGACGAAGCCGAGAACCGGCGTGCCTGTCATGTCCGAACCTCCCTGTAGCCGCTCACGAGGTGGCGACGATGACGCTCTTGAGCTGGGTGTAGTGGGTGATCGCCTCGGTGCCCTTCTCCCGGCCCAGGCCGCTGTTCTTGTAGCCGCCGAAGGGCACCTCGACGCCCGCGCCCGAGTAGCGGTTCACCTGGACCTGGCCGGCCTGCAGTTCGGCCGCGATCCGGTGGGCGGTCCCGGCGTGCGCGGTGAAGACGCCGGCGGAGAGCCCGTACTCGGTGTCGTTGGCGATGCCGACCGCCTCGTCCAGCGAGTCGAAGGCGATCACGGACTGGACCGGGCCGAAGATCTCCTCCCGCGCGACGGCCATGTCGTTGGTGACGCCGCTGAGCAGCGTCGGCGCGACGAAGTGGCCGCGCTCGACGCCCTCGACCGCGCCGCCGCCGGCCACCAGCTCGGCGCCGTCGCGGGTGGCGCGGCCGATGTGCGCCAGGACGCGGGACCGCTGCCGCGCCGAGATCAGCGGCCCGAGGTCGGGGTCGTCCAGGCCGTGCCCGACCGACAGGCCCGCGACGTGGCCGGCGAGCCGCTCGACGAACTCCGCGTGCACGCGGCGGTCCACCAGCAGCCGGGTCGTCGCGAAGCACGACTGGCCGGAGTTGCGGATCACGGCCAGCGCGCCGGCCTTCGCGGCCGTCCCGAGATCGGCGTCGGCGCACACGATGGCCGGGGACTTGCCGCCGAGTTCGAGGTTGACGTCGACGATCCGGTCCGCCGCGACGGCGCCCACCCGGCGTCCCACCTCGACGGAACCGGTGAAGGTGATGTGCCGCACCAGCGGATGCCGCGTGAGGGCGTCCCCGGTCGTGTGCCCCGCGCCGAGCACGACGTTGCAGACACCGGGGGGAAGTCCGGCCTCGGTCATCAGGCGCGCGGCCAGCACCGAGGTCAGGGGCGTCAGCTCGGACGGCTTCACGACCACGGTGTTGCCCGCCGCCAGGCACGGGGCCACGCCGCGCATCATCTGGGTCAGCGGGGCGTTCCAGGGGGTGATGTGGGCCACGACGCCGTACGGTTCGCGCAGGGTGTAGACGAAAGTGCCGCGGGGCTGCGGGATCGTCTCGCCGTGGATCTTGTCGGCGAGGCCGGCGTAGTACTCGAAGTAGCGTGCGCTTCCGGCGATGTCCGTGCGCGCCTGGGACAGCGGCTTGCCCGAGTCGAGCGACTCCAGCCTGGCCAGCTGGTCGGCGTCCGCGCGCAGCGCCTCCGCCACGCGCATCAGGTGGCGCCCCCGCTCGACCGGGTCGAGGCGCGACCAGCCCCGCCATGCGGCGTGCGCGCTCTCCACGGCCTGCGCGACGCCGTCGGCCGTCGTCTCCTCGAATCTCCCGATGGCGCTCTCGGTCGCCGGGTCCTCGACGTCCATCAGCGGACCGGACCCGCGGGGCGCGTGGTCCCCGGCGACGACGGCGGTCAGGACGTCGGGGAGACGCGCGTCCACCCGCAGCGGGGGCCTCCCGTGGTTCTCGGTCATCATCGGCTCGCTCCCGTCGTGCGGACCGCCTCGGCTCAGCGTCGCAATAATAGTTATATAGTTTAACTCAAGCAGGGAAAGTGGGCACCCCTGGCACGGCGTCCGATTGGAGCGAGGCCACGAGCGCGGCGGCGAGCGGCGGGGGCGCACGGCCACCGCGCAGAATGATCATCGGCCTGGCGTCCGGCCAGTTCCTCGCCACCCTGTCCACCACCGTCATCGCGACGGCGCTGCCCACCATCTCCGGCGACCTCGGGGGCGGCCAGTCGCACGTCTCCTGGATCGCGTCGACGACGCTGCTGGCCGCCACGATCGCCGGCCCCATCATGGGCAAGCTGGCCGACGTGCTGGGCAGGCGCCGGGTCTTCGTCGTCACCGCGCTCCTCTACGTCACCGGCGCGGCGATCGCCGGGACGAGCACCGGCACGGGCCGGCTGATCGCCGGGCTGGCGGTCCAGGGCGTCGGGATCGGCGGCCTGCTGGTGATGACCCAGGTCCTGCTCGGCGACCTCGCCACCCCGCGCGAACGGGGGAGGTACATCGGCTACATCGTCATGGGCTACGGGACGGCCGCCGTCTCGGGGCCGCTGATCGGCGGCCATCTGGTCGGGCTGGGCGGGTCCGGCTGGCGGCTGTGCTTCCTCGGCGCCGTCCCGCTGGCGGTCCTCGTCTGCGGCGCGGTCCTGCGCGGCCTTCCCACCTCGGACCGCCGGCCCGGGCGCTCGGTGGACGTCGCCGGAATGATCGGCCTGGGCGGCACGACGGTCTGCCTGCTGCTGATCGTCACCTTCGGCGGCCGGACGATCGCCTGGTCCGCCCCGGAGACCGCGGCGCTGGCGGCGGCGGCACTGGCGTTCACCGCCCTCCTGGTCCGCAGCGGGCGGACGGCACCCGACCCGGTTCTGCCGGCGCGGCTGATCCGCAGCCGACCGTTCCTGATCTGCGCCGCGGCCAGCATGGTCACCAGCGGCGTGCTGTACGTGGCCCTGTTCCTGCTGCCGCAGTACATGCAGATCGTCCAGGGCGTCTCCCCCGCTCGCTCGGGAATGCTGATGCTGCCGCTCCTGCTCTGCCAGATCGTCACCACGCCGCTGGTCGGCGCCGCCCTGTCCCGGTTCGGCGTCTGGAAGCCGTTCGCGCTGACCGGGGCGTCGCTGATCTTCGCCGGCGCGCTGCTGCTCGCGGCGGGCAGCGCGGCCGCCGGCACGATCCTGCTGCCCGCCGCGATGGGCCTCCTCGGCATCGGGATGGGATCGACGGCGCAGATCCTCATGGTGGTCGCGCAGATGAACGCCCGGGCGGCCGATCTCGGGATCACCACGTCGATGATCACGTTCGCGCGTTCCTTCGGAGCCGCCACCGGGGTCGCCGTGGTCGGCGCCATCGTCACGGCCCGCGTCGCCGACCTGCTGCCCGGACGGCTGGCGGAGGCGGGGATCGCGGCACCGGACCGGGCGGGCGCCGCGGGCCTCATCGGCGCGCCCGAGAGCGTCTCCGCGCTGCCCGCGCCGGTCCGGCAGGCCATCGCCGAGACCTACGCCGCCGCCTTCCACGACGCCTTCTCCTGGTCGCTCGTGGTCATCGCGGCCGCCCCCGCCCTCATCGCGCTGGCCCGCGGGCCCCGCCTGCCGGGCGGGACGACCTAGGATCGGGTCTCGTCGAAATCGCGTCCGCGGATCAGCCGCACCGGCGTGAAGACCGCGACCTCCTCGCCGCGCTGGTTGATCACACCGCACCGGGTGCTCACCACGCCGCGCCCCGGCTTGCTGGACGGCCGCGACCCCGTGGTCTCGACGACGACGTGCAGGGTGTCGCCGACGTAGGTGGGCCGCTTGACCGAGAACTCCATGTGCAGGAACGCCAGCCCGGTGCCGTGCAGGATGTTGGTCTGCAGGATGAGCCCTTCGGCGAGCACGTAGACCAGCGCGCCCGGGATCAGCCGGCCGGTGTAGCCGCCCTCGGCGGCGTGCCGGGCGTCGTAGAACAGCGGCTCGTTGAAGCCGCCGAGATGGACGAGGCCCATCAGGTCGGTCTCGGTGACGGTGCGGTACGCCGTGCGGAAGACCGCGCCCTCCTTCATGTCCTCCCATGTCATGCCCCGCACCAGCGGCTGGACGGCGCTCCCGCCCGCGGTCTCGGTCATCGAGGGCCCCCTCTACGGCTCGTGATATTAATTAATCTATTCAACTATATCTCCCGCGAGCACGGAGGTGAGCGGTGAGCGACAGCGCGCTGCAGGGAATCCGGATCCTGGACCTCAGCCGGATCCTGGCGGCCCCCCTGGCGAGCCAGATGCTGGGCGATCTGGGCGCCGAGGTCGTCAAGGTCGAACGCCCCGCGAGCGGAGACGACGCCCGCCAGTACGGCCCGCCCTTCCTGGACGGCGGCACCGCGGGCATGTCCGCCTTCTACCTCAGCTGCAACCGGAACAAGCGGTCGATCACCCTCGACTTCACCACCGAGCAGGGCAGGAACGTGCTGCTCGACCTGATCGGCCGCTCCGACGTCCTGCTGGAGAACTTCCGCCCCGGAGTCCTGGCGAAGTACGGGCTCGGCTACGAGGACCTTCGCGAGCGCTTCCCCCGGCTGGTCTACTGCTCGGTCACGGGCTTCGGCCAGGACGGTCCGTACCGGCACAAGGCCGGTTACGACGGGATCTTCCAGGCGCTCAGCGGGATGATGAGCGTGTCCGGCCATCCGGACGGGACGCCGGGCGCCGGCCCGATGAAATCCGGGCTCTCCCTGATCGACGTCCTCACCGGGCTCTACACCGGCACCGCCGTCCTCGCCGCGCTCCGGCACCGGGACCGGCACGGCGCCGGGCAGCACCTCGACGTGTCCCTGCTGGACTGCGGGCTCGCGTCGATGTCGCATTACGCGCAGAACTTCCTGGTGTCGGGGGTGGTGCCCGAACGGCGGGGCAACGGCGGTTTCGGCGGGATCCCGTCCCAGGCGTTCGAGTGCGCGGACGGCGAGCGGTTCTTCATCGTCGCCACCACCGATCCGCAGTTCGGCCGTGCGTGCCGCGCGATCGGCCACCCCGGTCTCATCGACGATCCGCGCTTCGCCGGTATCTCCGCGCGGATCGAGCACCGGCTGGAGCTCCTCGAGGTGCTGCGGGGCATCTTCGTCCAGCGCGACGCGCGCCACTGGATCGACGTGCTCGACGCGGCCGACGTCCCGGTGGGCCCGGTCAACGACATCCGCGCAGCACTCGACGACGAACAGGTCCGGCACCGCGAGCTGCCGATCGAGATGGCGCACGAGACGCTCGGCCCCGTTCCCGGGCTGCGCTATCCGATCAGGATGTCCGGCAGCCCGGTGCGGGACTACTCGGCCCCGCCGACGCTGGGCGAGCACACCCGGGACGTCCTGGAAGGGCTGCTGGGCCTCGACCGGGAGGCGGTCGACGAACTCGCCGACAAGGGCGTGATCTGAGGGGGAGGTGTCAGAGCCGCTCGATGAGCGTTCCCGTGCCCATGCCCCCTCCCTGGCACATCGTGACCAGGCCGTAGCGGCCGCCCGAGCGTTCCAGCTCGTTGAGGGCCTTGGTCAGCAGCACCCCGCCCGTCGCGCCCAAGGGGTGCCCGAGCGCGATCGCGCCTCCGTTGACGTTGACCTTGGCCAGGTCCGCGTCGAACTCGCGCCGCCAGGCGAGCACGACCGACGCGAACGCCTCGTTGATCTCCACGACGTCGATGTCGTCCAGGGCGAGGCCGTTGCGCTCCAGGATCGCGCGAGTCGCCGGAATCGGGCCGGTGAGCAGCATCACCGGGTCGCTGCCGACCATGAGGGAGTCGACCACCCGCGCCCGCGGCCGCAGGCCGAGCCGGTCGGCCCGCTTCGCGGTCATGAGCAGCAGGGCCGAGGCGCCGTCGGAGATCTGGGACGACGTCCCGGCCGTGTGCAGCGCGCCGGGCCGGTCCTTCTGGTTCACCCGCAGGCCCGCCAGGCCGTCCGGCGTCGTCGGCCGGGGCCCCTCGTCGACCTCGATCGTCCTGGTGCCGGTGATCCGTCCGTCGTCGCCGGCCACGGGCGCCTCGACCGGCACGATCTGGCCCGCGAACCGGCCCTCGCCGATCGCCCTCGCCGCCCGCGCCTGCGAGAGGACGGCGAACTCCTCCAGCCGCGGGCGGGTGAGATCCCAGGACTCGGCGATCCGGTCCGCCGCCTCGAACTGCGTCGTGACCTCGTACCGCTCCTCGTAGCGGGACGTCCGGGCGGGTCCCAGTTCCGGCAGGGTGCTCGATCCCATCGGGACCTGGCTCATCGACTCCACGCCGCCCGCGACGGCCGCGTCGACCACACCGCCCGCGACCAGGCCGTAGGCCAGGGTGAACGCCTGCTGGGAGGAACCGCACTGCGCGTGGATCGTCGACGCGGCCACCCGCTGGTCGAGGCCGGCGGCGAGCCACGCGTTGCGGGTCACGTTGCCCGACTGCTGCCCGACCTGGCTCACGCACCCGCCGGTCACCTGCCCGACCGCGCCCGAGTCGATGCCCGCCCGTTCCACCAGGGCGGAGAGCACGTCGGCGAAGAGATCCGGGGCCGGGTGGCGGGCCAGGCCGCCGCGCCGCTTGCCGACGGCCGAGCGCACGGCCTCCACGATGACGACGTCCGACATGCCGCTCCCTCCACACAAATACCTGAATTGTTTAACTGTATCAAAACGTTTAACCTATCCCTATGCAGGCAGACGGAAAGCTGACCCCGGGACCGCTCCACCGGACGGCGGAGACGGCGCGCGAGCACGAGGAGGGCGGCTACGCGGGCCTGTGGTCCGCGGAGTCCAAGCACGACCCCTTCCTCCCCCTCGTCGCCGCGGCGCAGGCCACCCGGCGGCTGGAGCTGGGCACCGCGATCGCCGTCGCGTTCGCACGATCACCGATGACCCTCGCGCACACCGCGTGGGATCTGCAGCGCTACACCGAGGGCCGCTTCATCCTGGGCCTCGGCAGCCAGGTCAAGCCGCACATCGAACGCCGCTTCTCGATGCCCTGGAGCAGCCCGGCCGCCCGCATGCGCGAGATGGTGACCGCGATCCGCGCCATCTGGGACGCCTGGCAGAACGGCTCAAGGCTGGACTTCCAGGGCGCCTTCTACCGCCACACCCTCATGACGCCGTTCTTCTCCCCCGGGCCGCTGCCGACCCCGGCTCCCAAGATCGTCATCGCCGCGGTGGGCGAGGCCATGTGCCGGGTGGCCGGCGAGGTCTGCGACGGGATCCTGCTGCACGGCTTCACCACCGAGCGCTACATCCGCGAGGTCACCCTCCCGACCGTGCGCCGCGGGCAGGAGAAGGCGGGGCGTTCCATGGACGGCTTCCAGGTCGTCGGCCTGCCGCTGACCGCCACCGGAACGACCGAGGAGTCCCTCGCCGCCGCCGTCCGCGCCGTCCGCGAGCGGATCGCCTTCTACGCCAGCACCCCCGCCTACCGCGGCGTCCTCGACCTGCACGGATGGGGCGACCTGGGCGACGAGCTGCACGCCATGTCACGCGGTGACGACCCCGAGAGGTGGACCAAGATGGGAGACGCGATCGACGACGAGGTGCTCGACGCCTTCGCCGTCGTCGGCCCTCCTGAGCGGATCGCCCCCGCCCTCGCCGAGCGCTTCGGCGACCTGGTGACCCGCTTCCAGTTCTACGCCCCCTACGAGCACGAGATCGGCCTGTGGACGCCCGTCATCGCCGAGCTGAAGGAAGCGCTTCACCATGACCGCGCCGCGAAATGACGAGGTGTCCGCGGCGGACGGAGCCGAGCTGCTGATCGACGACCATGGGCACGTCCGCGTCTTCACGATCAACCGCCCCCGGTCGCTCAACGCGCTCACGACCGGGCTGGCGCGCCGGTTCAGGACGGCCCTCGCGACCGCGGACGCCGACCCGTCCGTCCGGGCGATCGTCATCACCGGGTCCGGTGACCGCGCGTTCTGCGCCGGAGGCGATCTCAAGGAGATCGCCGCGCGTGCGGACCCGTCCGCTCCCGCTCCCCGCGCCGTCACCGTGCTGGTCCGGGACCGCGTCGCGACACCGGTGGTCGCGGCGGTCAACGGCCTGGCCTTCGGCGGCGGGCTCGAGCTGGCGCTGGCGTGCGATCTGGTGGTGAGCGGGGAGCACGCGCGTTTCGCGCTGCCCGAGGTCAAGCGGGGCATCCTCGCCAGCGGCGGCGGCCTGGTCCGGCTGCCGGGCATCGTCGGGCCCCGGCGCGCCCTCCAGCTCCTGCTGACGGGAGAACCCGTGGACGCGGCCACCGCCCTGGAATGGGGGATGGTCAACATGGTCGTGCGCCCCGGGAAAGTGCTCACCCAGGCCGTCGAGCTGGCCTCGGACATCGCCGCCAACGCCCCGCTCGCGGTTCGCGCCAGCAAGGCCATGGTGCACGCGTCCGCGCGGCTTCCCGAGCCGGAGGCGTGGAAGGCGAACGAAGCCGCGCACGACGAGATCGCGAGAACCGGCGACGCCCTCGAAGGACCGCGCGCGTTCGCCGAGGGGCGGCCCCCGACCTGGACCGGAAGCTGAGCGGAAGGCGCCCCCGGTCCCGCCCGCCGTTCAGCGCTCGAACGCCGTCGACGCCGACAGGCTCTCCCAGGCGTCCAGTTCGCGGCCCACTGCGGCGAGCTTGCCGCGGACCGCCTTCACGGCGTCGGCTCCCAGCGGCAGGCGGGCGGGCGGTTCCGCCGCCTCGACCGCCTGGATGATCGCGGCCGCGGCACGGCGGGGATCGCCCTGCTGCGCGCCGTCCAGGTGCTCCAGTCCGCCGCGTATGGCGTCGACGGCCCCGTAGCCGGGAACGCGCCGCTCCGCATGCTTCAGCCCCGTCCCCGCCCACCCGGTGCGGAACGCTCCCGGCTCGACGATGGTGACGCCGATGCCGAGCGGCCCCAGCTCGATCCGCAGCGCCTCCGACAGGCCTTCGAGCGCGAACTTGGAGGCGTTGTAGACCCCCAGCCCCGGTTGCCCGGTGAAACCCGCGATCGAGCTGATGTTGACGACATGGCCGCGGCCGCGCTCGCGGAAGTGCGGGAGGAGCGCGCGGACGAGCCGCAGCGGACCGGTGAAGTTGGTGTCCATCTGGTGCCGGATCTCCTCCTCGCTCACCTCCTCGACCGCTCCGAGCAGGCCGTAGCCGGCGTTGTTGACCAGGACGTCCAGGTGCCCCGCCAGGCGCACCGCCTCGTCGGCGCGCCCGGTCAGGACCTCCGGCGGATCGGTGGCGTCCAGGACGACCGCGAAGGAACGGCCCGGGGCGAGCCGCTCGAAGGCGGCCGCCCGCTCCTTGTCGCGAAGCGAGCCGACCACGACCCCGCCGCGTTCGAGCACGGCCTCGGCGAGCGCCCGGCCCAGCCCGCTCGACACCCCGGTGATCATCCAGTGCCGGTCGCTCATTCGTCGTTCACCCACCGCATCAGCCGCTGCAGCGGGTAGAAGCCGTCGTGCGAGAGTCCCGGCGGCATGCTCCCCGCCCCGCCGAGGGGGACCACGCGCTGCACTCCCGCGGACGCCAGCGCGTCCCGCAGCTCCACCTTGCGGGCGGCCGGGTACACGCCGACGGTCTGCGTCGCGACGCCTGCATGGGCCACGGCGTCGGCCAGCGAGGGCACCGGCACCACGTTGACGATCTTGCCGTCGGGGTGGAACTCCACCGGCTCCGGAGAGCGGATGACCAGCCCGCGGCCGTCGTAGCCGCCCCAGACCCGGTAGTCGTCCTCGAGCTCGCGCAGTACCTCGATCTCCTCGCGCAGCTCGCCGTCGACCTTCGGGCCGCCCGCGGAGGAGAACTCGCGTGCCACCCCCATCCGCTCGCAGAGCGCGGCGGCGAAACGGTCGGCGTTCTCGACCGGGCCCTCGACGAACTGGAAGCGGCTGGCCACGCACGCGGCCTGGTTGAAGAAGGTGGCGTCCGCGGCGGCGGCCTCGGCGGCCTCCGCCAGCGCCTCGTCGGACGCCAGCGCCTCGCCGCCGATGAACGAGATCGACGACTTCGGGTCGAAGGACACCAGCTCGAATCCGGGGCCGACGTACTTCAGGGCGCCGCGGATGGTGGCCTCGCCGCCCCAGGCGACGAGCTTGTCGAAGAACTGCGCGCGGAACAGCGTGCTCTCCACGGTCTCGTCCCCGCCGCGCCAGTACGCCGCCGAGAAGGAGCGCACCACCGGATGCCCGGGCGCGAGCCCGATCATCGTGCGGAGGACTGCGGTGGCGGTGAACAGGTCGTTGGAGGGCAGCTTGAGCAGGTTCACCCCCTTGGTCAGCGCGCCCCGCACGATCGACTGGGCCGCCACACCGGGCGCGTTGCCGGCCAGGATGTGCACCAGGCGGGGCGGGAAGGCCCGGATCGAACCGACCCGCCCGTCCGGCAGCGCCACCTCCCGCCAGCCGTCGAGCACGTCCGCGCCACCGAGCTCGTTGTCGATCTGCGCCTGGATCTGCGGTCGCTGGAAGCTGCGCCACAGCCGGGCGTACGCGCGTTCCAGGACCTCCCGCGGCAGCGGGTTGACCTCGACCATGTGCTCGAGCGCCTCGGCGAGCACCCCGCCCGCGTCGTCCCGGAGCCGCTCGCCGGTCGCCACCAGCAGGTCGACGATCTCCCGGACGGGTACCTCGAAGGCCGGCCCCGGCTCGGACCTGGGCCACACCAGGCGGTCGAGATCGAGGGCGGGCGTGGTGAAGCCGGCCCCCGCACGGCCGTGCCGCAGGTCGGAGCCGCGGTCGACGGCCCCCTGGACGACGTGGAGGACGGGAACCGGCGCGCCCGCCGTCCCGGCCTCGCCTCCGGTACCGGACAGAACCGTGCCGCTCACGCCTGGATCATCCCTCGCACGTAGGAGTCGAGCGTCGCGGCGCAGTTGATCTTGTCGTCGCCGCCGAGGTCGCCGTACCGGGCCACGTCCGGCAGCACGGTGGGACCGGTCCTGCCGCACGCGCAGGCAGAGAAGTTCACCTTCACCCGGTCACCGCTGATCAGCCCGCCCCAGCGGCCCTCCAGGGAGACGTCGAGGAGCGCGAAGCGCCCTTCGACCACACCGCTCGGCTCGTTGAGCAGCCGCTCCCCCGGCTCGTCGAGGACCAGCGGGACGACCCAGGGCGGTATGTGGTAGTTGCCCTTCTCACAGGACGGGCACGAGCCCTGCAGCTCCGTCATTCCGTAGCTGCGGACCCTCCGGACGTCGCCGAAGAAGTCGGCGAACTGCTGCATGTAGTCGGCGGGGAGGACCTGGTTCTTGTTGCCGCCCCCTGCGAGCACCAGGGAGTCCGGGTGGAACTCCCCGTCGGGGACGCCGCGCGCACGCACGCCCTGGATGAGCGCCCACTGCTGGTTGTTCATCCCGGCGATGAGGAGCGGCTCGCGCCGGTGCTCGACGATGTCGTCGAGAAACCCGTCCAGTGCCGCCTGCATCTCCGCCTCGCGCTCCCCGGACGCGTTCTCGAACTCCCTGACCTCCTGCGGGGTGGCGGTGCCGTCCACCATCTTCTTGCGCAGCAGGCCGCTGCGCATCAGCTCGGACACGCGCAGGGGGTCGTCCGTCAGGAGCCGCAGCTCCCCTTCCTTCACGAACAGGTCGGCGTGCATCCGGAAGCCGTCGATGGAGCGCATCGGCCCGCCCGCGGGAGCCAGGATGTAGCCCCGGCGGGTGCGCTCGGGCGGCAGCGGGTTCGGCCAGCAGGTGAGGTTGGCCATGATCTGCGCCAGCAGTTCGCGGTCCGCCGTCGTGCTGTTGAGGAAGGAGACCTTTCCCGACGTGCCGCTGGTGATGTAGAGCCGGTGCCCCGCCGCGGCGAGCCGCCCGATCCAGTCGTCGATGTCGGTCACGCCTTCGACGTCCACCTCGGCGCGTTCGACCACCGAGACGGTCGAGTACCAGCGCAGGAGCCGGTCCCACTGGCCCGCGGTGATGTAGGAGAGCGGGTAGGACTTGTAGCTGGTGTGCGAGAACAGCAGCGGAACGATGTCCGCCTCCGCGCGGATCTCCTTGACGCCCGTCTCATCGGCGCGGCGACGCAGCAGCGGGATGCGTTCGCGGTGCTCGGCGAAGGACTCGCGGGCCGCCTCCAGCTGGAGGGCGCGCACCTCGTCCACCGGTCTGTCGAACGGATCGCCGGAGCCGATGAGGTTCCTGATGGTCTCCCGAGCGCTGGTCACGATCTCCTCCTCGGCCCCACCCGGCCCCCGGACGAGCGGAGGCCGCGTCAGATTCAAGTATCGAATCTGAAAGATTTAACTATTTCGAGCGTACGGCCGGGTGTTCCACCGTGTCAATGACGTCCCGGCACCTCAGCCCAGCAGGTCGAGCACCGTGGTCATCGACTTGTTGTTCAGCAGGTACTCCTCCGCGGCGCGCAGATGCGCCCGCCACAGCTCCTCCGCGGCCTCGGCCTTGCGGGCGGCCACCAGCTCCACCAGCCGCACGTGCGCCCGGAAGCCCTCCCGGTTCGCGACGATGTTCTCGGGACTGCCCGCGTCGAGGTCGACATGCGACCAGTTCGCCTGGTCGATGATGTGCCGCACCATGCCGTTGAGCACCCGCATGGTCTCGTTGCCCGACAGGTCGACCACCAGCGCGTGGAACTGCATGTGCGCGCGGATGAAGGCCGGCGGATCGTCGATGAGCAGCTCGGCCTCGCGCACCGCCTCGCGCAGCAGGTCGAGGTCGGACTCGGAGGCCCGCCGCGCGAGCAGCCCGGCACACGGGGCCTCGATGAGATTCCGCGCCTGGTAGAGGTCCTGGAGCGTGGTGCCGAGGTACTCCAGCACCAGCCCGGCGTACCGGGCCGCGACCTCCCCCTGCGGCACCTGCACCCGCGCACCGCCCCGGGCACCGCGCCGGATGCTGATCAGCGCCTCGGACTCCAGTACCCGGAACGCCTCCCGCAGCGTCGGCCGCGAGACCGAGAACTCCGCCATCAGCGCCGTCTCGGCCGGGAGCGCCGCGCCGCCCGCCAGCTCACCGCGCACGATCTTGCGGCGCAGCTGCGCGGCGACCAGCTCGGCCATCTTGGGCACGCGGACGCGCCGGCCCAGCGTTCCCGGCCGTGCCGTCGACTCGGTGGAGTCCGTCGGGTCGGTCACGATCGCCCGCCTCCCGCCTCGCACCGGACCGGCGGGACCGGTGCGGCGTCAGCACTCATCTCGCTATGGTAGCAGAAATTAAATAAGTTATCTCTTTTATTGATATCGCGTGCGGACGCCTCAGGCCAGCGCGGCGATGAGGTCGCGAAGCGGGCGGCCGCCGTCGTGGCGCGCCAGCAGGGGGATCGACTTTTCGAGTACGGCGAGGATGCGGGCGTGCGTGCGGCACTCGGCGCGCTCGGTGCGCGCCAAGGCGGTGCGGAAGAGGGCGAGCGCGCGGTCGGCGGGCCAGCCGGGGAACGCGGCGATCTCGGCCAGGACGGCGGCGTCCTCGGCCCGCGCCTCCCGGTAGGTCAGCTCGGCGATCTCCAGGGCCCACGCGGAAAGGGCGGGGGCCCGCTCGTGGGCGGCGGCGGCCACGCCGATCCTCCAGGTCGCGCGCAGCGAAGACGGAACGTGGTCTTCCCAGCCGAACCCGTGGTCCGGCGCGTTCGCGACGTTCCACGCGGTCCGGTACCTGGCGGCGCGGATCAGGCGGCCGATGAGCACGCGCCTGTCGATGCCGGCGATCCGTTCGCCGAACCGGTCGACGGTGTCGAGGTCGAGGCCGTCCGGGGCGCTCAGCAGCTCGGCCGCGAGGCGCTCGCCGGCTCCGACGTCCTCGCGGGGGTCCGCCGCCGGGAAGCCCGCGAGGGGCAGGTGCTCGACGAGTCCCTCCCGTTCCAGCCGCCCCGCGAGTTCCCGGGCGACGGGCGCGCCGTCGGCGGCCTCGGCCAGGACGCGGCGCGCCGCGTCCACCGACCCCTCGTCCAGCAGCGCCACGATCATGTCGACGAGCACCCGCGATCGGCCGCCGGCCAGCGCGACGGCGCGGTCGAGGTCGCCGTCCTTGGCCAGGCGCACCGCGGCAGGGCCGGTCAGAACCGCGCGCATGTTGGGCGGGCCGGGCGGCGTTCGGGACACCGCGTGCACGGCGACGCGCCGGGCCGCTTGGGCATCGCCCTCCTCCAGGAGGGTCTGGGCGACGCGTGTCAGCGCGACGTGCCGGTCGTCCAGGGCGTCGAAGGACGGCAGCAGCGAGATGAGCGCCTCTCGGTCGCGGAGGACGGCGTCGACCAGCTCGTCGGAGGGCCTTCGACTGCCGCCGACCACGGCGTCCACCGCCTCCTCGGCCCCCTTGGGTGATCCGGGGAGGGACGCCAGCAGGCTCGTCGGCGGCTCGCCGACCGGCCTGCCGAGCGCCTCGGCGATGCGGCGGAACGCGGACGCGGACGTGAGATGACCGGTCGGGATGCCGTCCGCCACGCGCATGGCCTCGTCCTGCCGGCCCGCCCGTGCCAGCAGGACCGCGACTTCCTCCCGCACCCTCATCCGGATGTGGTCCCATTCGAACGGCTGGTTGTACCGCTTCTGCCGGGAGTCAGAGGAGGCGGTGGCGGCGGCCTGCTCGACCAGTTCGAGGGCTTGCACGGCGGCCTCGGCCGCGACGGCGGGTGAGGTGGCGGCCAGCGCTTCGGCCAGCGCGAGCCGCCCCTCGACCCGCCCTTCGACCGACGTCACGCCCGCCAGGTGGCGGCGGGCGCCACGGTCGTCGCCCGCCTGCGCGTGAGTGATCGCGACGGCCGCCCGCAGGAGATCGGCCGGCCGGTCGTCGTCCCGGCGGGCGGCCTCCTCCAGCAGCCGGTCCTCGGCTCCGGCACGGACGGCCTGCTCGGCCATCGCCGCGGCCGCGTAACGTCGCGGGCTCCCCAGCGCCCACCCCGAGTACTCGCCCCACGGCACGCGCGCCCACCCGTGCGCGTCCGACATCGGGCGGAAGTTGGCATGCCTCCGGAGGTCGGAGAGCCCGTCGAAGCGGGTCACCGCCGTGGCCAGGCGGCCGACGCGGGTCAGTGCCGCACAGGTGCTCAGCTCCGGCCACGAGAGGTGGTCCCTCACGGGGACGGCGGCGGCGAGCAGCGCGAACCGCTCCGCCGTCTCCGGCCGGCCGTGCTCGGCGAACGCGAGGGCGAACCGGCCGAAGGGCGCCCTGTCCTCAGAGGCGATGCGGCGCGCCGTCTCCTCGGCGTCCCGCAGGCGTCCGGCCTCGATGAGCGCCAGGACGACCTCTCCCGTTTCGTCTTCCCGGCCGTCCAGGATCTCCAGGCCGTCGCCGGGCCTCCCCCGCCGGACGAATTCCGCCGCGATCTCCGTGCGCGCCCACCGGTCCAGCTCGTCGACACGGTCGTCGACGACGCCGCGCGCCTCGTCCGCGGCACCGACCGAGAGCAGATCCTGCACCAGCCGGGAGAGCGAGGAGCGCGGGCCCTGCACCTGGTAGGCACCGGCCCTCCGGGCCAGAACGCGCCGTGCCCGCTCCCGCTCGCCGTGCCGCCAAAGCTGCGTGATGAGATTCCGCCACGTGCCCGCCCGATCGGCGATGGCCTCGGCTCGTTCGCACTCTCCGGTGGCGACCAGGACGCCCACCAGTTCCTCTGGAACCTTGCCCGCGTCCACGGCGGCGTTCACCCGTGCGAGCACGGCCTGGATCTCCGCGAACAGATCGCCCTGTGCCGAGTCATCCGGATTCATCCAGGAAATGGTAACGATCACTTCCCGCCGACGGTACAGTTGTTTTTATACACTTATCTTACTATTTTACCCACATGGGATTCCTCGACGGCAGGACGGCACTGGTCACCGGGGGCGGGCAGGGGGTGGGCCGGGGCATCGCGCTCGCCCTCGCGGCGGAGGGCGCCGCGGTGGCGCTCGCCGGCCGGACGGAGGGCAAACTCGACGGGGTCGCCGAGGAGATCAAGGATCGTGGCGGACGGGCCATGACGGTGGTCTGCGACGTGAAGGACGCCGACGCCCTCGCCGCATGCGTGGACGAGGCGGCCTCCCGCCTCGGCGGCATCGGCATCCTCGTCAACAACGCGCAGCAGTCGCTGCTGGGGACCGTGCTGGGCGTCACCGAGGAGGACCTCGACGCCGCCTGGCGGTCCGGACCGCTGGCCGCCTTCCGCCTCATGCGGCTCTGCCATCCGTACCTCCAGGCGGCCAACGGCGTCGTCATCAACCTGGGCAGCAGCGCGGCCGTCAACCCGGCCCCCACCGACCGCGGCGTGTACGGGGCGCTGAAGGCGGCCATGGCCGGGCTGACCCGCGCCGCCGGGACGGAGTGGGGCCCGGACGGCATCCGGGTGATCACGGTCATGCCCGCCGCGACGAGCGCCGGTTCGGAGGCGTACGCCAGGAACTCCCCGGAACTGTACGCCCGCAGCCTTGAGTCGATCCCGCTGCGCCGCCTCGGTGACGCCGAGCAGGACATCGGGCGCTTCGTGGCCCTGCTCTGCGGCCCGGACGGCGCCTACCTGACCGCCACGACCATCGCACTCGACGGGGGCCAGGCCTACCTTCGCTGAGAACCCGCGGGACGGGGCGGGCGGGGAGATCCCCGTCCGCCCCGGCGTCCGGCGAACACGCGGAGATGCGGATCTCCGGCGGCTCGTCGGCTCACGTGCGCGCGTCCCCTTGCATCCTGACGACCTGCCGCAGCCGCTCGTCCAGCACCGCACGGCGTTCGCCGGGGCTGACGCGCGGCGCGCCGGCGGGCAGTTCGGCGGCGACTCCGTCCAGCTTGACGACGCGGGCCCGCGGTGCCGGGTGCGCGTCGGTCTGGACCGCCTCCTCGGTGCCGTCCGCCCAGGACCGCATCCAGTCGTTGCGCGTCACGGCGAGGTCGCGGCGCGGTGGCGGCGGCGCGGCGTCCTCCTTCGGCGCCGGGCCGAGCCGCAGATGGATCGCGCCCTGCCGGTGGCCGAGGGTGTCGAGCCAGTTGGGCACCCCCGGATCGGCGTGCGCCACCACGAACCGGATCATCCCGTCGCCGTCCACGCGCGCCTGTGCCCGGTTGAGGCTGGTCTGCCGGTTGGCGAAATCGAGGGTGTTCCACAGCGTGTTCGACAGCTGGATGCCCCAGTACGGGCCGGCCGGCTCCGGCATCTCCACGAGGAGGCCGTCACCGGGCGCCAGATCCCAGAACCCGTGGAAGATGACGGGCAGGTCGCTGTCGGCACGGCTCGGCCTCGCCTCGAAAGCGTTGGTGTACGCGGCCATCCCGTTCCGCTGCGCCCCGGTGAAGACGCGAACCGACTCGACCAGCCAGGTTCCGAGCGCTTCGAGCTCCTTGCCCACCCGGTCGGCGGACATGACGGGCCACTTGCGTCCGGTCTCGTCGAGGCACTCGATGTGCAGCCGGGCGGGTTCGGCCGCCGCCCAGTCGCCGAAGAACTCGCGGGTGAGCAGGTAGCTCGTCCCCGGCACGACCCGCAGCCAGTTGCCCGGCCGCTCGCGGGGACCGAACAGCACCTCGAACTCACCGTCCGGGCCCGGCCGCAGGTCGGCCGCGAGCAGCGAGCCGGTCTGGCGGGTGCCGTCGAAGAACTCCAGCCCGATGAACCCGGCGTTGCCGAGCGTTCCGCTGATCCGGTACGTGAGGTCGTCGCGCAGCACCACCGTGCGGTAGACCGCGTCCGGGTTGCCGGCCCCGTAGTCGAACAGGTGCACCGGCCACGGGCGCGAGAACACCGGACGGGCCGGATCCGCCGCACCGAGGGAACGCTCCAACCCGAACGAGAGCAGCTGGAGCAGACCCCGATACATGCCGGCCCGGTCCACCGCCTCCGCCGGGACGGCGCCGCGTGCAAGTTCGGCCGCCTCCGCCAGCCGCTCCAGGAGGACCGCCCACTCGTCCCCGTCCATGACTCGCGGGTCCTCTGGACGCGCGGTGAGAAGGTACTTGGCCATGCTGAAGAACGACCAGTCGACCGTGCTGCCGGTCATGTCGCGGCTCACACTCCGAACCGTTCGCGGTAACCGGCGAACCTCGCGTCTATGTCGTCCTCGTCCAGCCCGTACTCGGCCAGCGCGTAGGTCCACTTGCCGTGCCGGTCCGGCCTGTTCTCCGGGGCGTCCAGCCAGGCGCGCGCCCGCCGTTCGAACTCCGCGGTGACGGGAAGACCGAAGTGGTCGTAGACGCCGCGGACCGTGCCGACCGGATCCGAGACCAGGTCCGGGTAGCGGACGTGGCAGATCGCCGGGTCGGCCGCGAACGGATCGGCGAGTATCCCGTCCACGAGCTCGCCCTGCCGGTCCAGCCAGGCGCGGGCGAACTCCGCCGGGTCGCCCATCTTCCCGGTCCCCCGGATCAGCATGGAGATCACGGCGAGCAGCGACCCGCAGACCTGGACCGGGTCACGGTGCGCCCACACCAGCCGCGCATCGGGATAGACCGCCCGCAGCCCTGCCAGGTGGAACTGGTGGTCCACCCCCTTGAGCGCCCAGCGGCGGGGCGGGGCACCGTACTGCAGGTGCTTCAGGAACCAGCGGTGGAACTCGTACCGCACGACGTCGTCGTCGCGGTCGGCCACCCAGGAGGTTCCGTACGGGATCTTGGACAGCTGGATCGGGTAGTGGTTCCGCAGGTCGTAGACCAGGAAGCCCTCGCACTCCATGAGGGCGCTGCCGCCCTGGTCCCAGTACGGGTGCTGGGTGATGAAACCGGGCAGGTCCGCGAGCCAGCTCTCGATGTCCCGGTCGCCCAGCGCGATCCGCGGATCGTCGGCCGCGGCCAGGCCGGGCGGCGGGGAGGGACGCGCGACCTCCCAGTACGCCGGCGCGCGGTTGTCGGGGTCGGCCGCGATGATCGAGTGCAGGAACGTCGTCCCCGACCGGCCGAAACCGATCACGATGAGCGGGGCGGTCACCTCCTCCCGGCCGATCCCGGGATGCCGCCGGTCGTCCTCGACGAGCCGCAGCCGGCCGGCGAGGACCTCGACGAGCTGGCCGAACGCCGCCGCGCGGCGCTCCGCCGGCAGGTCGGCGTCCTCGTTCAGCAGGCGCACCACGCCGCCGAGCGACTCGCGGAACCCGTCGCCGCCGTGGTCGTCGAGACCGGCGGCCCGTTCCGCCGCCGCAAGCACGTCCTGGACGCTCGGGTTCATCGGCAGTTCGGAAACGATCAACGCTCCATGTCCTCTCGCTCTCCCGGCCCCGGCTCCAGCCCCCGAGAGGGAGGGCACTCCCAGGACCTACCCGCAAAGTAGATGAAATAGTTAGATACATCAACGGATAACGGGAGAGCGGGTCGTCGAGATCGGCGCGACCGGGCGTCAGCTCGCGTTGCCGAAGACCCCGGAGCGGACCCAGTCGCAGGGGATCATCGGCGGTGGCGCGTCGGCGTCCTGCGCCGACTCGCCGTCGCCGACCGCCGACGCGTACAGGCGGCAGTAGGGCAGCTTGGACGCCACGTCGTCGAGCACGGACCAGTACTCGTACCCCACGACGTCGACGCCGTCGCTGTTCATGATCCGCGCGAGCCAGGCCAGCTTCGACGCCAGCGCGCTCCTGCACCGGTCACGGTCCGGCCGGACGAGCCCGGCCGCCTTGTGATGATCGTCCAGCCCGCGGTCGGTGATGTACACGGGCGGCAGCGCGTCGCCGTACAGTTCGTGCAGCATCGCCAGCGCGTCCGCGGGCCCCTCGGGCACGACGGGCCAGCCGTAGGACGTCGTCTCCACCCCGGTCAACGGGACGACCGCGAAGCCCAGCCGCGCCAGCAGCCGGTTGACCTCGTTCAGCGCGTGGAAGCGCGGCGACGGCGACAGCACCCGGGAGACGTTCTCGGGCGCCGCGACGCACATCGGCGCGTGCCACGAGAGCCCCAGCGCGTCCTGCGGCGTACTGATGACCTTCATGTCACCGGTGCGCACGCAGCCGGAGTCCACGACCGGCGAGCGCCCGGTCTCCAGGACCATGTGCTCGCCGAGCAGCAGCGGATCGAGGAACAACCGGATGCTCCAGCTCTCCAGCCGTTCGAGGGCGATCCGGTCCCACGGGTCCGTGGACGCGGTGTACGCGCCGACGAGCGAGCCGATCAATCCCGCGCGGCCGCGCACGCCGGCGGCACGGAGCGCCCGCATGGCCAGGCCGTGCGCCAGCAGGACATGGTGGACCGCCGGCAGCCCGGCGGCGCCCCTGGCCCGTCCGGGCGCGAACAACCCGGCCACCCGGTCGGCGAGGGAGGACGCGGCCACGTCGCTCAGCGTGACCCAGCGGGCGACCCGGTCACCGAAACGCCGCCCCATCGCGTCCGCGTAGTCGGCGAAGCGCGACGCCGTGTCGCGCGACAGCCACCCTCCGCCCTCCTCCAGCCAGGCGGGCAGCTCCCGGTACATCAGCGCCACCGCGGGAAGGACGCCGGCCGCCGCCATCGTGTCGAGGGCCCGGTCGCAGCGATCCAGCGCGGCCCGATCCCAGGTGCCCGGCCCGTCCGGCTGGAGGCGCCCCCAGCCGAGGACCAGCCTGCGGGTCGCGGGTCCGGCGCCGACGATCCGCCGCACGTCGTCGGCCCAGTGGTGGAAGTGCCCGCTGCCGAAGGGGGCGGACGGGGACACCGGCGCGACCGGCGCGGCGAGCTCCCCATCGGTGGCGACCGCCCAGTCGAGGCCGTCCAGACGGCCGAGACCACCGGGCGCGGTCCCACCCGGGCCACCGCAGAGGACAGCACCGTCCACCCATACCTCCGACAAGATCGCAGGTCGGCGGCCCCGTCCAGCGGAACACGACCGTGTTCCGGACGTTAACACCGGGCCCCTATCAGGGCAATGGTTCGGGCGCGCTCAGGCCTGCCGATAGCCGACTGAACAGATGGCGCGACCCGCGGCAGTCACATTTCCAACAGGCATGGCGCCATTCCCCACAGGCATGCACCCGGGGTCGCCTTCAGGATCGTACAACGATGCGTAATACTATTAAATAGGGTAGATATTTAAGCTAAAGAAGGGTGCGCCATGAAGGTTGGCCTGTGGTTCGATCTGCGCAACCCGCCGCCCTGGCGGCGGGACCCGTCCCGCCTCTACGCGTTCGCGCTGGAGATGTGCGAGGAAGCCGAACGGCTGGGCGCCGACTCGCTCTGGTTCTCCGAGCATCACCTGTTCGAGGACGGCTACCTGCCGCAGCCGCTGACGTTCGCGGCCGCGGCGGCGGCCCGCACCCGCCGGGTGCGGCTGGGAACCGGAATCCTGATCGGCCCGCTACGGAAGACCGCCCAGCTGGCGGAGGAGGCCGCGATCGTGGACCTCATCAGTGATGGGCGCCTCGACCTCGGCCTGGGCGCCGGCTACCGGACACCCGAGTACGACCTCTTCGGGGCCGAGCTCAAGGAGCGGTACCGAACCCTCGACGCGCAGGTCGGCGAACTGCGGCGGTTCTGGGGAGAAGGTGAAGTCACTCCCGCCCCGGTGCAGGCGGACCTGCCGATATGGCTCGGCTATCAGGGCCCCAAGGGGGCGCGGCGGGCGGGCCGGCTGGGAGAGTGCCTGCTCACGGCCAACGCCGAATCCTGGCCGCACTACCGTGACGGTCTCGCCGAAGGCGGGCACGACCCTCGCGGCGCGCGCATGGCGGGCGGCATCGAGGCGTTCGTGACCGACGATCCCGAACGTGACTGGCACGCGGTGGCGCCGCACGTCACCTACCAGTTCGACAGCTACCGCCGCTACATGGTGGAAGGCACCGGGCGGCCCGTCCCCCGGCCCGTGGACCCCGACAAGCTCCGGTCGCGTTCCTCCAGAGGTCCCTTGACGTCCTTCTTGTTCGACACTCCCGAGAACGTGGCCGCCCACGTCCGCGAGTTCGCCGGAGAGGCCCCGGTGGAGACCGTCTGGTTCGGCGCCTCGGTCGCCGGGCTGTCAGAGGAGATGGTGGCCCGGCACGTCGAAGTGATCTGCAAGCGGCTACGGCCGCTACTGACGGGGTGAGTCCTGTTCCGAATCCCGAACAAGCACACCCGTGCAGGCACGCACTGCCGCACCATTCTTATTGATCTCCCACAAAAAGATTGACAACCCCTGTAAACCCATAGGGGATGTCGCGCGTCCGAGACTTCCCGGAGAAAACTCATAAGCCACGAAAACCCATCCTCGCAATTGAGCGTCTTCTTTATAGAACGGCCAGACGCCGTTGAGAGGAGATCGAATGAGAATCGCATCGCGGGTGATGGCGGCCGGCCTGGCCGCCGCCATCGCCACGCTCGCCGCCGGCGCCGGGGCGATCCCGGCCGGCGCCGACGACCCCCGGACCGACAGGCGGATCGTCGCCGCCATCGAGGCCCAGCCCTGGATGGTGCTCGAGAAGGGCGACAGGAACCACCGGGTCGCGGCGGCCCGCTGCTTCCTGGCACAGCTCGGGTACTTCAAGGGCTGCGACCCCAGGGCCGGCAACGCCGACCTCTTCGACGAGGCCCTGGTCACCGCCGTCAAGAAGTACCAGGGCGCCCGTGACCTTGAGGAGACCGGCGAACTCAACACGGAGACCTGGGTGACGCTCCGCTCCGACCACGGGATCGCGCGGCCGGGGGACACCCGCTCCAGCCTGGTCAAGGGGCTGCAGCACTCGCTCAACATCCTCGGCGACGCCGTCTCGGTCGACGGCGTCTACGGGAACGGGACCAAGACCGCCGTCTGGAATTTCCAGACCCGCAAGGAAATCGGAGCCGACGGCGTGGTGGGCCCGATCACCTTCCGCGCCATGTTCGCCCAGGGCGCCGAGAGCCGGCGCACCCCTCGGTGACCGCGGTTCGACAGCCCCTTACCGCCCCTGAACCCGTCACGTCCCCCGCGGGGGCGGGGATGAGATGAATGGATTCCGGGCAGCCGCCCCAAGCGGTCGCCCGGAGCCATTTTCAGCCCAGCATTCATAACTGCTGGACGCATGCACGGAGACAAGGGCGGCGCTCCCGGGTCGGGAGCGCCGGCCGTGTGAACGTCGTCAGCGTGCCGGCTGGATCCGGCCGTAGAGCTCGCGGATCTTCTGGTCGTCGGCGATCAGGGGAAGCGTGTCGAAGGCCAGGGTCCACTCGGCGAGTCGGCCGCCTCGATATCCGAAGCGTTCGATGACGCCGAAGGAGGTCGTGCGGCCTTGGCTGTTCACGGTCCCGTACCACTCCTGGTACGTGGCGGCAGGCGTACGCACGGTCTGGCCAGGGGCGAGCGAGGCGTTCGGGTCGTGGCCGAACTTGCTGAAGAGGCGCTGCAGGTAGGCGAGTTTGGCGGCTCGGGTTCCCAGGGTGCGGTCCCCCAGTCCGGTACCCGAGAGGGGTGCTGTGCCCAGGGAGTCCACCAGGGCGGCGGCGTCCCGCCGGTTCCAGGCCGCGCCTCGGCCTGGGATGTCGCCGGGGTGCGCGGTCGTGACAGCCGCCGGAGCACTCCCCTGGCTGCGGTCTGTCACCCCCTGGAAGAGGTCCTCAAGGTCGCCGTCGAGCGGCTTGAACCACGCGAACCGGTCGTAGTAGCGCCGGCCTTGGACGACGTCGCCGTCCTTGCTCAGCACGACCCGGTAGATCGCCGGATACTCGACCTTGTTTCCGTTGATCGTGGCCTGGTTGTGCGCACCGTACATGACCGCGTTCCGGTCGGCGGCGATACGGGTCGGGCGGAAACCGAACTCTGGCACGAGCCTGAGCGAGCCGCGGATGGAGTTCATGATGGTGGCACGCCCCTGGACGGGTTCCGCGGCGGCCTCCCAAAGGGTCGCGTCGTCGTCCCAGAGTTCTCCGTAAGCGACGACCCGCTTTTCCAGGTCTTCCTCGTCGGGGCGGCTCGGGTCGGTGTAGGTCGGCATCGCGCCGAACCGGTTCTGCCGGTCGATGAACGTCTGGGCCGCGGGCGAGATCGTGCCCTCGGTCACCGGCCCGCCGCCGGCGTGAGCCGTGCCGGTGAAGGCCACCGTGACGGCGGCCGCCGCGGCGGACAGAACGGCTCCGATATGACGCATGATCACTGTCTGCTCCTCGCAGGTGGCCCCGCTCTGCCGAGCGGGTGTGATCATCTTTTCGGGCCGCCCTCCGCGAGAGCGATTACCGGAGAGATAAAGCCGGCGGGCTTTTCGGCTCAGCCGGGGAGGGAGTCCAGTTGCTCCTTGAGGGTGGGCTTGAGCTGGCGCAGGCACAGCACCGGCAGGTAGGCGTCCTTGGCCTCCAGGAACTTGTTCGATCCGGAGGGGCACTCCCGCTGGGTGCGGACACGGCCGGTGACCTTGGCGAACGCGTCGCTGCCCGAGCACTCGACCTTTCTCGGGCCGTTGAAGGAGAACGTGGTGTCGGCGATGCAGTCACCCGGCCCCAGGACCGCGCCCCCGGCGCCGAGACACAGCACCGGGCGGCTCGTCGATCCGCTCGAACCGGACAGCTTCGCGGTCTCCATGGTCCGCCCCGCGGGGCACTGGCTCTGCGTCGCGACCCTCGCGATGATCTTGCCGTACCACTCCGACCCCGAGCACGGCTTCTCCGAGCTGAACGCCAGCGAGTTGCTGATGCAGTCGCCCGCGCCGATCATCCCGCCGCCCGCACCGGGGTCGCCGGGGTGCGGCGCGGCGAGGTTGCGGGTGCAGACCTCCCAGTAGCGCTCGTCCTTTTCCGAGATGGTGACGCGGGCGACGCCGTCGGCGCCGTCGGGGCACTCCGGCATGGACGAGGTGCTGAAGGAGGTGCGCTGGCCGGTCCTGACCACCTTGAGGACCTTGCCCTTGGCCTGGTCGGATTTGCAGCCGACCCTGGTCGCCGCCGGGATCCTCTGCATGAAGCCGGAACCGGTGTTCATCTCGCCGCGCACGTCGATACAGTGCTCGGCCTGGACGGGACCGTCCGGCTCCCCGCTCGCGAGGTTGGCGACGACAACGCCGGCGATCGCGAGGAGCACGATGGCCGCGACACCTCCGGCGATGAGCAGTCCGATCAGGCGGCCTGGCCCCTTGCGCTGCGGCGGCGGCCCCATCGGGCCCATCGGGCCCATCGGGCCCATCGGACCGGTGGGTGGAGGAGGCACGACAGGTCCGGGTACTCCGGGCGGCGGAGCGTAGGGATTGCCGGGCGGCGGAGCAGGGGGCTGCGCGGGCCCGGCGTTCGCCGGATCGGCCCATGATCCTTCCTGCGGCCGTTCCCCGTCAGGACGCTGGCCCCCGCTGTTCACCGGACCTCCCGGAGGCTGCCCCGGCCTTCAGACCGGGGAGGAATCCGGTCCCCCGCGGAGCGGGACAGGGAAACAGCGATCGCCGTCAGGCGATCGGCCGTCGGCCCTGAGACCGCTGTCTGTCCGGTCATGAGTGATGATCCCCTTGTCCTTTGGTTGTGTCGTCTGGTGCGGCTGCTCGTGGCATCGGCCACCGGTCCGGTACGCGGAGTAACTGATGTCGGGGACGGATGTCGATGTTGGCCGGTAGGTTCCCGGTCATGCGGACGGCGTACAGGTGCCGGGCCTACCCGGACTCCGAGCAGGCGGCCCTGCTGGGCCGCACGTTCGGCTGCGTGCGCCTTGTGTGGAACAAGACCCTGGCCGAGCGGACCCGCCGCCACCGCGACACGGGGCAGGGGACGGCCTACCGGGAGACCGACGCCTGGCTGACCGGGTGGAAGAAGACCGCCGAGTTGGCGTTCTTGTCGGAGGTGTCGTCGGTGCCGCTGCAGCAGGCGCTGCGGCACCAGCACGCCGCCTTCGCCAACTTCTTCGCCGGGCGTGCCCGCCACCCGCGGTTCAAGTCCCGCAACGGCCGCCAGTCCGCGCATTTCACCCGCTCGGCGTTCCGGATGCGCGACGGCGAGCTGCGCCTGGCCAAGACCAGCACCCCGCTGGCATTCGTATGGTCCTTCGACGACGTCGACCCGTCCACCCTCAACCCCACGATGGTCGTGGTCTCCCGCGACACCGACGGGCGCTGGTACGTGACCTTCGCCGTCGACACCCACCAACCCGAACCACGACCGCAGGCGGGGCGCGAGGTCGGGGTCGATCTGGGGGTGAAGGACTTCGCCGTCACCAGCGACGGCGAACGCATCGCCAACCCCCGCCATTTGGACCGCAAGGCCGCCAACCTCGCCCGCTACCAGCGCCGCATGGCCCGCCGCCAGAAAGGCTCCGCCAACCGCCGCAAGGCCAAGAACAAGGTCGCCCGCGCCCACCGCAAAGTCCGCAACGCCCGCCAAGACTTCCTCCACAAGACCACCACCCGGCTCGTGGAATCCGCCGACCTGATCGCCATCGAAGACCTCAACGTCAAGGGCTTGGTCCGCAACCGGAGCCTGTCCAGGGCCATCTCCGACTGCGGATGGGGCGAATTCCGCCGACAGTTGGAGTACAAGTGCGAACGCGCCGGGCGGACCCTGGTGGTGATCGACCGCTGGCACCCCTCCTCCAAGACCTGCTCGAACTGCGGGCACCTGCTCGGCGAGCTGAGCCTGAACACCCGGGCGTGGACGTGCCCGGGCTGCCGCACCCGGCACGACCGGGACCACAACGCGGCCAAGAACATCCTTGCGGCTGGTCGAGCCGCAGCCAGGGGCCCGACCCCCGGTGATGCCTGTGGAGCCGGTATAAGACGGCAAGGGCCCTCCCTTCCGCAACTGGCCGTGAAACAGGAAACCCCACCCGCGAGGATGGGAATCCCCCTCCTTTAGGAGGGAGAGGAAGTCAATCCGTGTCTCCCCCTCGCTGCGCTGGCTCGCCCCGGCGCGGCGAACGGACTTGCCCGACTTTAGCGCCTTGATCAGGACAGAGGTGCCCATACCCGCCTTCCCGACTTCACCAGGGCCTGGCCAACCCGCGCCCAAGCCGCCCGGCGCGCCGCGGAACGGCCGGTAGCGTCGGACTTGATCAGCGGGTGAATGCCGAGGTGAGCGCGGATGGACACCTCTTCCCAGCCGGAGACCGGATCCGCGCTGCGGCGATGGCTGCTGCAAGGCTTCCACCGGCCCGGCCGGAAGACGGCGGGCCCGCACCACCACGAAACCCCGCACAAGCAGCACCGGTGGTGGCAGGTGATGTGCCTGACCGGTGTGGACTACTTCTCGACGCTGGGATACCAGCCGGGCATCGCGGCGCTGGCGGCCGGGGCGCTCAGCCCGATCGCGACCCTGCTGCTGGTGGGGTTGACGCTGCTGGGCGCGCTGCCGGTGTACCGGTCGGTCGCCGGGCAGAGCCCGCACGGGCTGGGCTCGCTGTCGATGCTGGAGCGGTTGCTGCCCGGCTGGCGCGGCAAGCTGCTGGTGCTGTTCCTGCTGGGTTTCGTCGCCACCGCGTTCATCATCACGATCACGCTGTCGGCGGCGGACGCCACCGCGCACCTGCTGCACAACCCCTTCTTCCCCGCCGCCCTGGCGGGCTGGCAGGTGCCGGTGACCCTGGTGCTGATCGGCGCGTTGGGCGCCGTCTTCCTCATCGGGTTCAGCGAGGCCATCTCGATCGCGGTGCTCCTGGTGGCGGTCTACCTGGGCCTGAACGTCGTGGTGGTGGGCGACGCGCTGCGGGAGCTGGCCGTCCACCCGGAGCTGGTCACCGGCTGGCGGCACGCGCTCACCACCGAGTACTCCGGCCCACTGGCAATGATCGCGGTGTCGCTGGTCGTGATGCCGAAGCTGGCCCTGGGACTGTCCGGCTTCGAGACCGGCGTGGCGGTGATGCCGCTGGTCCGGGGCGATCTGGAGGAACGGATCCGGGGCGCGCGCAAGCTGCTGACCACGGCCGCGGGCATCATGAGCGTCTTCCTCATCACCTCAAGCCTCGTCACGACGGTCCTGATCCCGGCGAAGGAGTTCGAGGAGGGCGGCAAGGCCAACGGGCGCGCGCTGGCGTATCTGGCGCACGAGCGGCTCGGCGACTGGTTCGGCACCGTCTACGACCTGTCCACCATCGCGATCCTGTGGTTCGCCGGCGCGTCCGCGTTGGCGGGCCTGCTCAACATCGTGCCCCGGTACCTGCCCCGGTACGGGATGGCGCCGGACTGGACCCGCGCCACCCGCCCGATGGTGCTGATCTTCACGGCCGTCTCGTTCACGATCACCGTGCTGTTCGGCGCCCAGGTCGAGGCCCAGGGCGGCGCCTACGCCACCGGCGTGCTGGCGCTGATCCTGTCCGCGGCGGTCGCGGTGACCCTGGCAGCGCACGGCCGCCGGCAGCGCCGCGCCACCCTCGGGTTCGGCCTGGTCACCCTGGTCCTGGGGTACGCCACCGTCGCCAACATCGTCGAGCGGCCCGACGGCCTGGTGATCGCCCTGCTGTTCTGCGTGGCGATCGTGGCCACCTCGCTGGTCTCCCGCGCCACCCGCTCCACCGAGCTGCGCGTCGGCGAGGTCGCCCTGGACGCGGCGGCGCTGCGCTACGTCACCGAGGCCGGCGACCTCCGGTTCATCGCCAACGAACCGGACGAGCGCGACCGGCGCGAGTACGACGACAAGGCCGGCGAGGCCTGGGCGCTGCACCGGCTGCGCGAGGACGAGCGGCTCATCTTCCTGGAGGTCACCGTCTCGGACGCCTCGGAGTTCGCGACCGACCTGCACGTCGTCGGCGAGGAGCTGCACGGCCACCGGATCCTGCGGGTCGCCAGCCCCAGCGTCGCCAACGCGATAGCGGCGATCCTGCTGCACGTCCGCAACCAGACCGGCGTCCTGCCGCACGTCTACTTCCACTGGGCCGAGGGCAACCCGGTCGGCGCGCTGCTGCGCTACCTGGTCTTCGGCGGCGGGGACGTCGCCCCGCTCACCCGCGAGATACTGCGCCAGGCCGAGCCCGACATCAGGCACCGCCCCCTCGTCCACGTCGGCTGACCCCGGCGCGCCCGCGGCCTGGCCGCGCCGGAACGGCAGGGAGGGCCGGCTGCGGGGACAGGACGACGCTCATCGACCTGTCGGCGATCCGCTGAGGCACCCGTCGCCGAGGCCGTCACGACAACTATGCACTCAGTACATATCTTGAGTGTATAGTCCGACGGCATGGCGACTCCGCAGATCCTGCTCGCCCTGCTGGCCGAGCGGCCCAAGCACGGGTACGAGCTCAAACGCGAGCACGATGAGCGGCTGCCGGGGGCCAAACCGCTGCCCTACGGCCAGGTCTACTCGACGCTGCAGCGGCTGGAGCGCGACGGGTTCGTGGCCGTGGCCGGGACCGCCCGGGAGGGCGGTCCCGAGCGCACGGTCTACGAGCTGACCCCGGAGGGCACCGAGAAGGTGCGGGGCTGGCTCGCCGAGACCGAGCCGCCCGCGCCGTACGTCACCGGCGCCCTGTTCACCCGTGCCGTCATGGCGCTGGTGGCCGGCGGCGACGCCCGGGCCGGCCTGGACCGGCAGCGCGCCGCCCACCTGGCGCGGATGCGGGAGCTCACCCGCACCAAGTCGGCGCCCGAGGCGTCGGCCGCCGAGGCGCTCGCCGCCGACTACGCCCTGCTCCACCTGGACGCCGACCTGCGGTGGATGGAACTGGCCGTGCACCGCCTGGCCGACCTGACCAAGGAGATCAGCCGATGAGTCCCCTGCTGCAAGCGCGCGACGCCGGCCTGTCGTTCGGGCGCACCCGAGCGCTGCGCGGCGCGTCCCTGACGATCGACGCGGGCGAGGTGGTGGCGATCTCCGGCCCGAGCGGCTCGGGCAAGAGCACGCTGCTGCACTGCCTGTCCGGGATCCTGGTACCCGACGCCGGCGAGATCCACTACGGCGGGACCCGCCTCGACGAGCTGGACGAGGACGCACGGGCCCGGCTGCGGCGCGAGGCGTTCGGAATCGTCTTCCAGTTCGGCGGGCTGGTTCCGGAGCTGACCGCCGCGGAGAACGTGGCCGTCCCGCTGATGTTCGGCGGGCTCGGCCGCGCCGAGGCGGCCGGCGCCGCGCTGGAATGGCTGGGCAGGGTCGGCGCCGACGACTGCGCGCCGCTCCGGCCCGGCGACCTGTCCGGCGGCCAGACGCAGCGGGTCGCGCTGGCGCGGGCGCTCGCCACCGGGCCCAAGGTGGTCTTCGCCGACGAGCCCACCGGCGCGCTCGACAGCGCCGCCGGTGAACAGCTGCTGGGCCTGCTGCTCACGACGGCCCGCGAACACGGCACCACCGTGGTCCTGGTGACCCACGACAACCGGATCGCGGCCTTCGCCGACCGCGAGATCGTGGTCCGCGACGGTGCCGTGGCCGAGGCGGCGGAGGTGAGCCGATGACCGGCGGGCGCGTGCTGTTCGACGTCGCCGCGATGCTGGCCCGCGGTACCTCGCGCGCCGACCGGCGGCGGCGCCGGCTACTGGTGGCCGGCACCGCGACGGCCACCCGTCGCCGGCATGCTGCTGATGCTCGTCGGCGGGCTCATCGAGGCCGGGGACATGGTCGGGGTGACGCTGATCGCCCCCGGAGCCCTCCTCGCCCTGATCGGCCTCGCGGCGTCCGCGAGCCGCCTGGTGCTGGCATCGGCACGGCTGGCCGGACGCCGGGCGCGCAGCCCCGAGACGCTCCTGGCGGCGCGCGCCCTCGAGGCCGACCCCCGTGCCTGGGGCCGCACCATGGCGGTCGTCGCACTGGTCGTCGCGTTCGGCACGGGCACCGGCGCCCTCAGGTGGGACGTGTTCCGGGACCGGGCCGAGTACGGGGTCTCGCTCGAGCGGTTCTGGGTGGTCAGCTTCACCCTGACCCATCTGGCGCTGCTGTTCGCCCTGCTCGTGGCGGTCACCGCGGTGGTGGTGCACCGGGCCGAGTCGCTGCTGGAGAGCGGCCGCTCGACCGCGGCGCTGGCCGCGACCGGCGTTCCGGTCAGGGCTCTGCGGCAGACGCTGATCGCGGCGACGCCGATCTGCGCGATCGCCGCACTGGCCGCGTGCGTCGGCATGACGGGGGGCGTCTTCACCACGCGGAAGAACCTGCTGGGGTTCGCCTGGATGGCCGGCCAGGGGCTGGTCATGGTCGTCCTCGCGGTGGCGATCGCGTCCGCCGTCACGGCCCTCTCCGGCCGTCTCCTCACCCGGGCCGCCTCGCCCACCCGTCTCCGTACCGATTGACGGTCCGGTGATGACCGGCCAACGTGGGTCCTGCGCTCGTTATGTTGGGGGCGTGCGCAGGACCTACGTTCACGTCGCGGTGGTCGCCATGGCCGCGGACGGTGACGTGCGGGCGCCGGGAGCGGCCGTCACCGTCGCGGTGTGCGGGCACTGGGAGCACCCGCCGCCGTGCCCGCTCGCGCCGCATCATGTCGCCGCGGAGCGGTCCGGTGACGAGGTCCGCCTGCGCGTGCTCTTCGCCACGCGTCCGGAGGCCGTGGCCGAGGTCCGGCGGCGCATCGAGACGGCGCTGCGCCGGGACGTCCTGGAGGGCCCGGACGGAGTGGTCACGCGCTGGCGGTTCCGGGACGCGGGCCCGGGCCGTCTCCGTGAGGAGGAGACGGCCCACGCCGCCCGCCTCGTTCGGGACGGCGTCCGCCAGGCGGACGAGGGGCAGTAGCCTGAAGGGCGTCCCGCCGAGCGAGCCGAGGGAGCCGCGACGATGCCCCGCGAAGGAACCGGACCGGATTTCATCGAGGCGCTGGCCCGCGGGCTTGAAGTGATCGCGGCCTTCTCGCCGCAGCGCCCGGTGATGTCGCTGACGGAGACGGCCACGGCGACCGGGCTGGCCCGTCCGACCGCGCGCCGGATCCTGCTGACCCTGGAGGAGCTGGGTTACGTCCGCACCGCGGACGGCGGGTTCGCGCTCACCCCGCGGGTCCTGGAGCTGGGCGTCGCCTACGTCCGGTCGATGGGGCTGTGGGACGTGGCGCGGCCGCACATGGAGCGGCTCGTGGCGCGCACCGGCGAGTCCTGCTCGATCGCGCAGCTGGACGGGGCCGACATCGTGTACGTCGCCCGGGTCGCGGTCCCGAAGATCGTGACCCTGGCGGTGCAGATCGGCACCCGGTTCCCCGCGCTGCAGACCTCACTGGGCAAGGTCCTGCTGGCGGCACTGGCGCCCGGGGACCTGGAGGAGGTGCTGGCGCAGCCGTCGCGGTCCGGGCTCGAACCGCTTTGGCGGCCCGACCGCGCCGAGCGCGACGCCGTGCTGCGCGAGGTCCGCGCGCGCGGCTGGGCGCTGACCGACGAGGAGCTCGCCCGGGGCATCCGCTCGGTGGCCGCGCCGCTCCGGGACGGGTCGGGGCGGGTGATCGCGGCCCTCAACGTGAACACCCATGCGGCCGAGACGCCGGTGGACAGGCTGCTGGAGGGGCATCTCCCGCTGCTGCTGCAGGCGGCGGGCGACATCGGCGCGGACTTCGCCCGGCTGGCGGGTGTGCCGCACGTGACGGTGGGCGCCTCCTCCTGACCCGCCGGTGTCGTCCGGCGGGCCTCCTATGCCAAGATGGCGACGGACGTTCGTCCGCTATACGGACAGGAGGCGATGCCGGGATGTCAGAGCGAACCCCGCCAGGGACCGGGGCGGCGGACGGGGCCGGGCCGGGGCCGCTCTCGGGCGTCCTGGTCGCGGACTTCTCCCGCGTGCTGGCCGGGCCCTACGCGACGATGCTGCTGGCCGACCTGGGCGCCGAGGTCATCAAGGTCGAGTCGCCGGGCGGGGACGACACCCGGTCCTGGACGCCCCCCGCCCGCGACGGCGTCTCCACCTACTATCTGGGCATCAACCGGGGCAAGCGGTCGATCGTCCTGGACCTGGGCAAGCCGGACGACGCGGACGCCGCCCGGGAGCTGGCGCACCGCGCCGACGTGCTGATCGAGAACTTCAAGCCGGGCGGGCTGGCGAAGTTCGGTCTGGACTACGGCACGGTCATCGCCGCCAACCCGGGGATCGTCTACGCCTCGATCAGCGGCTTCGGCACCCGGGCGGGCCGGCGGGTGCCGGGCTACGACCTCATGGTGCAGGCGATCTCGGGGCTGATGAGCCTGACCGGCGACCCGGACGGCGAGCCCTTCCGCGCGGGGATCTCGGTGTTCGACGTGATGGCCGGCAACCACGCGGCGATCGGCATCCTCGCCGCGCTGCGCCACCGCGACGCGACCGGGCAGGGCCAGCACGTCGGGGTGAACCTCCTGTCGTCCGCGCTGTCCGGGCTGGTCAACCACAGTTCCGCCTATGCCGCGGGCGGCGTGGTGCCGTTCCGGATGGGCAACGCGCATCCGAGCGTCTTCCCCTACGAGCCGTTCCCGACCGCCGACCGCGACCTCATCGTGACCGCCGCCAACGACGGGCAGTTCCGCCGGCTGTGCGAGGTGCTGGGCGTCCCCGAGGTCCCCGACGACCCGCGGTTCGCCCGCAACCAGGACCGCACCGCCAACCGGGACGAGCTGCGCCCGCTGCTGGTCGACCGGCTGGCCGCCCGCGGCGCGGACGAGTGGTTCGAGGCGCTGATCGAGGCGGGCGTGCCGTGCGCGCCGATCAACACCATCGACGGCGGCTTCGCGATGGCCGAGCGCTTCGAGCTGGACCCGATCGTGACGGTCGGCGACGGCGGGCGCGCGATCCCGATGGCGAAGCACCCGATCTCCCTGTCCGCCACCCCGGCCCGCTACGAGCTGCCGCCGCCCGACCTCGACGAGCACGGCGCCGAGGTGCGCGCCTGGCTGGCCGGTCCGCGGGAGGACGGCCGTGACTGAACCGCCGAGCTACCCGACGGCGCTGGGCGCCTCCAGCCCCACCTCGATCACCCTGCTCGGCCAGGACCTGGCCGAGGACGTGATGGGCACCGTCGGCTTCGGCGAGCTGGCCTACTGGCTGGCGACCCAGCGCCGGCCCACCCCCGGGCAGGTCCGGGTGTTCGAGGCGGTGCTCGCCGCGCTGGCCGACCACGGCTTCACCCCGACCGCCATCGTCACCCGCCTCACCTACCTCTCCGCTCCCGACTCGATCCAGGGGGCGCTCGCGGCCGGGCTGCTCGGCGGGGGCTCCCGGTTCCTGGGCGTCACCGAGGACACCGGCGCGTTCCTGCACGAGGTCCTGGCCGGGCTGGACGGCCCGCCACCCGCGGACGAGGCCGGCTGGGACGCGCTCGCGCTGGAGACCGTGCGGGCGTGCAGGGCGGAGCGGCGGCTCGTCCCCGGACTCGGGCACCACGTGCACAAGCAGGGCGACCCGCGCACGCCGCGGCTCATGCGGATCGCGACCGAGGAAGGGACGTTCGGCCCGCATCTGTCGCTGTTCGCCGCGATCGGGCGGGTGCATCCCCAGGTGCTCGGCAAGACCCTGCCGCTCAACGGCGCCGGGGTGTGCGGGGCGGCGCTGGCCGACCTGGACCTGCCGATCCGGCTGCTGCGCGGGTTCGCGCTGCTGGCGCGCACCGCGGGCCTGATCGGGCAGCTCGCCGAGGAGCTGCGCCATCCGGTCGGCAACGAGATCTTCCTGTCGGTCGACCTCAACAACCGTCCGGTCGCACCCGATCCGCATCCCGACGGCACGGATGGCTGACGGCGGCGCCGGGCCGATCGTCCTGCTGGTGCACGGCGCCAACCACGACGGCCGGTGCTGGACGCCGGTGCTGGAGCGCCTGGAGCGGACGGGCGTCCGGGGGCGGGCCGTCGACCTGCCGCTGACGTCGTTCACGGCCGACACCGAGGCCGTGCGCGCCGCGGTGCGGGAGGCGGCGGCGGACGGTCCCGTCGTCCTGGCCGCGCACAGCTACGGCGGTCTGCCCGTCACCGCGGGCGGCCACGGCGCCGCCCGCCTGGTCTTCGTCGCCGCGCGCATGCCGGTGGCCGGGGAGTCGCCGGCGGACCTGACGCCCCGGTGGAACCACCCGGAGTTCCGCGCGGCCTGCGACGTGCGCGCGGACGGCGCGGTGACGCTCCGCGCCGCCGCCGCGGACGTGCTCTACTCGGGCGCGCCGCCGGAGCTGGCCCGGTCGGCGGCGCGCCGCTGGCGCCCGATGTGGAGCCGGGTGCCGGCGGAGCCGATCGCCGATCCCGCGTGGTCGTCGGTGCCGTCCTGCTACGTGGTCTGCGCCCGGGACCGCACGGTCCGCGTCGAGGCGCAGCGCGAGTGCGCGGCGCGGGCGGCGGAGAGCGTCGAGATCGGCTGCGACCATTCACCGTTCCTGTCGGCTCCCGGCCGGCTGGCGCGGATCCTGTCCGAGCAGGCGGCGCGGGTCGGGCGGTAGCCCCTTGACAAGGCCACGGGTGCGCGCAATCGTCGGCTCACGTTCGGACAGCGGACAAGTGTCCGCCCACCCCAGCGAGGAGATCCAGCGATGACCCAAGTGTCTTCCGAGAACACGTCGCTGCCGGCGCGCCTGCACCACAACGCCTACGTGACACGCGACCAGGAGGCGACGCGGGCGTTCTACGAGGACATCATCGGCCTGCCCCTCATCGCGACATGGAAGGAGGCCGACGAGCTCTTCGGGGCGGTGCGGACCTACTGCCACACCTTCTACGGCCTCGGGGACGGCAGCTCCCTGGCGTTCTTCCAGTTCGCCGATCCCGCCGACCAGGAGCAGTTCGGCCCGGAGATGCCGCACTCGCCGTTCCGGCACATCGCCCTCAAGGTCACCGATGAGGTGCAGGGCGCGATCGCGCGGCGGCTCAAGGAGGCCGGCTGGAAGCCCGACGAGACCTACACCCTCGAGCACGGCTACTGCCGATCGCTCTACACCAGCGACCCCAACGGGCTGCTGCTGGAGTTCACCGCGGACGCCGCGGGCATCGAGGAGTCCGACGGCGAACGCCGGGAGCGGGCGCACGCCGATCTCAGGTCGTGGCTCGGCGGCGACCACACCAGCAACAACACCTGGCGCTGACCACCTGGCGCTGACCACCGGGCGCTGAGCGCCGCCCGCCCCTGTGCCGGCAGGTGTCATGGCAGGTCAGCGGGGTACGGCGCGTCATGCCGGGTCGATGTGCTCCGCACCGGGGGGCCGCCCGGCTCGATCGAGCTCGGGGGGACGATCATGACTTCACGCGAGGACGCCGACGCGGCCGAAAGGCTGGCCCGCGGTCTCGGCTGGGCGAGTCTCGGCCTGGCGGCGCCGCGGCTGCTGATGCCGCGGGCGGTGCGCCGGGCAAGCGGCCTGGAGCACTCCACCGCGGCGCGGTTCATCGTGCCGATGGTGGGGGCGCGGGAACTGCTGCACGCCGGCGCGCTGCTGGCCGGCCGCAGGCCCGCGCCGTGGACGTGGACGCGGGTGGCGGGCGACGCGATGGATCTCGCGCTGCTGGCGGGGGCGCTGCGCCGGCGGCCGCCGGGCCGGGGCCGGGGCCGGGGCCGGATGCGGGGGCGCGGCCGGGTGCAGGTCGCGCTCACCGCGGTCGCCGGGATCACCGCCGTGGACGTCTACGCCGCCGTGCGGAACGCCCGCGCGCTCCGCCGGGCCGGCGAGGAGCGGCGGTACACCGGTGCGGGCCCGCTGCACGTGCACGCCGCCATCACGATCAACCGCCCCCGCGCGCAGGTGTACGCGCACTGGCGGCGCCTGGAGAACCTGCCGGCGTTCATCACGCACCTGGAGTCGGTCGAGGAGATCGGGCCGGGACGTTCGCGCTGGACGATGCGCGGACTGCGCGGCAGGACGATGTCCTGGGAGGCGGAGGTGACCGAAGACCGCCCCGGCGAGCTGGTCGCGTGGCGCTCGATGCCGGGCGCCGAGATCGGCAGCCACGGTGCGGTGCGGTTCACCGACGCGCCCGGCAACCGCGGCACCGAGGTGCGCGTGGAGCTGCGGTACGCCCCGCCCGGCGGCCAGGCGGGCGCACGGCTGGCCAGGCTGCTGGGCGAGGACCCCGAGCAGCAGGTGCGCGATGACCTGCGCCGGTTCAAGCAGGTGATGGAGACCGGCGAGGTCGTCCGGTCGGAGGCCAGCCCGGAGGGCGTCCGCGCCATGCGCCCGGCCCGGCAGCGACCGGCACAGCCGGTGGCCTGACCCAGACGCGACGCCGAAAGGACCGCATATGAAGGCCAACTGCTGGACCGGACGCAACACCGTCGAGGTGACCGACGTCCCCGATCCGCGCATCCTGAACTCCCGGGACGCGATCGTGCGCATCACCTCGACCGCGATCTGCGGCTCGGATCTGCACCTGTACGACGGATACGTCCCGACCATGAAGAAGGGCGACGTCCTCGGCCACGAGTTCATGGGCGAGGTGGTCGAGACCGGTCCGGGCGTGTCGAACCTGCGCGCCGGCGACCGGGTCGTGGTGCCGTTCCCCATCGCGTGCGGAAACTGCGGCGCGTGCGCGCGCGAGCAGTACTCGCTGTGCGAGAACTCCAATCCCAACGCGGGGATGGCCGAGAAGCTGATGGGCCACTCCCCCGCCGCGATCTTCGGTTACTCGCACATGCTCGGCGGGTTCGCCGGCGGGCAGGCCGAGTACGCCCGGGTCCCGTTCGCCGACGTCGGGCCCATCAAGATCGAGAACGATCTGCCGGACGAGCGGCTGCTGTTCCTGTCCGACATCTTCCCGACCGGGTTCATGGGCGCGGAGATGTGCGAGATCAAGCCCGGTGACACCATCGCGGTCTGGGGCGCCGGACCGGTCGGGCAGTTCGCCATCGCCAGCGCCTTCCTCCTGGGCGCCGAGCGCGTCATCGCCATCGACCGCTTCCGCTACCGGCTCGACATGGCCCGGGACAAGGGCGGTGCCGAGGTGATCAACTACGAGGAGACCGACGTCCAGGAGGCGCTGCGCGAGATGACCGCCGGGCGCGGTCCGGACGCCTGCATCGACGCGGTGGGCATGGAGGCCCACCACGCCAATCCCGCGGTGCACGCCTACGACCGCGCCAAGCAGGCGACCCGTTTGGAGACCGAACGGCCGCACGCCCTGCGCGAGGCCATCACGGCCTGCCGCAACGGCGGGATCGTCTCGGTGATCGGCGTCTACGGCGGGGTCATGGACAAGTTCCCGATCGGCTCGCTGATGAACCGCTCGATCACCCTGCGCGCCGGGCAGTGCCACGTCCACCGCTACATGCGGCCGCTGCTGGACCGCATCGAGTCGGGCGCCATCGATCCCGGTTACGTCATCAGCCACCGGCTGCCGCTGAGCGAGGCGCCGGCCGGCTACGAGATGTTCAAGCACAAGCAGGACGAGTGCACCAAGGTCGTCCTGACGCCGTGACGCTGCGCGCCACCCGCACCGCCGCCCTGCAACGCTGACGGACAGCGCTGACGGACAGGGCGGCGGGTGCGGCCGTCAGGGACGGGCCGCTTTGTCGTGGCGGCGCATGACGCGGCGGGCGATGGCCCAGCGGTGCGCCTCGGACGGGCCGTCGTAGATGCGGAAGGGGCGCACTTCGCGGAGGAAGCGGCCGAGCAGCACATCGCCGGAGACCCCGAGCGCGCCGCAGATCTGCAGCGATCGGTCCACCACCCGCCAGATGGCCTCGGCGGAGAACGTCTTGGCGATGGAGGTCGCCTGCGAGGCCGACCGCCCCTGGTCGAGTTCCCAGCAGGCTTGGAGGACGAGGCCGCGGGCGGCGGCGATGTCGATCTCGTTGTCGGCGATCATCTGCTGCACCATGCCGAGGTCGCCCAGGCGGGAGCCGAACAGCTCGCGCTCGGCGGCGCGTCCCACGGCGATGTCCTGGGCGCGGCGCGCGATGCCGAGCCAGCGCATGCAGTGGGTCATGCGGGCGGGGCCGAGCCGGACCTGGGCGTAGCGGAAGCCCTCGTCGACCTCGCCCAGCACGGCCTCGTCGGGGACGACGCAGCCGTCGAACAGCACCTCCAGGTGGCCGCCGTACAGGCTCTCGTCCAGGGTGTCGATGTGCCGGACCAGCTTCATCCCGGGGTTGCCGGCGTCGACGAGGAACATCGTGGCGCCGCCCGGGTCGCCGGGGTCGCCGGACGTGCGGGCCATGCAGATGGCGAACCCGGCGCCGTCGGCGCCGGTGATGAACCACTTGCGCCCGTCGATCCGCCAGCCGCCGCCGACCCGCGCCGCCCGGGTGCTCAGCGCCGCGGGGTCGGACCCGGCCCCCGGCGCGGGCTCGGTCATCGCGAAGCACGAGCGGATCTCGCCCGCCGCCAAGGGGGCCAGGTACCGCCGCTTCTGCTCCTCGGTCGCGATGAGTTCGAGCATGTGCATGTTGCCCTCGTCGGGCGCGGCGATGTTGAGGGCGAGCGGGCCGAGCAGCGAGTAGCCCGCCTCCTCGAAGACCACCGCGCGCGCCCGCATGTCGAGGCCGTGGCCGCCGAACTCGGGACCGACGTGCGGGGCGAACACGCCGGCCTCCTTCGCCGCCCGCTGCAGCCGGACCCGCTCCGAGTCGTCCCGGACGACGCCGCCGCCGCGCTCCTCGACCGGGATCACCACCTCGCGGACGAAGTCCGCGGTGCGCCGGGCGAGGTCGGCGACCACCGGGTCCGGCTCGAGGTCAACGGCCATGACACCTCCAGGAGCTAATCATTGTTAGCCGATGGAATCCGAACGTCGTCCACGGTGTCAAGGCATCCCGGCCGTGATGTACGTTCACCGGCTATCGTTGGCTAGCCGCCCTCCAGCCGTCTTCCAGCCATCTTCCCAAGGAGCGTGACATGGCCGGTGCCGCAGCATCCCGGATGCCGGAGATCCGCGCCGCCGCCCTGGAACTGTTCACGCTGCACGGCTACGAGGCCACCACGATGGCCGCCATCGGCGCGCGGGTCGGCGTCCGCGGGCCGAGCCTCTACAAGCACGTCGCGTCCAAGCAGGAACTGCTGGCCGGCATCATGGTCGCCACGATGGACGCGCTGCTGGCCGAGCACGCGCGCGCGACCGCCGGCACCGCGGACCCCACCGAGCGGCTGCGGCGGGCGGTCGACGCGCACGTCCGCTACCACGCGCGCAACCGCCTGGAGGCGTTCGTCGGCAACCGGGAGATCCGCAGCCTGGTGGAGCCGCACCGGTCCGCGGTCCTGTCGCGGCGGGCCGAGTACGAGCTGCGGTTCCGCACGCTGGTCGACGACGGGGTCGCGGCGGGCCGGTTCCGGGTGTCGTCGGCGCGGCTGGCCTCGTACGCGATCCTCGACCTGGGCATGGGCGTGGCGGCGTGGTTCCGCGCGGACGGCGAACTCGGCGAGAACGAGGTCTCCTGGCAGTACACCGAGTTCGCGCTGCGCCTGGTCGGCGCGGACTGACCTGCGGAATCCCGCCGTTCCGGCGCGCTCCTGACCAAGCGCCGGCTAGGGCATACTGGTGCGGTGCCCCGACCATCCCAGCCGCTGATCAACCGCAAGGTAGCGGTGGCCACCGCGCTCGCGATCATCGACACCGAAGGGCTGGGCGCGTTCAGCCTCCCGCGGCTGGCCCGCGAGCTCGGCGTCCGGGCGCCGTCCCTGTACCACCACTTCGAGGACCGGGCGGAGATCCTGGAGGAGGTCGCGCAGAGCATCGTCCTGGAAACGGTGATACCGCGCAAACCGAGCGGCGACGACTGGATGAACTGGTTCGTCGCGCTCGCCATGAATTTCCGGCGCGTCATCCTGCGGCACGGCAACGCCGCCCCGATCCTCCTGGAGTTCCTGCCCCGGGACATGCTCAGCCCGCTCTACGACGACGCGGCCGAGTTCCTCACCCAGGCCGGCGTCGCGACCGGCCTGCACGTGCTCATCCTGGACGGGCTCGAGAAGCTCACGCTGGGCGCCGCCGTCACCGAGGCGATGCGCAGGCCGGCGCGCCGGGGACGGATCTTCGGCCACGTCGACCCCGCCTCCCAGCCCGCCCTGGCGCAGGCGGTCAAGGCCAACGAACTCACCGCGGCGGACCTGTTCGCCGAGACGATCCGGGCCTTCCTGCTGGGCGTGACCACCGCCCCGCCGGCGGGCGGCCGCGGCCAGGACGGCGAGGACGGCTAGGACAGATCCAGGGCGTGCTCGACCAGGCTGATGAGCACGTTCTTGGCCGAGTCCCGCTGCCGCACGTCGCACAGCACGATCGGGATGTGCGGGTCCACGTCCAGCGCCGTGCGGATCTCCTTCAGCGTGTGGCTGCGGGCGCCGTCGAAGCAGTTCACCGCCACCACGAACGGGGTGTCGCGCTGCTCGAAGAAGTCGATGGAGGCGAAGCTGGCGGTCAGCCGGCGCGTGTCGCACAGCACCACGGCGCCGATCGACCCGTAGGCCATCTCGTCCCACATGAACCAGAACCGCTCCTGCCCCGGCGTCCCGAACAGGTAGAGCGTGATGCCGTCGTTGAAGGCCAGGCGGCCGAAGTCCATGGCCACGGTGGTGGTGGTCTTGCCCTCCACCCCGCGCAGGTCGTCCACTCCGACGCCGGCGTTGGTGAGGGTCTCCTCGGTGCGCAGCGGGCGGATCTCGCTGACCGCGCCGACCAGGGTGGTCTTGCCCACGCCGAAGCCGCCCGCCACCAGGATCTTCAGCGCCATCCGGGAAGCGTCCCCGCCGGCGCCGGGCAGGGAGTCCCGCCAGTCGCCCGAGCCGAGCGGGTGTGAGGAGGACGGGGACGAGGGAGTGTCAGAGGGCGCGGAGGTCATCGAGAACTCTCTGGAGGATTTCGGGGGACGGTCGTTCGGCCAGCGAAGCCGAGCGCGGCTCCTCCAGCAGGCCCTGCTGCAGGAGATCGGCCAGAAGCACCTGGACCACGCCCAGCGGGAGGTCCAGGTCGGAGGTCAGGTCGGCCAGGGTGGCCGGGGTGCGGCACAGTTCCAGCATCCGCCGCTGCTCGTGCGACAGCCGGGCCCGCTCTCCGGGCCGCAGCCCGGTCGCCACCAGCATCGTGATCAAGTCGAGGCGGATGCCGGGGGCCTTGGTGCGCCCGCGGGTGAGCGCGTAGGGGCGCACCAGCGGCCCGGCGTCCGCGTCGATCCAGCGCTCTCTCGGCGATTCCATGTCCCTGGGGTCCATGGGCTCATGTCGCGTCGCGCGAGGAGCCCGCCAGGCCCGGCGAGCCTGCCCGGGGCGCCGCGGAGAGCTGCTTGCGGACCCGCTTGATGAGCATCGTCATCTCGTAGGCGACCAGACCGGTGTTGCCGCCGGCGTCGCAGAGCACGGCGAGGCAGCTGCCGCTGCCGGCCGCGGAGACGAAGAACAGCACGTCGTCCATCTCCACGATCGTCTGCCGCACCTCGTCCTTGCCGAAGTGCTCGCGCGCCCCGTTGGCCAGGCTGTGGAAACCCGAGGAGATCGCGGCCAGATGCTCGGCGTCCTCCCGCCCGACACCGCGCGAGGCCCCCATCAGCAGGCCGTCGCGGGACAGCAGGACGGCCTGCCGCACCTCCCCCACGCGATCGACCAGCTCGTCCAAGAGCCAGCTCAGGTCGGCGGTCGTGCGTTTCTGCGTCACAGGTCTCCCCGGTCCAGTCGTTCCTCGAACACCGTCGATCGGTCCTCGTCGTCGTCATCGCGGCCGGCCGACCAGCCCGCCTGGAGCGACGAGAGCAGATCGCGGTTGCGCCCGGCCGAGCGCTCGGCCGGCTCCTCCGCCTCCGGCTCCGGCTCGGGGCGCGCCGCCCGCCTGCGGTGGCGGGCGCCGGCGTTGCGCAGCTGCGGGGCCAGGTGCTGCTGGCGGCTGCGCCGTGGCAGGCCGCCGGTCTCGGCGTCGAACTCCTCGCCCTGCTCCCCGCCCTGCACGGGTCCCTCGGCCATGCCCCCCGTCACCGGTCCGGACAGCACGCCGTTGCCGGTGTACGGGGGCGGCGCGCCATTGCCCATCTGCGGAGACGGAGGCGGAGGCTGCACGCCGTTGCCCGTGTGCCGGGGCGGCCCGGTGCGGTGGCGGCCGTCGATCGGCGACCGCGAGGGTTCAGGCGGCCCGGGCGTCCCGGGCATCGCCAGCGCGGGCATCGCCGGGCCCGCGCCGACGGCCGCGCCGGCGTGCTCGACCGGCCGCGGCACCTGGGCCGCCGCCTCCGGCGGGGCGGTCTCGTCGCCGGTGGCCAGCAGCCCGGTGGGCAGCAGCACGACGGCGGTCACGCCTCCGTACGCCGACGGCTGCAAGACGATCTGGATGCCGTGCCGGACGGCCAGCCGCGCCACCACGAACAGGCCCAGCCGGTCGCTGTCGGCCAGGTCGAACTCCGGCGGCTGGGCCAGCCTCCGGTTGATCTCCGCCAGGTCGTCGGCGTCCAGCCCGACCCCGCGGTCGATCACCTCGACGGCCAGCCCGTTGCCCACCAGCTCGGCGCGCACCAGCACCTCGGTCGTCGGCGGCGAGAACGAGGCGGCGTTCTCGATGAGCTCGGCCAGCAGGTGCACCACGTCGGCGACCACCGCGCCCTGCAACTGGACGGGGGTCAGCGCCATCACGTCCACCCGGGCATAGTCCTCGACCTCGGCCAGCGCCGCCCGCAGCAGGTGCTCCACCGGCACCGGCTCCTTCCAGCCCCGGACGGTCTCCTTCCCGGACAGGATGACCAGGCCCTCGGCGTGCCGGCGCATGCGGGTGGTGAGATGGTCGAGGCGGAACAGGTCCTCCAGCTCGTCGGGGTCGGTGACGCGCCGCTCCATCGCGTCCAGCATCCGCAGCTGCCGGTGCAGCAGCGACTGGCTCCGCCAGGCCAGGTTGATGAAGACCCGGCTGATGCCGCCGCGCATCTCGGCCTCGCCCACCGCGGTCTCGATCGCGGTGCGCTGCACGGTGGTGAACGCCTCGGCGACCAGCGCGATCTCCCGGGTGCGCCCGGCCCTGATCGGCGGCGCCTCGGCGTCCACCTGGACCTCCTCGCCCGCGCGCAGCCGCGCCACCACCCGGGGCAGCCGCTCGTGGGCCAGCTGCTGCGCCGCCCGCTGCAGGCCGCGCAGCTCGCGGGACATGGAGCGGGCGAACCGCAGCGACAGCACGATGGAGGCGATGACGACCAGCAGTCCGAACCCGCCGATCAGGGCCAGCTGGAACACCACGTCGCGGCCGTCGGCCTCGGTCTGCTCGGTGAGCGCGGCGGTGGCGGCCAGGGTGGCGTTCCACCATTCCTCGGCCACCGCGGGCTGCGCTGCGCGCCAGCCGCTCATGGACGCCGCGGAGACCCTGCGGCCGGGCGCCCCCACGATCGCCTGCTCCATCTGCTGGTAGCGGGTGAACTGCGGCGATCGCGACAGCCGCTGGAAGGCGTCCCGGACGGCGGCGCTCGGACCGTTGAAGGCGACGTCGGTCAGCTGCTTGCGGTTGGCGGTGGCCTCGGTGAAGGCCGTGTGGACGGCGACCGGCAGGCGCCCGTCGCCGGTCTGGGCCGCCGAGAGCAGCGCGTCCTGGCGCATCATGAAGTCGCGCGCCCAGTTGGTGTTCACCAGCGCCTGGGTGGTCTGGTAGGCGCCGATGTCGTCGGACGTGGCCAGGTTGCTCATCGCCCGGTTGGTGCTGTCGAAAAGGGCGTTGTACTGGGCGATGGCCGCCAGCGGCGCGATGGTGCCCGCGGCGACCTGCTCGCGCAGCGAAGCGATCTTTCGGTATTCGCGGTCGAGGTCGCGGAGGAAGCCCAGCGTTCTCCCGTCGGCGACGTCCTGGGCCGCCGGAAGGGATGTGGCCCGGAAACCGGCCAGAGCGGCGTCTGTACCTTTTTGCCCGGTCTGTAGTTGCTGGGCCCCCTGCGCGCCGCGCGTGCCGAGAACGGTGGCGGCGGCAGTACGTTCCAATTGCAGCGCGTTCCCGACCAGCCCGATCGGGCGCGCCACGTCGTCCACGGTCCGGGTGAACTCGATCCGGTCGAGCGCGGCGCCGAGGGAGATGGCGGCCGCGAAGCTCCACAGCCCCACCAGCGCCAGCAGCGGCACCACGAGCAGCAGACCGATCCGGCGCCCTACGGGACGCAGCCGGACGCGTTTGCGAGAACCGCTTTCGTCCTCATTCTTCACACGCAACAACTCCATGGATCCGTTCGGCCCACAGCTCTGGGGGCCACATGTTTCACCTAAAGCCATAAGAACGCAAGTGGGGTCCGAAGCGGCCCACGCCAACCCCATCGGAAGCGCACTCGGACGGACACTCAGAGTGACAGTCGGACTCGGCCTTGCGTTCAGTGGAGCCGTTAGCCATGGCAGACGACCGCCTACCGCGAATCACCTCCGGTCGGCGTCGAGCATCAGGCTATTGCCTTTAGATAGCACAATGCGGCGGCAAAATTGCCACTTTTTCCCCACGGCGCCGGTCAGGGCCACCGTCAGGACCGCCTATCACCCCTTGAGAATCGCACGGAAAGGTAATCCGCGGGCGATACGGCGGGCGCGGGATCCGGCGGAGTCCGGACGGCGAACGGCCGGCGCCGGGCGGACCGCAGAGGGATCCGCCGGACGCCGGCCGCACGTCCGAGCTCGGGCTCAGACCTTCTCGGGCGTGAAGACGATCGGCAACCGCACCACCCCGCGCACCTGGCTGGAGTGGGAGACCGAGGGCCGCGCCGGGTCCAGGCGGTAGTCGGGGATCCGGCGGTGGATCTCCTCCAGCGCGATGCGCAGCTCGATGCGGGCCAGGTGCGAGCCGAGGCAGCGGTGCGGCCCCGACCCGAACGCCAGGTGCCGGTTGGGCGACCTGTCGATCCGCATGTCCGCCGGGTCGGCGAACTCCCCGGCGTCGCGGTTGGCGCCCGCGAGCAGGACGAGCAGCTGGTCACCGGCCTTGAGCCGGACACCGCCCAGGTCGGTGTCGCGGGTGACCCGGCGGCCGGCGGCGACCGCGGCCTCCAGGCGCAGGATCTCCTCCACCGCGTCCGGGATCAGCGCGGGGTCGTCGATCAGCCGGCGGCGCTGCTCCGGGTTGGCCGCCAGGTGCATGAGGCCCCAGGCCAGCGACCCCTGCACGGTGTGCAGGCCCGCGATGAGCAGCAGGAAGAACATCCGGGCCAGCTCCTCGTCGGTGGGCGCGCGCTCGCCGCCGTCCACCTTGAGGGGCGTGTTGATGATCGCCGCGGTGATGTCGTCGCCCGGATCGGCCACGCCGCGGCGCTCGGCGATGACGCCGGCGAAGTAGCCGAACATCCGCTGCGCGGCCTCCTGCCGGGCCGCGGCGCTCTCCTCCTCGCTCGCGCCGGGCTTGCCCTGCAGCGCGATGTCGGTCATCTCGCCGAACATCTGGGCGTCGTCCGGCGGCCAGCCCATGAGCGTCAGGAACATCGACGTCGGGAGCTCGTGCGCGAACTCGGCGACGAACTCGGCCTCGCCCCTGGCGGCGAAGCCGTCGATGAGCCGGTTGACGATGCCGCGGATGCTCGGCTCGAGCGCCTTCATCCGGACGGGGTTGAACAGCGGCTGGAGCGCCTGCCGGTAGGCGGTGTGGTCCGGCGGGTCGAGTTCGAGGGGGATGAACCTGCCGTCGCCGGCGTCCACGAGGTTGTTCGGGTAGCTGGAGAACGTGCCGGTGTCGCGGAGCACCGTGTGCACCTCGTCGTAGCCGGTCACCAGCCAGTGGCCGCCGTGCGCCGTCGAGTAGACGACCGGCCCGCGCGCCGCGAGCTCGGCGATCTTCTCCTGCATGACGTCCACAGGGGCCGCGAGCGACGGGTCGTAGATGTCGAAGTCGACTTTCAGGTGGTCGGGCGCCTCGGTGGCGTTCGTCGTCATGCCCGTGTACTCCCTTGTGATCTGGTGAACTGGTGCCGCCGTTCGGCCGGCGGCCGGGCTACTGGCCGCCGTCGACGGCAGCGGCGGCGGCAGCGGCCGCGTGCGGGCCGTCCTCCTCGAAGACCATCGCCACGCGCGAGAGGGTGCCGCCGTCGGTCGCGGGCAGGCAGACCCCCGACATGTACGCCGAGTCGTCCGAGGCGAGGAACAGGACGACCTTGGCGTTGTCCAGCAGCGACGGCGGCCTGCCCAGCTTCAGCGGGATCGGCGAGTGGGCGGGGCTCCACTCGCCCGCCGTCTCCTCGTACGACTGCCCGACGACGGGCGCGCCCGGCTCCATCAGGAAGTTCGGCGACATCCCGTGCGTGGGGAGCAGGGCGTTGACCCGGATGCCGTACTTGCCCAGGTCCAGCGAAAGCCCCCGGACCAGGCCGTTCACGCCGGCCTTGGTGGCGCTGTAGAGCGCGATGTTGTGGTAGGCGACCTGGGACGCCGCGGACGAGGTCGCGACGATGGCGCCGCCCCCGTTGCGGCGCAGCGCCGGCACGGCGTGCTTGCACGAGTAGAAGACGCCGGTGAGGTTGACCCCGAGGACGTGCTGCCAGTCGGCGTCGGTGAGGTCCTCGAACGCCACCTGCTCGCCGCCGGCGACCGAGGGGACCCCGCCCCGCGACACCACGCCCGCGTTGGCGAACATGACGTCGAGCTTCCCGAACTCCCGCTCGGCGGTCTGGACGGCGCGGGCGACGTCGGCCTCGACCGCCACGTCGCCGGCCACCGCGATCGCGGTGCCGCCGTCCTGCTCCACCAGCTTCGCCGTCTCCGCGGCGCGCTCGGCGAGGATGTCGAACACCACGACCTTCGCGCCCTCTTCGGCGAACAGCCGGGCGGACCGCCGGCCCAGTCCGGATCCGCCGCCGGTGATGACGGCGACCTTGCCTTCGAGTTTCATGGCACCTCTTCTTTGCCGCCGCACAACGTGCGGAGAACACAACGGGAAAGTGCGGACCGCGCGGCGGAGAAAAGGTGATCCATGACCGCGCGGGGCAGGCTTGATCGGCCCGGGCGCATATTCTGCCACTGACCGACCCGCATATTAAAGCAATTGCAAACTTATTGCTTTAGATTGTGGGTGTCAAGGCCGGGTCGCCTCGACCGCGCCCGCCCAGCCCGGGGTTTCACCACGTCGGCGCCGCCGGCGGTCGCCGGCGGCGGTCGGGGTGCGCACTATCGCATCGAGAATCAACCTTATGCCTATAGATTTATGTCGTCAAGAAGTCGCGGTTGCCGCCGGAGACCTCCGCGGCCCGCCGCGCAGCGGGCCGCGCAATGTCAGAGGCGGCTGGTTCACTGCCGTGTACGGAATCGTGCCCAGGGCCGTTCGATCGGCCGGGGCGCGAACGGCATGACGGGAGCACACGACATGGACACACTGGCCCGGCTACGGGATATCTGCCTGGCCTTGCCCGAGGCGACCGAGAAGCCGTTCGGCGGTCACACGGCCCCGTCCTTCCGGGTCCGCGACAAGCTCTTCGTGATGACCAGCGAGGACGGGCTGTCGATGATGGTCAAGGGCGGCCCGGGAGTACAGGAGGCCCTGCTGGCGGAGGCGCCCGAACGGTTCTTCCGCCCGGCGTACGTCGGCGGCAAGGGCTGGGTGGGCGCGCGCCTCGACGTCGAGCAGGACTGGGACGAGGTCGCCGAGCTCGTCGAGGACAGCTACCGGCTGATCGCCCCGAAGCGACTCGCCGCACAGGTCGAGCAGCAACGCTGACGCCGCCCCCGCTACCGGCCGACCTGGTTCGACCGGGCTCGCCCATCTGATGCGGCAGGCCCGCGTTGAACGAGTCCGCCGCCCCGACCGTGTCGACGACTCCGACCCGCGCCGTCGGCACCGCGGGCCCGGCGCCGAGCGCTGTGTCGAGCATCGGGACGACTCGGACGAAGGGTCTTCGAGCACGACCTTGTCGCCGTGGGACTTGCGCAGCCCGCTCACGGCGATCGCCGCGCGGGGGTCGTCGGTGGTCATGTCCGCCTCATCTCGTGGTCGTGCATGCCACCGAGCGTGCCGGGGACCGCTGTCAAGGCACTGTCATGACACTGAGACGAATGTAAGGGATATAGTCGACTTGAACCAGTTACACGAACGAGGGGCGGACGTGCAGATCCCCATCACCGGCTACGCGGCCGCGGCGAACGCGGCGAGCGACCTGGTCAACACCTCGCCCACGGTGCGGGCCACCACGGGCGAGGCCCTGCCGGACCCGGACGCGCTGGCGGCCTTCCTCGCCGGACACGACCTCCGGCTCGACGCCGTGGCCGGCGGCCGGTCGCCCTCGGCCGAGGACCTCTGGGAAGTGCATCTCCTGCGCCGTGAAGTGCGCGGGATCCTGGAGACGGAGACCGAGGAGCAGGCCGTCGCGGGCGCGGCGGTGCTGACCGGCCGCGCCGCGCTCCGCCCCGTGCTGCTGCGCGACGGAGACGACCGGTGGCAGTGGCACGTCCCGACCGCGGCGGGCGCCCCGCTCGCCGACGAGCTGGCGGCGGTCGCCGGGATCGGGCTGCTCGGCACGGTCCGGGCGCTCGGCCACGAGCGCTTCCGCCCGTGCGCCGCGCCGGGCTGCCGCGGCGTGTTCGCCGACGTCAGCCGGTCCGGGCGGCGCCTCTACTGCATGCCCGACCTGTGCGGCAACCGGCTGAACGTCGCCAACCACCGGGCCCGGCGGCAGGCCGGGAGCGAGGCCCGATGAGCGCGGACACGGCACGGCTGTCAGGCGCCGTCCAGCTGCCGGACGGCGCGTGGATCCGCGGCCGCGGCCTGCGTTACCCGATGCCGGACGGCCCGCTGCCGGACTTCGGCCTCTACCTGGGCTCCGGCCGGCTCCGCGGGCGCCACGAAGGGGCGCTGAGCTGGCCGTGCGTTTGGCTCGACTGGCCGGACTTCCTGCTCCCGCGCGACTCCGAGCAGGCCGTCCGGGAGATCCGCGCGCTGCACGTGCGGGCCCTGGACGGCGCGGCGGTCGAGGTCGCCTGCGGGGGCGGCGTCGGCCGTACCGGCACGGTCATCGCCTGCCTCGCCGTCCTGGCGGGTCTCGATCCCGCGGACGCCGTCGCGTGGACGCGGGAACACCACCACCGCCGCGCCGTCGAGACGCCGTGGCAGCGCCGCTGGGTGAACCGGTTCCCGGCCGGGTGACCTCCAGCCTCCGATAGCGTCGCGTTCATGCGGCTTCATGTGGGATGCGCGATGTGGACGCACTCGCCATGGCAGGGGCGCTACCTGCCCCATCCGCTCCCGCCCAGGGAACGTCTGAAGTCCTATGCGACCTGGTGCAACGCGGTGGAGGGCAACACGACGTTCTACGCGACGCCGTCGCGGAGCACCGTGGAGTCGTGGGCGGAGCAGACCCCGCCGGACTTCCGCTTCGTCGTCAAGCTGCCCAGGTCGATCACGCATGAGCGGCGCCTCGCCGGCATCGACGACGAGCTGCGCGCGTTCCTGACGGCGATCGAACCGCTCGGCCCGCGGAACCACGCGCTCTGGGTGCAGCTGCCCGGATCGTTCGGTCCCGCCGACCTCGGCGCGCTCGCCGGCTTCCTACGCCGGCTCCCCGGCGCCTACCGGTACGCGGTGGAGGTGCGCCACCGCTCGTTCTTCGAGGACGAGCGGTCCGAACGGCTCCTCGAACGGGTCCTCGCGGACGTCGGCGCGGAGTGGATCCCCTTCGACACCGTCACGCTGTTCCGGGACCGCCCGGCCAGCGACGCCGAACGCGACGCGTGGACGAAGAAGCCGCGCGTGCCGCGGCGTTCGCGCGCGCTGACCGGCCGCCCGATCGTCCGCTACCTCGGCCGGGACGACACCGCGCGGACCGTCGAGGGCTGGCGGCACTGGGTCGAGACGGTCACCGGTTGGCTGCGCGAGGGCCGCTCCCCGACGGTGTTCGTCCACACCCCCGACAACGCCGAGGCGCTGATGCTGGCCCGGCGCTTCCACGACGACGTACGGGCCGAGTTGCCCGAGGTCGAGCCGCTGCCCGAACCGGTGCCGGCCGAGCCGCCCACGCTCTTCTGACCCGCGGGGGCGGGCCGCCATCGGCTTCCCGCCCCCGCGGTCCTTCCGCCGGCGCCCGGCCAGGTCAGCGGCGCAGCGACGGGGCCAGGACGAACAGGACGCACATCAGGAACGGGAAGACGAGCATGGCGGTGTGCAGGCCGGCCCACTCCGCCAATGCGCCCATGATCGGCGGCCCCACCAGGAACCCGACGTAGCCGACCGTGGAGACGGCGGCGATCGCGGTGGCCGGCTGCTGCGGGGACCGCTCCGCCGTGTGGCTGAAGGTCATCGGGATCACGGCGGACAGGCCGAGCCCGATCAGCGCGTAGGCGAGCAGGCCCGTCCACGGGGCGGGCAGCGCGATGGCCAGCCCCGCGCCGCCCGCCGCGACCAGCACGCATCCGCGCAGTACCCGGTCGTGCCCGGTACGGGCGCGGATGTGGTCGGCGGCCAGCCGGCCGGTCACCATGCCGCCGGAGAAGACCGAGAAGCCGAGGGCCGCGGTCCAGGCCGAGGTGCCGGCGACGTCGTTGAGGTAGAGGGCGCCCCAGTCGTTCATCAGCCCCTCGCCCATGAGCGCGCAGAAGGCGATGAGGCCGGGCGCCCAGACCCGCCGGGTCGGCAAGGTGATCAGCGGGCCCGAGGCGCGGTCGCGCCGCACGTCCGGCAGCAGGAACGCCGCCGCGCAGGCACAGGCGATGGACAGCGCCACGGCGGTCGCCAGGAAGTGCGTTCCGACGCCGACGCCCGCGTTGACGGCCAGGCCCCCGGTCGCCGCTCCCAGTACGCCGCCGAGGCTGAACATGGCGTGCAGGCCCCCCATGATGGGACGGCCGCAGGCCCGCTCGGCGAGCGCGCCCTGGGTGTTCATCGCGACGTCCAGGATGCTGTTGCCGATCGCGAACACCAGGAGCGCGGCGGTCAGGTGCAGGAGCCGGGGCGCGAGCGTGATCAGCGGGAGCGCCGCCAGGTAGAGGGCGGCGCCGACCAGGACCCGCCGGCTCCCCCAGCGCGCCACCAGGCCGCCCGCGAGGGGCAGCCCGACGAACGCGCCGGCGGCCAGGCCGGTCAGGGCCACCGACAGGGCTCCGGGGGACAGCCCCAGCGAGTCCCGGACGGCGGGGACGCGGGCGGCCCAGGTGGCGAAGGCGGCGCCGTTCACGAAGAAGACGCCGCCGATGGCGATCCTGGCCGCCCGCTTGCGGACGACGGGTAGGTCGGTGAGAGCGCCGACCGCGGGTCCGATATCGGTGGCGTTCACCTCCGAGGGACGGGCACTGCCTTCGGTCTTGTGCTCTCTGGACATGCTCTCCTCGCTCGAGGACCGGCCTGCTTGGGCTCAGGCCGAGGCGGGTCGTGTTCTCGCGCGGGTCTCGGGCGTTGCCCTTGACGGTCCATCGCCACGCGTGCGCGGTGACGTGCGCGCATGGCGATGGAACGTTCCCATTCAGCGTCCGGGCATCACGTGCCCGGGTCCCGCTTGAAGGCCACCGTCACCGACGGGAGCTCGGGAAAGGTCCCGAGCTCCTCGGCGAGCGATTTCAGGCCCTGGTCGAGCGGCACCCGGGGCCGGTAGCCGATGTCGCGGAGCTTGGAGATGTCGGCCACCAGCCGGAAGCTGTCCTCCAGCTGCGAGGCGTCGGCCTGCAACCGCGCGGGCCGCCCGGTCGCCTCGCCCACGGCCGCGGCGAGCTCGCGCATCGACACCTCCTCCCCGCCGCCGATGTTGTACGCCTCCCCCGGCTTCCCCGACTCGGCGAGCGTGATGAGCGCCGCGCACACGTCCGCCACGTGGACGAAGTCGCGGGTCTTGTGGTCGATGTCCCCGACCACCGGGATCGGGAGCTCGTTGAGCTGCCAGCGCAGGAACTGCGACACCTCGCCGCCGGCGGTGCGCGGGTCCTCCCCCGGCCCGTAGACGACGAACGACCGCCCGATCACCACGGGCAGCCCCATGGCGTCGTACAGGCTGCGCAGGTGCAGTTCGCCCGCGTACTTCGAGGCCCCGTAAGGCAGGAACGGGCAGATCGGGTGCTCCTCGGTCATCGGGAAGGCCTGCGGGGTCCCGTACACGATGGCCGAGGACATGAAGACCATCCGCCGCACGCCGAGCTCGACGCACGCGTTGCCCACGTTGCAGGTGGCGAGGCCGTTCATCTGGAAGTCGAACCTGGGGTTCTCGACTGACCTGGTGCCGCTGGCGTTGCCCGCCAGGTGGTAGACGGTGTCCACGTCCCGCAGCGCGAGGAGGGTCTCCCCGTAGTCCCGCAGGTCAGTGCGCCGGAACTGGACGCCGGGCAGCCCGGACAGGGCCGCCGGCGGCTCGGCGAGGTCGACGATGACGACCTGCTTGCCGAGGTCGGTCAGCGCGGAGACCAGATTGCCGCCGACGAAACCCGACCCGCCGGTGACGGCCACGTACGCGGCGTCCGAGGGTGTGGAACTCAGCGTGTTGTTGCCCATGGGGGACTCCAATGTCGCGCGTCCCGCCTATGGGACGCAGGGGGTGAACGGGAGACGGGCCTGCCCCGGCGGCGGCTCCGCCGGGGCCGTGCCGTCCGCGGCGGACCCGCGTCCGCCGTGGCTGTGCGGGGTCGCGGCGCGTCGCGACCACCGGGTTTCACCGGGATTCAGATGTGCCGCGGCGGCTTGGTGTCCGCCTGATTCAGGGCGTGCGAGGACGACCTCGGTCCGAGGGCTCGGTTCGCACGCGGTGCCGTCGGGGAGCGGTGCACGGGCCGCCGTGGCCGCGGCGGCCCGTGCCCGGTCAGGCGTGCCCGCCGAGCTTGGCGACCCCGCGCCGCACCGCGCCGATCATGTGCTCCACCTGGTCTTCGGTCAGGTGGTCGTAGATGGGGAGCTGGATCTGGTGCTCGAAGTAGGTCTGCTCGGCGACCGGGCACTCCCCGTAGTGGTGGCCCTGCGCGCGGAACTCCGGCAGCAGGTGGATGGGGAAGTACCGGATGACGATCTCGATGCCTTCCACTTCCTGGAGGTGGCGGATGAAGTCGTCCTTCGGGGCGCCCACGATCTCGGGCCGGTAGAAGAGCGTGTAGAGGTGGTAGATGTGGCGGGCGTAGGGCTTCTCGCGCTGGACGTCGATGCCGGGCACCTCCCGCAGCCCCTCGTCGAGCCGGGCGGCGATCTCGCGGCGGCGCTCGTTGAGGTCGTCCAGCCTGCCGAGCTGGACCAGCCCGAGCGCGGCGCTCAGCTCGCTCATCCGGTAGTTGTTGCCGACGAGGTAGCGCCCGCCCGCGAAGTCGTGGGTGTAGGAGCGGCGGACGTGCGCGTCCCGGTAGTAGGCCGGCTGCCGGTGCGGGCCGATCGAGGCGTCGTCGCGCTCGGCCATCTCGCCCCAGGTGTGGATGGTCCCCAGGGCGCGCGCCATCTCGGCGTACCGGTCGTTGCCGGTGACGAAGGCGCCGCCTTCGGCCGTGGTCATGTTCTTCAACGAGTGGAAGCTGAAGCAGCCGATGTCGCCGATCGTGCCCAGGGTCTTGCCCTTGTAGGTGCCGCCGGGCACGTGCGCGCAGTCCTCGACCACGGTGAGGCCGTGCCGGCGGGCGATGTCCATGATCGGGTCCATGTCGACGGCCTGGCCGCCGTAGTGCACCACCCAGATCGACCTGGTCCGTTCGGTGATCAGCGGCTCGATGGTGGCGGGGTCGATGTTCAGGCTGTCGGGGTCGATGTCGGCGAACTTGATCTCAACGCCGCGCGCCTGCAGCGGCCAGGTCGTGACCCAGAACGTCTGCGGGGTGGTGATCACCTCGTCGCCCGCCTGGAGCTCCAGCACCTGGGCGGCCAGGAAGAGGGCGGTCGTGCAGGAGTTGGTCGCCTGCGCGTGCCGGGCCCCCAGCGCCGTCGCCAGCCGGCGTTCGAACTCCGCGCCGGTCGGGCCCATCGCCAGTGTGTCCTGGCCCAGCACCTCGGTCACGGCCTTGATCTCTTCGTCGCCCAGCCGGTTGGAGATTCCGCTGTAGGGCACCACGTACTTCACCGCGGCACTCCTCTCCCTTGATCCGATGGAGCTTTATGGACCGCTCCAAGGGCGGCCCGCCGGGTTCCTTCGACGGAGGGCCGCCCAAGGATGCCGACCGTGGCCGTGAGCCCGTGGAATGTCGATCCGATGTTCGGTCGAGGCCGGACCGGAATCCTTCTGATGACCATCCCCGGCTCAGCCTGTCAAGTAGATGGTAATGGAGCCATTATCCCCAGCGGTATCGACCGCAGGGAAGAAAACAGTAACCCGCCGCCAAGGCATAACCCCAAATGGCAACCAACCGCAAAAACACCCCAGGCCGCCCCCGGCAAATGCCGGGGGAACATCTCGCCGAACCGCCCCGCCGACCGCCCACGAGCCACCACTCCCAAAACATCAGAACATATCAAGAACTTCTCGGACATCTAGCGCCATCAGATGACATTTCCCTTTTGACATTGAGATCATTGATGACCTGCGACAATCTAGTTTCGGACCGTTCCACCTCGCCGTGATCTTCCACCGCAAGATGATCAATCGACCGGTCACCGCCTGGCCGGAACGAGCCCACCAGCCCGCATCAAGGGACGGGAAATAATCGCGGAAACACGCCTCCAGCGCGGCCAAAAGCAGCTCGGCCCGAACCGATGCCTTTTCCAAAGAACACCGCCGCCGGAACGCTCCCTCCTATCCGCGAAGCCATCTCCCTAACGTCGTCCAGTAAAGGCTCCGGGTGACGATTGCCGGTGCGCCGGTACCGGCGGCGGATCCGGGTATCCCGCAATGATCACCCTGGCCGCGCCGCCGCTCGCTCATGATCGGCGCCGCTGGGCCAGGGGTTAAGATCAGCACGGCGGCGGCGATGTCGGCAGGGCGGTGATCAGGTCATGCGGCGGTACGGACCGGACGAGCGGGGCCGGGCGGCGGGGGACGGCGGAGCCCGGCGGTGACCGGCGGCCAGGAGACCGGCGGCGGCACGGCCGATGAAAGGGTGGCGCTGGTGACCGGCGCCTCGCGCGGGCTGGGCGCCGCGATCGCGGCCGCGCTGGCCCGCGACGGCCTCGCCGTCGCACTCAACTACCGGCGCGGCGAGGCGGCCGCCACCGAGTTGCGCGAGAAGATCACCGCCGCGGGCGGGCGCGCCGCGGCGTTCCGCGCCGACGTGACCGACGAGCACGAGGTCGCCGGACTGCACCGGCGCGTGCTGGACGCCTTCGGCCGCCTCGACGTCCTGGTGTGCAACGCGACCGGGCCGCAGCCCGACCGCCCGCTCGAGGAGACGCGCTGGCCGGACGTGCTGGACCAGCTGGAGTTCTTCGTCAAGAGCCCGCTCCTGCTCGCCCGCGAGGCCGTCGCCGGGATGAAGCGGCGCGGGTACGGCCGCATCGTCCACGTCGGATCGGACGTCGTCGCGCTGGGGCCGCCCATGTCCGGCGCCTACGTCGCCGCCAAGGCCGCCCAGCTCGGGCTCACCCGGTCCTGGGCCCGCGAGCTCGGCCCGCACGGGATCACCGTCAACTTCGTGGCGCCCGGCTGGATCCCCACCGACCGGCACGCGGGCATGCCCGCCGAGGCCACGGAGGAGTACGCCGCGCGGCTGCCGCTGGGCCATCTGGGCGTGCCCGCCGACGTCGGCGAGGCGGTGGCGTTCCTGGCCTCGGAACGGGCCGCGTTCATCACCGGCCAGACCCTCACCGTCAACGGCGGCGCCACGTTCGGCTGAACGTGCATATCCTCCCCTCTTGACCGAGAAGACCATCGATGACCGGATTCGGGCGTGAGCCTTCGGTCGCGGTGTGTATCTTCGGGGAGCATGCGCAGTGCACGTGTGTTCGACCGGCCGGCGTCGAACGGTGAGCGGCCGTCGGTCTCCCGGCCCCCGGTGCCCGAGGACGAGACCGCCCGGATCGTCGAGTACCTCCGGGACGCCAAAATGGTGATCGCGGCCCGTTCGTACGCCCCGGACGAGGTCGATCCGTCGCGCGGCGACCAGGTCCCGCTGATCTTCAAGACGGACGGGACGTGGGTCTGGGCGGGGGCGGTCTACTACTACCTCGACAAGCACGGCATCCCGCCGGAGCCCGATCTGGTCGCGCACATCCGCGCACAGGGGTACCGCGTCCCCGAGGTCGACGACGCCACGTTGGAGATCGCGATCGAGATCGCGACCGGGCAGCGGGAACCGGACCCGGCTCCGCCCCCGGGCGCGTCCGCGCCGCCCCCGCCCGGAGCCCCGCCCGGAGCGCCGGGCGGGCAGCCGTGGGCGTTTCCCGGCGGCCCGCCGCCGCCTCCTCCCGGCGGTCCCTACCCCGGCCCGCCCGGTTACGGTCCGCCTCCCGGCCACCCCGCTCCGCCGCCCCTGCCCGGGTCGTTCCCCGGCGGTCCCATGCCCGGCGGGTTCCCTCCGCAGCCGATGCCGGCGGCGCCCTATCCAGGGCCTCCCGGCCCACCCGGTCCCCCCGGCCCTCCCGGCCCGTACGGCGGTCCCGGCGGTCCGCCACCGCTGCCCAGCGCCTTCCCCGGCGGGCCCGCGCCCGGCCCCGGATACGCGCCGTACCAGGGGCAGCAGGCGCCGATGGCCGACGACCCGCTGGCCGACCTCGAACGGCGGCTCAAGGAACTGGGCGTCGACCCCGGCGCGTACCGGATCAACCAAGCCGCGGAGGGCGCCTGGTGCCTGGTGTCGGAGGCGGGGCGCTGGTCGGTGTTCCTGTTGCAGAACGGGCAGCGCCGCAAGCAGATGCTCTGCGACACACTGGACCGGGCCGCCGCGTACCTGCTGGGCGCGGCCCTGTTCTACCGCCGCCCCCTGCCCTGACCTGCGCGGCGCGCCACCTAGGATGCGGGCCATGAGGCCGGCCGGCGGTGAGGACGGCGCGCCCGGCCTGCTCGTGCGGGCCGGGAAACGCGCGCGGACGGCGCTGCGCGAACGGGTCCAGCGGCTGGGCCGGATGGGGCCGCCCATCGTCCAGTGCGCCCTCGCCGCCGCCCTGGCCTGGCTGATCGCCGCCGACGTCCTCGGGCACCCGCGGCCGTTCTTCGCGCCGATCGCCGTGGTGCTGTGCGTCGGCGCGGGGATGGGCCAGCGGATCCGGCGCGTCGTCGAACTCGTCGTCGGGGTGAGCGTCGGGATCGGGGTGGGCGATCTGCTGGTGTCGGTCATCGGCACCGGCGCCTGGCAGATCGCCCTGGTGGTGGCGCTGGCGATGACCGTCGCGGTGTTCCTGGACGCCGGCGCCCTCATCACGCTGCAGGCCGGCTCGTCCGCCGTGCTGGTGGCGACGCTGCTCCCGCCCGGCGGCCGGGAGGGGCCCGACCGGATGCTGGACGCGCTCATCGGCGGGCTGCTCGGCCTGGCCGCGATCGCGCTGTTCTCGGGAGACCCCACGAAGCTCATCCGGCCCCAGGGACGGCGGCTGTTCGACGAGCTCGCCCTGGCCCTGACCGGAGCCGCGGACGCCGTCCGGCAGCGCGACCCGCAGCTGGCCGAGGAGGCGCTGGAACGGGCCCGCGGCACCCAGCAGGCCATCGACGAGTACCGCGCCGCGCTCACCGCGGCGGACGAGGTGGTCTCGCTGTCCCCGGTGCGCCGCCGGCGGCGGCGCCGCGCGTTGGAGCGTTACACCACCGCCGCCGAGCCGCTCGACCACGCGCTCCGCAACGCCCGCGTGCTGCTGCGCCGCACGGCCTCCGCGCTGCACTCCCACGAGCCCGTGCCCGATTTCCTCGCGACGAGCCTCGACCGGCTGGCGCACGCCGCCGCGGAACTCGGGCGGGAGCTGGCCGAGCAGCGGGACGCCACGGCCGCCCGCGCCTCCCTGGAGGAGACCGCGGCCCTGCTCGTCACCACGGCCCGGAGCGGCTTCTCCACGCAGGTCGTGGCGGCGCAGGCGCGGTCGGTCACCGTCGACCTCCTGCAGGCCACCGGCCTGGACTTCCAGGACGCGCGCGCCGCCCTCCCGCCCGTCGCCGGGGAGCCGCCCAAGCCGGGCGTTCACGGGGGTTCTTGACGGCCGGGAAACGCCATGATCGACCGGTTGCTGGCCGGCCGGTCGATGATGTGCCACCATCACTGCCCGTCTCTCCGAGTACATGGAACAGCACGTCGAGCTATGAGAGCTGGTGGGTGAGCAGTGCCGACGCGTGCGGAGGCAGCCGGACACGGGACGACGACCGACGAGGGCCGGCCGGCCGGCGCACCGCCTCCGGCCAACCGCGCCGAGTGCGTCTACGTGTCGCCGCGGCGCCGGCCCGGAGCGGGCTCTCCAGCGGGTTCGCGCCCGTTCGTGAAGGGCCTGGTGAAGGGCCGCGCCCTCCGCGGCGACGCCCGGACGTGGACGCGGCGGGCGGCGGTGCTGGCCGGGGCGGCGGCGGCCGCCGCCCTCGGCTGCGGGCTGGCGCTGACCGCGCTGGTGTGCGCGGTGTTCGGGGTCGCGTACCTGCTGCAGGGCACCTGGCCGGAGGCGCTGGGCCTCTTCGCCCTCTACATCCTCACCGGCACGGCGGCCGTGCTCCTCGCCGCACTGGCCAGGCGCCGAAACGGGAAATAGCCAAATATCAACCGGCGGGCGAAATGGGCAAAACAGCGGGAAAGGTGCGGGCACACGTCCGCCATATCTCTTCCGCGGCCGGTTGGCGAAAGTGACCGCTCGGGCAGATCTCCTCTGGAAAACGGAGCAAGCAGGCGAGGAGAACGTCATGGGCACTACCTCGGCACCACACGAAGGCGCCACCGCGCACGGCCCGCGGATCTCAGGGTGGCTGACCTTCGCCGGCATCATCGGCCTGGTCGTGGGCGCGTTCAACGTCATCGACGGGATCGTCGCCCTGTTCAAACCCGATTACTTCCTCGTCTCCGGCGACGAGATCCTGATCTTCAACTGGACCGCCTGGGGATGGATCTGGCTGGTCGTGGGGATCATCCAGATCGCGGTCGGCGCGGGCGTCCTGGCGGGGCACAGCTGGGCGCGGGTGGCGGGCGTCGTCATGGCGGCCATCGCCGCCATCGGGCAGCTGATGTTCCTCACCGCGTACCCGGTCTGGTCGGTGATCGTCATCGCGATGTGCGTGCTGCTCATCTACGCGCTCACCGCGCCGCCGACCAAGTCCGTCGCCGCGTGAGCGCGGGCCCGCGGGCTACGGCGCGGGAAAGCCGGTCGCGGGGTAGAGGCCGCGCACCTGGGCGCTGAGCCGGGTCAGGCCCAGCAGCCCGTCGATGGCGGGCGTGGGCACGCCGACTCGGCGCCCCAGTTCGGTCACCGAGGTCACCAGGGCGTCCAGCTCGATCGGGCGGCCGGCGTCGACGTCCTGCAGCATCGAGGTGCGGATCGCGCCGAGCCCGCGCGTGACGGCGTGCCGCTCCTCGGGGTCGGCGTCGATCGGCAGCCCGATCCGGGCCCCGACCTCGGCCGCCTCGCGCATGCAGGCGCTGGCGAGGCCGCGGACCAGGGGGTCGTCCAGGATCCGGTCCGAGGTGGCGCCGGTGAGCGCCGACAGCGGGTTCATGGTCATGTTGCCCCAGAGCTTGAACCACACGTCCCGCTGCACCCGGTCGCTGACCTCGACCTCGAACCCGGCGCGGCGGAGCGGCCCGGCGACCGACTCCACCCGGTCCGAGCCGCCGCCGCACGGCTCGCCGAGGATGATCCGCTCCCCCGCCGGATTCCGGACGACGCCGGGCTCGGGGCACGCGGCGCTCAGATGCACCACGCTCCCGACGACGCGCCCGGCCGGCAGCGCCGCCGACACCGCGCCGCCGGGATCGGTGGACTCCAGGCGGACGTCGTGGCCCAGGCCGTGGAAGAACCACCAGGGGATCCCGTTCAGCGCGGGCACGAGCACCGTGTCCGGGCCGGTCAGGCGGGCGATGGACGGCGCGGCGGCGGGCAGCGCCGTCGCCTTGACCGCGATCACCACCACGTCCTGGACGCCGAGGGCGTCCGGGTCCGCGGCGGCGGTGACCGGGATCGGCGCGGAGCGCTCCCCGTCCGCGCCCTCGGCCAGGACCAGCCCGCCGCGCTCGCGGACGGCCTCCAGCGTCGCGCCGCGCGCGACCGCCGACACCGGGACGCCGGAGCGGGCCAGCCGGGCGGCGATCAGCCCGCCGACCGCGCCCAGCCCGTAGACACAGATCCTCACATCGCCCCATTCTGCACGGCCCGCTCCGGCATGATCCCCGCATTCTCCTACGCGGCGGGACCGCCCGGAGACCTCACTCCATCCGGCCCAGCCCGCGGGCGGCGATGGCGGCGGTCTCGGCGATGACGCGGTTCTCGGCCTCGCCGCCGGCGTCATCGCGGTTGGTGTAGACCGAGATGATCAGCGGGGCTCCGGACGGGGGCCAGGCGATCGCGATGTCGTTGGCGGTGCCGTAGGTGCTGCCCGTGCCGGTCTTGTCGCCGACCGTCCAGTCCTTGGGCAGGCCGGCGCGGATCCGCTCGTTGCCCGTGGTGCTGCCGCGGAGCCAGCCGTTCAGCCGGTCCCGGTCCGGCGCGGCGAGGGCGTCGCCCGTGGTGAGCCGGTTCAGGTCGCGGCCGGCGGCCGCGGGGGTGGTGGTGTCGCGCCGCTCGCCCGGCCGCCAGATGTTCAGGTCCGGCTCCGTGCGGTCGAGGCGGGACACCGGGTCGCCGAGGGAGCGGAAGTAGCGGGTCAGGCCGGCCGGCCCGCCGAGCTCCTTGAGCATCAGGTTCGCGGCGGTGTTGTCGCTGTGCGAGATGGAGGCGGCGCAGAGCTCGGCCATGGTCATGCCGGTGCCGCCGCGGCCCTCGGTGACGGGCGAGGGGAGGACCTCCTCCTCGGCCGTCCAGAACACGCGGCGCTCGAGCAGGCCGGGCTCGAGCCGGCGTGCCCGGTCGAGGATCGCCGCGGACGCGATCGCCTTGAACGTCGACGCCAGCGGGAAGCTCTCGTGGCTCCGGTAGCCGATCGTGCTCCCGGTGCCGGTGTCCAGGGCGAACATGCCGATGCGGCCGTCGTAGGAGGTCTCCAGCCTGCGGAGCCGCTCGCGGACCTCCTTCTGGAGTGCGGGGGCGGGCGAGGTGCTCTGGGGCGTGCTCGCGGGCGCGGCGCCCTTCGACGCGGCGACCTTGGCGGCGGGGACGGCGGAGGCCGGACCCGCGCCGCAGGCCGCGCCGCCGATCAGCGCGGCCGCAGCCAGGAGGGCGAGCCCCGTCCTGGCCGGCGGTCGCGGTCTGGCGCCGGGGGTGGATGTGTGCTTCATGCCTGCTCCTCATTGTCGATCTTCGTCCCAGAGCAGACCAGAGCCGCATCGCTCATGTCCAATATTCATATGGCTCGCTAATCAATATGAATATGCATATCTATCCATGTCGGTCCATCGGGCACGATGGAGGCGCGGGAATGTCGGTGGGTGCCGCTAACGTCGTCCCGCACACCCGTAGGCCCAGCGAATCGAGCCCGAGGGAACGGCCAGACGACCATGACATCCGCGCTGATCGGACGGGATCACCCCGCCTCGGTGCTGAACGCCGAGATAGAGCGGGCGACCACCAGCCACGGCGGCCTCGTGCTGGTCACCGGCGAGGCCGGGATCGGCAAGACGACCCTGGTCACCAGCGCCGTGCAGCGGGCCCGCCAGGACGGGGTCCTGGTCCTGGGCGGCTCCTGCTGGGACTCGGCCGCCGCGCCCGGCTACTGGCCGTGGACGCAGGTCGTCCGGGCACTGGGGCGCGCCGCCGACCCCGGCGAATGGGCCGGCATCCAGGAGCTGGCGGGAGCGGAGCTTGCGGCGCTGCTGGGCGAGTCGCCCGGCGGCGGCGCCGACGGGTTCCGGCTCTACGACGCGGTGACGACCGCGCTGGTGGCCGCGTCGCAGCGGCGCCCGGTCGTGGTGGTGCTGGACGATCTGCACTGGGCCGACGCCGCCTCGGTCCGGCTGCTGGAGTTCGCGGCCCGGCACACCTGGTTCGAGCGGCTGCTGCTGATCGGGGCGTACCGCGACGTCGAGGTGGAGGGGGCCGGGCATCCGCTCGGGCCGCAGCTCGCGGCGCTGGCCGGCAAGGCCACGACGGTGACGCTGACCGGACTCGGCCGCGCCGAGGTCGGGCGGCTCATGTCGCGCACGGTGGGCCGCGACCCCGATCCGGAGCTGGTCGCCGAGGTGCACCGGCGGACCGGCGGCAACCCGTTCTTCGTGGAGCAGACGGCGCGGCTCTGGCACGGCGGCGGCAGCGTCACCGCGATCGCGCCGGGCGTCCGCGACGCCGTGCAGCGGCGGCTGTCGCTGCTGGCCCCGCCGGTCGAGCGGATGCTGACCGCGGCGGCCGTGCTCGGCCGCGAGTTCCATCGCCGGGTGCTGGCGGCGACCGCGGAGATCCCGGTGCCGCACGTGGACCGGCTGCTCGACCAGGCGCTCGCGGCGCGGCTGGTGACCGCGCTGGGCGCGGGCCGGTTCGCCTTCGCGCACGATCTGGTCCGCGAGACGCTGTACGGCGCGCTCGACGAGGACGCCGCCGGGGACGCGCACGCCGCCGTCGTCCGGGCCCTCGACCGGTCGCCCGCCCTGGCCGGGCGGATCCTGCCGGCCGAGTCGGCCCGGCACGCCCGCCTCGCCGGCGACCGGATCGACGCGATGCGGGCGGTGGAGCTGCTGAAGGCCGCCGCCGACCACGCCTCGTCCCGGCTGTCGGTGGAGGAGGCGCTCCAGCACCTGCGCCACGCGCTGGAGATCCTTCCCCCCGGCCGGCTCCGCGAGCGCATCCTGATCACCGTCGAGCTGGGCCGGGCGCTGCATTACGACAACGTCTCCGACGCCGCCTGGCGCGCGTTCGAGCAGGCCACCGCCCTCGCCCGGGAGCTGGACGACCCCGAGCTGCTCGCCCGGGTGGCCCTCGCCCTCTACCGCTACGGCCGGCTCGACGAGCGCGCCGAGGAGCGCGCCGAACTGGTCCGGGAGGCGCACCGCAGGCTGATCGGCGGCGGGCGCCCCCCGCCCGGCGTGCTGCCCAACCTCCAGATGGTGCAGGAACTGGCGACCAAGATCGCCGGGCTGGCCCGCCGGGACGGCGACCGGGAGGCGCTGTCGTTCGGGCTCTGGGCGCGGCATGACGCGATCCTCGGCATGGGCACCGCGGCCGAGCGGGAGGAGCTCACCTCCGAGCTCGCCGAGCTGGGCCGCCGGTCCGGTGATCAGGGCGCCGTCGCCTTCGCCACCTCGTTCCGCTGGGTGGCGCTGCTGGAGCAGGGCGATCCGCGTTTCCTCGACCAGTATCGCGAGTTCGTCGCCTTGACCCATGACGACGAGCCCACGGTGTGGACGGTCGCGGGCCAGGTCGACCAGGCCATCGTCAACACCATGCAGGGGCGTTTCGAGGAGGCCGCCGCGCAGATCGGTGTGGTGACGGAGGCGGGCGAGGACGACTCCGTCCACGAGTTCGGGTTCATGGGGCTGCACCTGCGCTGGGCGCTCGACCTGCTGCGGGGGGCGTTCGACGAGATCGAGGGCATACGCCTGGCGATCCACGCGCAGGGCCACCCGTACGCCACGCTGCTGGAGGGCGTTACCGCCGCGCAACGCGGTGACACCGACGCGGCGCTGCGGCTGCTGGAGGAGGTGGAGGACGGCGGCTCCCCGTACCCGCGCATGATCGAGCCGCTGTGGCTGCGCTTCCTGGCGCAGACCGCCGCCCTGTCGGGCGACCCGAAGCTGTGCGAGCGCGCCCGGTCGGCGCTGCTGCCCCACCGCGACCTGTGGGCGGTGGGTCTGTACGGCTGCGAGGTCAGCGGCCCGATGAGCCTCTGGCTCGGCGTGGTCGACGCCGCCCAGAAGCGGTGGGACGACGCCGTCGAGCGGCTCACCGGCGCCGTCCGCTCGGCCGACCGGCTGGGCGCCCGTCCCTGGGCGGCCGAGGCGCGGCTGCGGCTCGGCGAGACGCTGGCGGCCCGTGCCGGCACCGGCGACCGCGGCGCGGCCCGGGCGCTGTTCACCGAGGCGGCGGGCGAGGCCGAGGAGCTGGGAATGCGGCACCTGGCCGGCCGCGCCCACCGGGCCCTGGCCGGCCTGGGTGCGGCGGACGGTCCGTCCGGCCCCGCCGAGAGCCCCTCCGGCGCGGTGTTCCGCTTCGACGGGCGGGTCTGGACGCTGGCGTTCGGCGGCCGCGCCGTCCACCTGCCCGACGCCAAGGGCCTGCGCGACCTGCACCGGCTGCTGGGCAGTCCCGGCACCGCGATCCCGGCGGTGACGCTGCTGGCGCCCGAGGGCGGCGAGGTCGTCGCGGCGTCCCGCCGGATGGGCGGCGACGACGTCCTCGACGAGGAGGCCAGGGCGCGCTACAAGCGGCGGCTCCAGGTGCTGGACGAGGAGATCGACCGGGCCGCCGGGCTCGGCGACGACGACCGGGCCGCCGAGTACGACAGGGAGCGGGCCGCGCTGCTGGAGGAGCTGCGCGCGGCCGCCGGGCTGGCCGGCCGCAGCCGCCGCCTGGGCGACGAGGCCGAGCGCGCCCGCAAGGCCGTCACCGCCCGCATCCGCGACACCCTGCGCAGGCTCGACCGGCACCATCCCGAGCTGGCCGGCCACCTGAGGGCCACGGTGTCCACCGGCGCGTCCTGCGTCTACCAGCCCGAGTCCGACGCGCCCTGGCGGCTGTGACGCGCCGCTCCAATGACGAAGCCGGGGCGCGGCTCCGTCATGGAAACCGCGCCCCGGCCCGGACCTCGGGTCTTGTCTCGAAGTGGCCTCAAGTACCGCGCGAGCGCGTTGCCTGGCCGGTGGGGCGATGCCGGAGGCGAGCCTCACCGGCCAGATCGCGAAGCGATGCCGCGCTCGCACCAAGCCAGGTCAGGGTGCGAGCCGCCAGGCGAGCACCCTGGGCCGGGATTGCAATGAACACAGCTGCTCATTTGCGGTTGTAGAGCCACATCGTCAGGGAGCCGAACACGAGGATGAACGCGGCGCCCCAGCCGACGACCCAGACCAGCTCGCTGCCCACATCGCCCTGCATCAGGCCGCGGACCACCGCCACCAGCTGCGTGATCGGGTTGACGTCCACGAACGCCTGCAGCCAGCCGGGCATGGTCTCCGGCCGCACCAGGATGTTGCTGAGGAAGGTGGCCGGGAACAGCACCATCATGCTGGCGCCCATGACCGACTTCTCCGAGCGCAGCAGCAGGCCGAACATCGTCCAGACCCAGGAGAAGGCGAACGAGAAGAGCACCAGCACCGCGATCCCCGCGAGCACGCCGGCCGGGCCGCCGTCCGGGCGGAAGCCCAGCACCAGCCCGAGCGCCAGGATGACCAGCGACGCCACCGTGTAGCGGAACATGTCGCCGAGCAGGTAGCCGACCATCGGCGCGGGCCGCCACATCGGCAGGCTGCGGAACCGGTCGAACACGCCCTTCTCGATGTCGGTGTTCACCGCGACGCCGGTGTACATCGTCGTCATGATCACGCTCATCACCATGATGCCCGGCAGCAGGAACTGCAGGTAGTCGGTGACCGAGCCGGCCAGCGCCCCGCCGAACAGGTAGGTGAACATCAGCGTCATGATGATCGGGAAGGCGGTGACGTCGAACAGCTGCTCGGGCACATGCTTGATCTTCAGCATCGCCCGCCAGCCGAAGGTCATCGACGCCGACAGCGCGCTCGGCCGCGGCGGCCGGTCGGCGGGCGCCAGCACCGCGCCGATGATCTCCGGGGACGGGACGTAGGCGCCGGGCGTCTCCTGGGTGGTCGTGGTCGTCATGCCGCCATCTCCTTGCCGTTGTCGCCGGTGCCGCCGGTGTCCTGCTCGGCCGGGCGGCCGGTCAGGGTGAGGAACACCTCGTCCAGGCTGGGCTGGCCGAGGGAGAAGTCGTCCACGGTGATCCCGGCCGCCGCCAGCTCGGCCAGCGCGCGGGACGCCTGCTCGGAGGCGCCGGAGCCGGTGCGCACCGTCGCCAGCCGGGCGGTCAGCGCGACCGGGTCGGCGTCCTGGTCCACCGGGGCGTCCAGGACCCGGGCGAGCAGCCGCTGCGCCTCGGGCCGCTGCGCCGCCTCGCGCAGCCGCAGGTGCACCGAGCCCGCGCCGACCGAGGACTTCAGCTCGCCCGGGGTGCCCTCCGCGATCACCTTGCCGTGGTCGATGACCGCGATGCGGCCCGCCAGCCGGTCGGCCTCCTCCAGGTACTGGGTGGTAAGCAGCACCGTCGTGCCCTGCGCCACCACCACCCGGACGATGTCCCAGACGTGGTTGCGGCTGCGCGGGTCGAGGCCGGTGGTGGGCTCGTCCAGGAAGAGCAGGTCCGGGGTGTTGAGGATGCTCGCGGCGATGTCGATGCGCCGCCGCATCCCGCCGGAGTAGTTCTTGACCTGCCGGTCGGCGGCGTCGGTGAGCCCGAACGCCTCCAGCAGCCGGGCCGCGCGCTCGCGGGCCGCGCCCTTGCCATAGCCGACCAGCCGGCCCAGCAGCACGAGGTTCTCGGTGCCGGTGAGGTCCTCGTCCACCGAGGCGTACTGCCCGGTCAGGCTGACCCGGGAGCGTACGGCGTCGGGGTCGCGGCGCACGTCGTGGCCGAAGACGCGGGCCTCGCCGCCGTCCGCGCGCAGCAGCGTCGCCAGCACCCGCACCGCGGTGGTCTTGCCGGCGCCGTTGGGGCCGAGGACCCCGTACACGCTGCCGCGCGGGACGACCAGGTCGACCCCGTCCAGCGCCCGGGTCTTGCCGAACGTCTTGACCAGGCCCGATGTCTCGATCGCCACATCGGTGGTCGATGTGCTCATGTCATTCCGCCTTCCGGTTTCCAGGGGTTTTTCAGGGGGTTCAGGAGACGTACGGCCGTGCCGCGCGGGCCTCGCGCAGGGCCAGGCCCCACCAGGCGAGCTGGTCGAGCATGGCCTCCGCGGCCCGGGGGCGCCGGCGAGCAGGTCGAAGGTCACGCGGGCGCGCACCGTCGCCATGTGCAG